>NZ_JAUOSW010000001.1:0-520402 GCF_030549005.1 Tenacibaculum soleae
TGGATTGTAAGTCAATACATTACCTACATCTTCATTATTGACAACATCGGTTGCACCCGAACTTGTTCCGATACTAATTTTATAGCCTGTTGCCGTTGCTATTGATGACCAACTTAAATTTGTACTTACTGATACATCTGTTGTTCCATCCGAAGGACTGTTTAATACCGCACACGATGGTACTCCACAATTTTTTCCGCTATCAATAATTGTCCAACCATCTACATTAATCATATTATTTCTTGCTGTTTCTCCAGAACAATAGGTACTATTTCCTCCATCAAAAATAACATTAGGCTGTAATATTTGTGCATTCCATCCGTTTAATAGTGCATCGTAATTTGTAGTTGAAAGTTTAGCATTTTTAAACATATCTTTCATAGTAGTAACCTTAGCGACATTCCAACTACCAATATTTTGATCAAAAGTTAAAGCCCCACTAAACATATAACTCATATCGGTTATGTTAGAAACATTCCAGCTACCAATATCCTGATTAAAAGAGCTTGCTCTCCAAAATATTGCTCTCATATCAGTAACCTTAGCTACATTCCAACTACCAATATCTTGATTAAAATCGACAGCGTAATTAAACATATAACTTATATTAGTTACATTAGAAACATCCCAACCACTAATATCTTGATTAAAAACTCTTGCTCTAGAAAACATTTCTTTCATATTGGTAACGTTAGCAACATTCCAATTACTAATATCTTGATTAAAGAAATTATTTTGCTTAAACATCAAACTCATATCGATAACTTTTGAGACATCCCAAAGACCTATATTTCCATTAAATATTGCCCCTTCAAACATAGATCTCATTGTTTTTACTTTAGACACATTCCAAGCATTTATATTTTGATTGAAAGAAGTTGATTTCCAAAACATAAAACTCATCAACTCTACATTAGAAACATCCCAACCACTAATATCTTGGTTAAAAGTATCGGTTGAAGCAAACATCCATTGCATCCATTTTACCTTTGATACATCCCAACTACTAATATCTTGATTAAATGCTTTTGCTGATGAAAACATCCACCCCATACTGGTTACGTTAGATACATCCCAACTACTAATATCTTGATTAAAAGAACTCGCTATGGCAAACAACGAGGTCATGTTTTCTATATTAGAAACATCCCAATTACTAATATCTTGGTTAAACTTACTAGCTCCCCAAAACATTTCTCTCATATTTATCATCTTCGATAAATCAGGTGAATCGGGTGCATTTACTTCTAAATTTTCACATCCTTTAAATGCTGCTTCCATTGAAATCCACTGGTTACTTCCCCACTGATCAACCGATAGTATTTTATCTTTATCGCTTGCATTATTAAAATAAATACGTGGAAAAGTTCCTCTAATTCGTATGGTATACGTTCCTGCTGTTAAAAAATCATGAGTAACCGATCCTGTAATTCCTGTTTCATCAAAAATCCCATCATTATCCCAATCTACATCGTAATTGTAGGTGGTGCTACCATGCGTTGGAATTGTAATTGAGGTTGCTGATGAAGTTCCTGGATTATCGGTTTTCCAAGTAGTTACAAAATCAGTTGTATTTAATGTACAAGCTAATCCAGCATCTGTAATATTCCAATTATCTGTATTAATTATATTATCTCTTGCTATTTTTCCCGAACAATACGTACTACTACCTCCATGAAAAATAACATTTGGCTGTAATGTTTGCGCATTCCATCCGTTTAATAAGGCATCGTAGTTTGGGGTTGAAAGTTTTGCATCTTTAAACATATCTACCATATTGGTAACGTTGGCTACATTCCAGCCTCCTATATTTTGATCAAAAGAAGTTGCATACTTAAACATTTCTTTCATAGAAGTAACATTAGCTACATTCCAATTACTTATATCTTGATTAAAGGAATTTACTCCTATAAACATCCGATACATATCGGTTACTTTAGCTACATCCCAGCTACCAATATCTTGATTAAATGTATTTGTATAATAAAACATTCCTCGCATAGTAGTAACATTAGAAACATCCCAATTACCAATATCTTGGTTAAAAACGGATGCATACATAAACATGTTTTTCATATTAGTTACTTTAAAAACATCCCAATTACCAATTTTTTGATTAAAAACTGATGCTGAAAAAAACATATATTCCATCGTTTCTACAGAGGAAACATCCCAATTACCAATATTTTGATTAAAAGCTTTTGCTTCATAAAACATTGAATGCATTGTTTTTACAGAAGAAACATCCCAACTTGAAATATCTCCATTAAAGGAAGTTGCTTTTTCAAAAACACCATTCATCACATCCACATTGCTTACATTCCAGTTATTAAGATTTTTATTAAAACTACTTGCTTCATAAAACATATAATTTAATGATGTAACTGAAGAAACATCCCACGCATTGATATCTTGGTTAAAAATAGTTGCTTTTGCAAATAATTCACCCATATCTGTTATTGTACTAACATCCCAATTACCAATGTTTTGATTAAAGTTTTCTGCTCCATAAAACATTAACTTCATACTTGTTGCTTTCGATAAATCTGGTGAATCTGATGCATTTATTTCTAATTTTTTACACCCAAAAAAAGCCTTTTCCATTGAAGTCCACTTCCCTTCTCCCCATTGATCAACTGAAAGTATTTTTTCTTTATCATTTGTATTATTAAAATAAATACGTGGAAAATCTCCTCTAATTCGTATGGTGTAAGTTCCGGCAGTTAAAAAATCGTGGGTAACTGATCCTGTAACTCCCAGTTCGTCAAAAATTCCGTCATTATCCCAATCTACATCGTAATTGTAACCTGTACCATGCGTTGGAATTGTAATTGAGGTTGCTGATGATGTTCCTGGATTATCCGTTTTCCAAGTAGTTACAAAATCCGTAGTACTTAAAGCACATGCTAATCCGCCATCAGTAATCGTCCAATTATCTGTATTAATTATATTATCTCTTGCTGATTTTGCTGTACAATATGTACTGCCTCCTCCACTAAAAACAACATTTGGTTGTAATGTTTGTGAGTTCCATCCGTTTAATAAAGCATCGTAGTTTGTGGTTGATAGTTCCATGTAGTGAAACATGCGATTCATGTTTGTTACATTCGTTACGTTCCAACTCCCTAAATTTTGATCAAATACAATAGCTTTTTCAAACATGCTTTCCATATTGGTAACAGATGCTACATTCCAACCAGAAATATCCTGATTAAATAAATCGGTATACCTAAACATACCTTCCATACTTGCTACCGAACTTACATCCCAACCACTAATGTTTTGATTAAAAATGGTTGTTTCTCTAAACATATTTTCCATAGAAGTAACTGAAGCTACATTCCAATTTGTGATATCAACGTTAAATGAAGTTGCTTTATAAAACATTCTTGGCATTTGTGTTACTTTACTAACATCCCAATTTGAAATATTTCCATTAAATGCTGTTGCATTCCAAAATACTCCCATCATATTGGTTACGTTACTAACATCCCAATTACTTAAATCTTGATTAAATGAAGTTGCGCTATGAAACATATTTGCTATGTTTACTACTGATGAAGTATCCCATAAACCAATAGGTTGATTAAAGGCTCTTACTCCATCAAACATACTATTCATGTTGATTACCTTACTTACATCCCAACCACTAATATCAGAATTAAAGTCTTTTGCCCAAGCTAACATTACCCCCATATCGGTAACATTACTTACATTCCATCCAGAAATATCTTGATTAAAAGCTTTTGCCCCCCAAAACATAGAATTCATATCTGTTACTGAGCTTACATCCCATAAACCTACATCTTGATTGAAATCTTTGTTTTGAAAAAACATAGATTTCATTGATTTCACCTTTGCTGTATTCCAATTACCTATAGGTTGATTATAAGAACAATAAGAAAACATGTATCCCATATTTGTAACATTACTAACATCCCAAGTATTAATATCTCCGCTAAATGCTTCAGAGAAATAAAACATCCAACTCAAGTTGGTTACCTTACTCGTATTCCATGATGAAATATCTTGATTAAAGGCTTTTGATGATGAAAACATTGACCTCATATCTGTTACGCTTCCAACATTCCAAACCCCAATAGGTTGATTAAAAACTGCTGTAGATGAAAACATGCCTGACATATTGGTAACATTACCAACATTCCAACCAGAAATATCTTGATTAAAGGCTTTTGATGACGAAAACATTGATCTCATATCTACCACATTACTCACATCCCAACTAGAGAGGTCTTGATTAAAAATTGTAGTTGATGAAAACAAACCACTCATGTCTGTTATTGTACTAACATCCCAACTATTAAGGCTCTGATTAAGGCTTGCTGCTCCAGAAAACATATATTTCATACTTGTTGCCATAGACAAATCTGGTACATCAGCTGCATTTACCTCTAAATTTTTACATCCATAAAAAGCCTTTTCCATAGAAGTCCACTTTCCATCTCCCCATTGATCTACCGAAAGTATTTTTTCTTTATCGCCTCCATTATTAAAAAAAATACGAGGAAAGTTTCCTCTAATTTGTATGGTATAGTTTCCTGCTGATAAAAAATCGTGCGTAACAGAACCTGTAACCCCTAGTTCATCAAAAACCCCATCATTATCCCAATCTACATCGTAATTATACCCACCACTTATTGTAGGAATTGTAATTGAGGTTGCTGATGAAGTTCCTGGATTATCTGTTTTCCAAGTAGTAATAAAGTTTTGAGCAGAAATCGTGTAGATAAAAAAGCACAGAATAATGGTAACTATAACTTTCATGTAATAATGTTGTCTTTTATATTATTTATAGTTGTGTAGTTATGCAACTACTTATTTTATAAGCTAATCTTAAATTATTTAATAAAATAATATTAACACATAACATTACTGTTATATGTTTTACAACAAAATTATAGATATAGACTATTTTAAATATCCCTTGTTAAGGGTAAAATTACTACCCCTGAAAACAGGGGTAAACAAGTATTAAAATTGTAAAAATAACTGCGTACCCTAAAGAGTAAAACTATCTAAAAATTGGATGTGGCAAAGATGAATAAAAACACAGCTAAGTCTAATTATTAAAAGTTATTGTACCTAGTTTTTTCCCTTTATTATATAGTTTAAAAGTCATCTACCCTAAAAAATATAAAGAATCTAAAACAGTAAGTAAAATCTCTATAAAATGCCATGGTGTCAATTTCATTTCCATACATTCAGTCACCAATAAACACATCAAAACCAGGTATTGTCCACCAATTTCACCAAATAACAATGCTTTATTTCCTATCTTTTTTACCAAGTACTATTTCGCCACAAGCAGTAACTAAAACAATTTGTATTGATGAATACATAGTTAACAAAAGTACTAAATGGTTTCTACTTGTATAATTCTTCACAAAATCGTAACATTACAAACCGAAAAATACTACATAATGCAAGACGATAAAAACTTATCTGAAATTACTATAGAAGACCAAAAAATTATTGATAATAAAGAACTAAGTATATGGGAGGCACTAATTCCTGTATTTGCCTTAATTACCATGCTAGCCTATAATGTTTTTATATATGGTGATGATGCTTTAAGTGGAAGTAATCAATTTATTTTATTATTAGGAGCTGCTGTTGCTGCTGTTGTAGGGTTTAAAAATAAAGTTTCTTACGAACAAATGATGGAAGAGGTAGCTGAGAATATAAAATCTACAGCTGGTGCTATTTTAATTCTTTTAATGGTTGGATCCTTAGCAGGAACTTGGCTAATAAGTGGTATTATACCTTCTATGATATATTATGGCTTACAAATATTGAATCCAACTATATTTTTAGTAGCCTGCTTAATTATTTGTGCTGTGATTTCTATTGCTACTGGTAGCTCTTGGACAACTTCTGCAACTGTAGGTATTGCTTTAATAGGAATTGGTGAAGCTTTAGGAATCTCATTAGGAATGACAGCAGGAGCTGTTTTATCTGGCGCTTATTTTGGTGATAAAATGTCCCCAATGTCTGACACTACAAACTTAGCTCCAGCCATGGCAGGTACCGATTTATTTACACATATTCGTTATATGTCTTATACAACTGTTCCTACATTTATTGTAACTATAATCTTTTTTATGATTTTAGGTTTTACACAAACAACAACTGGCGAAGCAAATACTCAAAACCTATTAGCTGATATAGATAAAGCTTTTAATATTTCTCCTTGGTTATTTATAGTTCCGATATTAGTAATTATTTTAATAATAAAGAAAACCCCACCATTAATTGCTTTATTAGCAGGAACAATTTTAGGCGGAATTTTTTCATTAATTTTTCAACCCCAAGTTGTTGCGCAAATTGCTGGTGTAGAAGTTTTAGATTTTAACTCCGCATATAAAGGTGTAATGCAAGCTATAACTGTTGAAACTTCTGTTGCTACAGATAATGAAATTTTAAAAGATTTATTTACTGCTGGTGGTATGAAAAAAATGCTAGGTACTGTATGGTTAATACTTTTGGCTATGGTTTTTGGTGGAATTATGGATGCTATCGGAGCATTGGCAAGAATTAGTAGTTTTATGTTAGGACTATTCGATTCTGTATTCGGTTTATTTGCAAGTACAGTAGCAACTTGTGTTGGTTTAAATTTTACAGCCTCTGATCAGTATTTAGCAATTGTAGTGCCAGGTAAAATGTACGCAAAAGCATATAAAGATAAAGGTTTAGCTCCTGAAAATTTAAGTAGAACTCTTGAAGATTCTGGTACAGTAACCTCTGTATTAATTCCTTGGAATACTTGTGGAGCTTATCACTCTGGTGTATTAGGAGTGCCAGTTATAGATTACGCTTTTTATGCTATGTTTAACTGGATGAGTCCGTTTATGACTTTATTATTCGCTGCTTTTAGAATTAAAATTAGAGAAATCGCAAAAAAATAATAAAAAGTAACCACAAAAGACGTTGAATTACTAACCAATATTGCTTTGCTTTCTAAAGCACATTGGGGTTATTCTAACGAGTTAATAGAAAGTTGGCGAGGTGATTTAACTGTTACTGCTAAAATAATTGAAAGTCTATTTGTTTATAATAATTGATAAAAAAGAAAATAGCACTATAGCCCCCATGAGAACCTGTGTAATAAAACCATCAAACCTATATTTAAATCTCATTGCTTATCCAAAACTATAAGTTATCGTCTTACGATTAGATAAACCAATTCCAAACAACTCCAAAACGAATTACAAAATCTCTATATGGATGGCTCGGTGCCGATAAATAGTTTTTCTTTAAAAAGAAAGAACTCACATTATCGGCTTTAAAATAAATACGTGTTCTTCGTACTCGACCATTAAAAAATAAATCAACGGTTGGGTAACCTATTTCTGTATCATTTTGCAACCTAAACTCTGCTAATAAAGGATTATAAGCGTTTGCCTTGTATTTAGAAAAATAGTTGAATGTAGCTCCTATTTGTACAAACAATGGGTTTCCTTTAAACCAATTACCTGAATAATATAGTGTATTTCTTGTTACAAATTCAGGAACTCTAAATACACTACCCCCACTAGCTACTTTTTGATACATTAATGTATTATCAAGCGCAAATTTTCCAAAAACAAATTCCTTCGATACTTTTGCTTTTAAATAATCAACACTACCTGAAAACTGTTGCGGCTTACTATTTTCATCAAAATACGTGTAGTTATCAATACTTGTAATATCAACACTAGCATTTGCCCATTTAGATTCAATAACACCTCCTATAGTTTTAGTTCCTACAGATGTAAAGTCGTTTTCCCAGTTATATTTATTATAACTACTTTGGTGCAATAAAAAATTAAAATTTGGTAACTTATTGCTAATTTCTAATCGTCCTTTTACCGTAAATAAACTATCCTTTTTATAAAAAGCTTCTGCTTTTAAATTATTTCCTGAAAGGCGTCCGCTACCTGGTGTTAAATTACCAGATGCGTTTACATAAAAATTATTGATTTTTCCGTTCCAATTTGCTCCAAACGAAACTCCATCTCCTTTCAGTTTATTCTTAGTAATACCTACTAGGTTGTTTTGTAAATTTTCATATCCATATTTATAGGTACTATACCCTGTTTTTACTCTAAATTTACCAAGAATATATTTTGAATTAAAATCTAAGAAAAACTCATTATTATATACCAAAAAATTAGCCCTGTCATTTATGGTTCCTGTTATGGTTGCATCTCCAAAAATTAAAGGAGTTGCTGCTGATTGATTAAAACGGTAGTATTTAGAGTTTCTCGTAAAAGAATGTCCTACTTTTAAATTTGAAAAATCTTTTTGATGCAAACTATCTTTTGCAGATACTATTTTAAACGTATGCTCAAAATACAAGCGTTTTCCCTCTAAGGTACTTTCTGCATCATTTAAATTTATATCTAACCTACCTCTACTATTAAAGTTAGGGTCTTCATTAAGAAATGCAGTTAAAGAAGCATCTGTTAACCCTCCATTTTCTTGATTTAAAAAATCTTGATTTACCGCATGACCTCTAATAAAATATTGCCCTTTTGGACTCTCATATTTAAAACTCAACCTAAAATTACCTGTACTCGCCAATGATCGTCGATAAGTACCTAATGATCTAAGTCCTTTATACGAAATTCCTACATTAAAACGTTTTGAAAAATTCGTTGTAAATAAAATATCTAAAACCTGCCCTTGCTCTAAACCTGTTCTATATAAAACCTCTGTTGTGGGCGTAGGCACATGGTAGTAATCTACATCTTCAATTTCAAAAAAACCAAATTGTTTAGCTCGAAAACCAATATCAGGAAATTGAGAAATATTGTTAAAATTATACCCTAAATTATTAAACGTTTGCCCTTGGTTATGAAAAGGTAATAATTCGAAATTATCCTTTCTTAAAAAATTAAATTTATAATGTTTTTTTAATGTAAGTGTCGTGTCAATAATCGTCGTGTCATTTTTAAATGAAATTATTTTATAGTCCGTATACTTCGTTTTTCCACTAAGTTTTACATTAATTTCATTGTTAGATACAGAATCTAAATTTTGATTTAACCCATTATTAAATCCACCTAAACCATTATCTAATTGCCTAATTTGAGCAAAGAGCAGCTGTACACTTATCAAACAAAAAAACACTAAAAAACTTTTCTTCATAGCTACAAAAGTAAAATAATTAAACGAAACCGATACGACCAAAACGGTATAAACCTATGTTAAAGTATATTACTTTATGTATTCTCTTTTTTTGTAAAACATTATTTTAATTTATTTGAAAGCCGTTAATTTGCAGCATGTTAAAATTAAACTATAGCGGGCATTTACTAGAAGCCGGAACCGATGAAGCTGGCAGAGGTTGTTTATCAGGTCCTGTGGTTGCAGCTGCTGTTATTTTGCCTAAAAACTTTAAACATGAGTTGTTAAATGATTCTAAACAACTATCAGAAAAAAAACGTCAAGAATTACGTCCTTATATAGAAAAGCATGCACTTGCTTATGCCATTGCTTTTATAGATCATAAAGAAGTAGATGAAATAAACGTTTTACAAGCCTCAATAACTGGTATGCAACGCGCTATCGCACAACTCTCACCTCAACCAGAGTTTATTATTGTTGATGGCAACAAGTTTAAACCATACAAAGAAACTCCGCATCAAACTATTGTAAAAGGTGATGCTAAATTTATGAGTATTGCCGCTGCCTCTGTTTTAGCAAAAACATATAGAGATGATTATATGGAAAAATTGCATCAAGAATTTCCACAATATAATTGGCAAAAAAACAAAGGATACCCAACCAAAGAACATCGAAATGCAATTCGTCAATTTGGTATAACACCTTATCATCGTACCACTTTTAAATTACTTCCAGAACAGTTTAAATTAAAACTTTAGTTTTTCTATTTTTGTCTTCCAATATTTTAGAAGATGATTAAAAGAACGCGTGCCGAAATTAGCAAATGTATTATTCATAAAGTTGCTAATAAATACAACAGTGGTCAAAATGCATTATCAGAAAGTTTAGTTCGTTTCGATGAAGAAAGTTACGAACTACTAATGCCTTTTTTATTAAAAAACTTTGGTACAGTAACACAAAGTTATCGTTTTAACCACCATGCCGACGTTCGTTTAAACGAAATTAACAAATATACTTCTGATATTTTTGAAGATGATAGTAATGAAGTTTTCATTGAACATTCTAAAAATATTGTAAATCATTTATACGAACAATCAAACTCTGCCAATATAAAAACCGGTGATGTAATTGTTGCCTATTTTGAAGGCATCGAATATAAAGACATTTTAACCGAAGCTATTGGGGTTTTTAAGATTGAAAGTAAAGTTGATTTTTTTCAAACTTATTTAGATGATGATGATAGTTTTGATGTAGTAGTTCAAAAAGGAATCTCTACAAAAAAATTAGACAAAGGTTGTTTAATTATAAATTCTTCGGATGCTGAAGGAACCGTAATTTTATCGGTAGATAACAACCAATACGATGCTCAATATTGGATTAAGAATTTTTTAAACGCTAAATTTGCTGACGATCGTAATTTACATACACAAAACTATTTAGAAATGTGTAAAGATTTTTCGGAAGAAATTATTAAACCTGAATTTGGTAAACAAGAACAAAGTAATTTTTTAGCAAATACTGTAGATTACTTTAAAGAAAATGAAAGTGTAGATTATCACGGTTTTAAAGAAGAAGTTTTTGAAAATGAAAAACACCAAGGAATGTTTGAAGATTACAAAAAACATTTTGAAGGTTTAAATGATGTTTTAATTCGTAATAATTTTGAAGTTTCAGATGCGGTTTTAAAAAAGGAAAAAAGTAAGTTTAAAACTGAAATTAAACTCGACACTAA
Organism: Tenacibaculum soleae; assembly: GCF_030549005.1. Classification (NCBI taxonomy): domain Bacteria; kingdom Pseudomonadati; phylum Bacteroidota; class Flavobacteriia; order Flavobacteriales; family Flavobacteriaceae; genus Tenacibaculum; species Tenacibaculum soleae. Next base: position 10,862 of record NZ_JAUOSW010000001.1, read on the forward strand.
CATCCAAATTAAAATTGATGTAGATGCGCCTGATGCTTCTTCTGAATACCTAGAACAAGGTTATGATGAGGATAAAAAAATGAAATATTATAAAGTATTTTACAATACTGAAAAATAAGAATTAAAAAAGGGAACGTTTTAAAACGTTCCCTTTTTTAATTCTTATTTTTTAACGTCATTCTGAACTTGTTTCAGAATCTCATCGTTAAATTCCTACTCCTTCTCTGCCATTTTCTTAACATAATCGGTAATGATTACAATTTGCGTAGGCCCAACTTTACCTTCAATGTATTTAGCATTTTCATGATCTAAAGAAATTCTACGAACCGCAGTACCCTGTTTTGCAACCATACTAGAGCCTTTTACTTTTAAATCTTTAATTAATACTACAGAATCGCCAGCCTGTAAAATAGCTCCATTAGCATCTCTATGAATTATTTTTTCACTTTCATCTAAATGATCTCCGCTTTCTTTTGCAAAACGTAAATCATCATCTTCCAAATACAACATATCTAATAAATCTTGTGGCCAACCTTCTTTGCGAAGTCTAGATAACATTCTCCACGCTACAACTTTTACAGCTCTAAACTCACTCCACATACTATCATTTAAACAACGCCAGTGATTTGCGTCCGTTTTATCAGCATCCTCAATCTGTTCAATACAAGTAGCACAAGCTAATAAACTTCCATCTACTCCACCGACTGACATTGGAGGAACTTCATAAATTGATAAATCATTTTTTGAAGCACATAACTCACACTGGTTGCCACTTCTATCTTGTAACTCTTGTAATAAACTCATTTTTTATACTATAAATTAAGGGCTGTAAAAGTACATTTTTATTTTATCTTTATGGGATGATTTTAGAAAGCGAACGATTAATTATAAAAGAAGCTAAAGTGAATGAGGCTTCTTTCTATTTTGAACTATTTAACGATCCTGATTGGATTGAATTCATAGGTGATAAAAAATTGAAATCTGTTGAAGAAACTCGTATTTATTTAAAAGATATTCTATTTAAAAATTCAAAACTAGGTGGATTAGGTTTTTTTACCGTAACCTTAAAAGAAAACAACAAACCCATTGGAACTTCAACTGCTTTACAAAGAGATAAGTTAGATTTTATTGATATTGGTTATGGATTTCTACCTGAAGGAAGAGGTAAAGGTTATGCTACTGAAGCCACTAAACTAATCATTGAATATGTTCGGACTAAATTTAAGCAAAAAAAAGTATTAGCTTTTACAATGCCCAAAAACCAGGCTTCTCAGAAACTCTTAAAAAAAATAGGTTTTAAATTTATTGGTATGCAACAAGTTTTTGAAAATGAAGACGATTATGTGTTTGAATATCTTTTTTAACCCCACCATAATGATGTTACTAAAACAAAAAAACGAAAGATAAAATCTTTCGTTTTTTAGAATGTATTTAAAAAGAATTAATCTTCAAAATATAATTCAATTAACCCTTCTGGTGTTTCAACTTCAATAGTTTTATTATCGCGATCTACTTTTTTTATAAAGTCATCAATCATCGGTATAAAAATTTCAGTTCCCTCATTTTCAATTTCAAAAAGAGGTTGCGCCGCCTTATCATTGATATAAACTAATTTACCGACTTTACCGAACTTTTTATCAACAATAGTAAAACCTATAACTTCGTGATAATAAAATTTATTTCCTGATAATTTTGGCAATAAATTTAAAGGTAAATAAATTCCTGCGCGCATTATTGCGTCGGCATCTGCCTCAGAATCTACATCTTCAAACTTTACGCGAAACATAGTGTTTTTACTTAACGAAGATTTTTCAATAAAAAAAGGAACCAGATTATTGCCTAAATCGACAAAAACTGATTCCAAATTTTCGTAAAGATCGGGTTCATCGGTATCTAATTTAATAACTACCTCACCCTTAAAACTATGTTTTTTAACGATTTTGCCAAGATAAAAGCATTCTTCTTTTTGCAACATCGTAATACAGTTTTTATTCTTCGCTATCTGCTCCACCTTCAGCAGCTACCTCTTCTGTATCTGCAACAACAGGCTCAGGAGTATTAGCAGCAATACGCGCTTCGTTTACGGCTTTTTCAGCATCTAAAGCTTTTGCTTTTGCATCTGCTTCAGCTTTTGCTAAACCATCTACTTTACCAGCAACTTTACCAGTTTTTTCTTCTAACCAAGCAGCAAATTTAGCGTCTGCTTGCTCTTCAGTTAAAGCACCTTTCTTTACTCCACCAGCTAAATGGTTTTTTAGTAAAGCACCTTTGTAAGATAAAATGTTTCTAGCAGTGTCAGTTGGCTGAGCACCTTTTTGTAACCATTCTACAGCTGTATCAACATCTAAGTCGATAGTTGCAGGGTTAGTGTTTGGATTGTAAGTTCCGATTTTTTCTAAGAAACGACCGTCTCTTTTTGATCTTGAATCAGCTGCTACTACCCAGTAAAAAGGTTTTCCTTTTTTACCGTGTCTTTGTAATCTAATTTTTACAGGCATAATTTTAATTTTTAAGGTACGCGACCTTGATTATTAACAAATCTTATCATCTCGTGATAAGTGGGCGCAAATTTATAGTTTTTTTCTTTATAAAGAAAACAAAACTAACTTTATTGCAATAAAAAAGAGCCTGAAAAACAAGCTCTTAAGAAAAATTAAATAAGTATTAATTATAATACTCTAACGTCTACTGCGTTTAATCCTTTTTTTCCTTCTTTAAGATCAAATTCTACTGTATCTCCTTCTCTAATCTCATCGATTAAACCTGATACGTGTACAAAGTGCTCTGTGTTTGATCCTGTTTCTGTAATAAATCCAAATCCTTTAGATTCATTGAAGAACTTTACTGTTCCTTCTTTCATTGTAATAAAAATTATAATTTAATAAAGTGCAAAGATACTTTTATTTATTGACTCTCTATTAGTTTTTATTGCAATTATTTAAAACTTAACACCTACATAACAATAAGTTAGCTTTTATACATTTAAAAACATTCTCTCAACACTTTAAACCTTCGTTAATAACTTATAAAACAAACACCGTAAATTCTTTGTATTTTTACACTGTATTTTACCTAAACACTTCAATAATTAAACATTCTCGATGTATTTAATTTTCGATACCGAAACTACTGGATTACCTAAAAGCTGGAACGCTCCTATTACCGACACCAACAATTGGCCAAGAGCTATACAGATAGCATGGCAATTACATGACGAATTGGGTAATTTAGTTGAACATAATGATTTTTTAATTCAGCCTGATGGATTTAACATTCCGTACGACGCAGAAAGAATTCATGGTATCTCTACCGATTTAGCACAAGAGCAAGGTATTCAGCTTTCCGAAGGGTTAGCTTTATTTAACGATGCTTTACAAAAAGCAAAATTTGTGGTAGGTCAAAATGTAGGTTTCGATGTAAATATTATGGGGTGTGAATTTCATCGTTTAGGTATTGAAAACAACTTAACCCAACTACCTGTTTTAGATACTTGTACCGAACAAACCGCCAGTATGTGCCAAATACCTGGAGGTCGTGGAGGAAAATTTAAACTACCAACATTAACTGAATTACATCAACATTTGTTTGGCTCAGGTTTTGGTGAAGCACATAATGCAACAGCCGATGTTGAAGCAACCACACGTTGTTTTTTAGAATTAATAAGGCTTGAGCAGTTTACAAAACAACAACTTCAATGTGAAGACGACTTTTTTAATCGATTTAAAGAAGTTAACCCTAATACAATTCAAGTAATTGGGTTAAATCATTTAAACCTTAAAAAGGAAAGTGACAAAATTCGTGTTCGAATTGAAAAATCTAAAGGAGCTAAAGCAACTATAAATACGAATGAAGCTTTAGCTGAGTTAAAAAATGTTCAATTTGCACACCTTCATAATCACACCCAATATTCAGTTTTACAATCAACCATTCAAATTGGTAATATTGTAAAAGCTGCGGCAAATGACAACATGTCTGCCGTTGCAATGACCGATACAGGTAATATGATGGCTGCTTTCCATTTTGTAGAAGCCGTTTTTAAACATAATAAATCAGTAACTGCTGCAAATAAAGAAGCTGTTGAAAATGGAAATCAAGCAACACAACAAACTTTAAAACCAATTGTAGGTTGCGAATTTAATATCTGTACCGATCACACAAATAAAAGTCAAAAAGACAACGGATACCAAGTTGTTTTACTAGCAAAAAACAAAAAAGGATATCACAATTTAGCAAAAATGTCATCCATCGCTTTTGTTGATGGATTTTACTACATTCCAAGAATTGACAAAAAAGTAATTGAACAATACAAGGAAGATATTATTGTACTTACAGGAAACCTTTATGGTGAAGTGCCTAGTAAAATATTAAATGTTGGTGAGGCGCAGGCAGAAGAAGCTTTACTTTGGTGGAAAGAACAATTTGGTGATGATTTGTATATCGAATTAATGCGCCACAATCAACAAGATGAAAAGGTTGTAAATGAAACACTTTTAAAGTTTTCAAAAAAACATAACATAAAAACAGTTGCTTCAAACAACACTTTTTATTTAGATAAAGAAGATGCCAATGCTCATGATATTTTATTGTGTGTAAAAGATGGTGAAAAACAAGCAACACCAAAAGGAAGAGGAAGAGGTTACCGTTATGGTTTACCAAACGATGAATATTACTTCAAGTCATCCGAAGAAATGAAGGCTTTGTTTGCTGATCTTCCTGAGGCAATCATCAACATTCAAGAAATTGTTGATAAAATTGAACCCTATACACTTGCTCGTGATGTTTTATTACCCGCTTTTGATATTCCTGAAGAGTTTAAAGATGTAAAAGATGAAGAAGATGGTGGAAAAAGAGGTGAAAATAATTTTTTACGCCATTTAACCTATGTAGGTGCAAAAAAGCGATACGGTGAAATTACAGAAAGTATTCGCGAACGTTTAGACTTTGAGTTAGAAGTAATTGAAAAAACAGGGTATCCTGGTTATTTTTTAATTGTAGAAGATTTTATCCGCGAAGCAAGAAACATGGACGTTTCGGTAGGGCCTGGTCGTGGATCTGCTGCCGGATCTGTGGTTGCTTACTGTTTATGGATTACCAATATTGACCCGATTAAGTATGATTTACTTTTTGAGCGTTTCTTAAACCCTGAACGTGTATCGATGCCCGATATTGATATTGATTTTGATGATGAAGGTCGTGGTCGGGTAATGGATTACGTAATTGAAAAATACGGTGCAAATCAAGTTGCGCAAATTATTACCTACGGTACCATGGCTGCAAAATCTTCTATTAGAGATACTGCTCGTGTACTTGATTTACCGCTGTTTGAAGCCGACAGAATTGCCAAGTTGATTCCTGGGATGAAACTGAAGAAAATATTTTCTTTGGATGAAAAAACGCTAAAAGAAAAACTTAGAGCTGAAGAAATTGAATTGGTTAACGAGCTAAAGCGCTTGTCTGACGGATCCGATTTAATGGCAGAAACCATTAACAAAGCACGTGTTTTAGAAGGTTCGGTACGTAATACTGGTATTCATGCTTGTGGTGTAATTATTACACCTGACGATATTACCAAGTTTGTTCCTGTTGCCTTGGCTAAGGATTCTGACATGTACGTAACTCAGTTCGACAACTCGGTTGTTGAAGATGCTGGCTTACTAAAAATGGATTTTTTAGGATTAAAAACGCTAACCTTAATAAAAGATACCGTTAAAATTGTAAAAGCACGACATGACGTTTTGCTAGATCCTGAAAATTTTCCGCTAGATGATATAAAAACATACGAACTATTCCAAAGAGGAGAAACGGTTGGTATTTTTCAATACGAATCTCCCGGTATGCAAAAACATATGCGATCTTTAAAACCTACCGTTTTTGAAGATTTAATTGCCATGAATGCTTTGTATCGTCCAGGACCAATGGAATATATTCCTTCTTTTATCCGAAGAAAACACGGAGATGAAGAAATTGAATACGATTTACCTGCCATGGAAGAATACCTTGCTGAAACCTACGGAATTACCGTATACCAAGAGCAAGTAATGTTATTATCGCAAAAACTAGCTGATTTTACCAAAGGTGAAGCCGATGTTTTACGTAAAGCAATGGGTAAAAAGCAAATTGCGGTACTCGACAAAATGAAACCTAAGTTTGTAGAACAAGCTATGGCTAACGGCCATGATGCTAAAAAACTTGAGAAAATTTGGACTGACTGGGAAGCTTTTGCATCGTATGCCTTTAACAAATCGCACTCTACCTGTTATGCTTGGATTGCTTATCAAACAGCGTATTTAAAAGCACATTACCCTGCTGAATATATGGCTGCTGTACTTTCAAACAACATGAACGATATCAAATCGGTTTCGTTTTTTATGGAAGAATGTAAACGAGCCGGAATTACCGTTTTAGGACCCGATGTAAATGAATCTTTTTCTAAATTTTCAGTAAATAAAGAAGGTGCTATCCGTTTTGGTATGGCAGCCATTAAAGGTGTTGGTACCTCAGCTGTAAATGCGATTATTAATGAACGTCAAGAAAACGGTCACTTCTCTTCTGTTTTTGACATTGCCAAACGTGTTGATTTAAGAGTTGCTAACAAAAAAGCTTTTGAAGGATTAATTTTAGCTGGTGGGTTTGATTCTTTTACAAACACACACAGAGCACAATATTTTATTGAAGACGAAAAAGGACAAAAATTTATAGAAAAAGCACTCCGCTTTGGTAATAAATATCAAGAAAACAAAAACTCTTCTCAAGTGTCTTTATTTGGTGGAGGATCTGATGAGGAAATGCCTGAACCTATTATTCCTATTTGTGATACTTGGGGAACTATGGAATTACTTGGAAAAGAAAAAGAAGTAGTTGGTATTTATATTTCTGCCCATCCGTTAGATGATTTTAAAAACGAATTAAAATTTACCAACGCTAGTCTTTCTTATTATAACGATTTACCAAAATACGAAGGAATGGCAATGTCATTTGGAGGAATAGTTACCGATGTACAACATCGAGTTTCAAAAGCAGGAAAAGGATGGGCTACTTTTTTTATTGAAGATTATAGCGAAAATTTTGAGTTTAGAATTTTTGGTGAAGAATACTTAAGGTTTAAACACTTTTTAGTTCCTAATTCTTTTTTGTTTGTAAAAACAATGATAAAACCAGGTTGGACAAACAAAGAAGGTATAAAAGGGGAACCTAGAATTAGCTTTACCGATTTTTTATTACTGCACGATATTATGGAAAAAATGTGTAAGAAAATCACTATAAAAATGCCTTTGCAAGAAGTAAATGAAAACAAAATTAAAGATTTGCAACACCTATTTGTAACCAATAGCGGAACGCATAATTTACACTTTACCATTTGGGAAGCCAATGAAAAAATAGAACTGAATTTACCAAGTAGAAACACAAAAATTAAAATTTCAAACGAATTTTTAAAACTGTTAGATGAGCAACATATTAATTATAAATTGAATTAAAATGCTTCCTAAACATCATAATAGTGATTCTATATTAATAAACGCTGTTGATGAAGAATTATACACAAACTTAATTCTTCAACTAAATAAAGATTTTAGCTTAGCTAATTTAACAATTAATTTAACCAAAAATAGCACTCATTTTGCATTAAAAGAAGCATTAAAAAAAGTGCTAAAACATTTAATTCTTACAGATTTAAACAGCTATAAAAACCTTTTATATATTGTTGACGTTCCTGAAGTAATGGTTTATAAAAAAGGGTTGTCCGATATTGATATCTATATCGAAAACATAGTCTTTTTAATATTAAAAAGAGTCTGGATAAAAGTATGGTATCAAGCTAATTACTCAACCTAACTGTTATACAAAATTATTATATTTGTTTAAAAAACATGAAAAACTCATTTCTACTTTTATTATTAGTTTTAATTTCATCCAGTTGTGCAACAACAAAAACAACAAAGTATATTGCTGGTAAATATTATGAAGAAATAAAATCTTCAAAACCAATACACATACCTAAGCCTCAAAAAATACCTACCGCTTCTAATAAACTACCATACCCTTTTATACATATAAATGGTTTTGTAAATTATAAAATACAAAAATCTAAATACGTTAAAAACAATAGTGGCAATCTTATAAATGAGCTTAATTTTTACGCTACACACTCCTCTTTTTACACAAGAAAAGTAATGTACGACACCTTTAACAACTGGGATAAAAACTTATTTATAAGCAATCAAAGAGTACCTATGCTTATTTGGGAAAAAGTAAAATTATTACCCAATAGAGATGAAAATTTTTACGTTGTTGCTGGAGGTTATGAGGACACAAACTCTAAAAAAAACACCATTTACTCATCTATTTCTATTTTAGATAGTAAAGGAAACGACTGCTTAACAAACAAAACACCAATACTTAAAAAAGAGATAATGCAATTTTTTAGTAACGGAATTAAAAACCTAAACACTGACCAAGAGTTTTACGCTAAGTTTTGGGGACTAATAAATAAAAAAACAACTAACTAGTCAACTCCCTAAACAAACTTTCTAGATTCTTATTTTCAGCATTTAAACCAAGAATCTTCAATCCGTTTTCTTGAGCAAAATCAAAAATTACTGGGCGCATATCTTTTGTTGTTTCAAAAGTAAGTGTCCAGTTATTTTCTATGGTATTTTTGTAAGATGTTAAGTTTGGTAATCGTTTTATAAACTGTTCTTCTAATTTATAATCAAACGTAACTTTTAATACTTGTTCGTTACTTGTTTTAAGTTCCGAAATTGGTTTATCAACCACCAATTCACCTTTATTTATAATTATTACGCGATCACACATTGCTTCTACTTCTTGCATAATATGTGTAGATAATAAAACCGTTTTATCTTTACCTAATTCTTTTATCAACTCACGAATTTCAACTAACTGATTAGGGTCTAAACCAGTAGTTGGCTCATCTAAAATCAACACTGCTGGATTGTGTAAAATTGCTGCTGCTAACCCAACTCGTTGGCGATATCCTTTTGATAATTGATTAATTTTTTTGTGCGCCTCAACTGATAATCCAACCTGTTGAATAACCGTTTCTATTTTATTTTTTTTAACTTGATGTAAGGATGCTTGAAACTGTAAATATTCACGCACATACATATCTAAATACAACGGATTGTGCTCGGGTAAATATCCAATGCTTTTTTGCGCGTCAATAGGGTTTATAATAACATCAATTCCGTTTACTAAAACAGTTCCTTCGGTTGGCCGAATAAAACCAGTTAAAATTTTCATTGTGGTAGATTTCCCTGCGCCATTTGGACCTAAAAACCCAACAATTTCGCTTTTTTTTGCTTCAAAAGAAATACCTTTAACTACTTTTTGGTTTCCGTATGTTTTAGAAATATCAGTAAGTTGTATTGACATATTTTTATCAAGTAAAATTCTAAAATAAAATTCAGAATAACATTTTTATGAGGTCTCGACTACGCTCGTTCTGATATTAAAAAAACGAACAATTGTTTATCTTTTTATGTATGAAACAAAACTATAATCGTATTTATTCTTTTCGTCTGCTTTAAAGTCTTCTCTTGCTACTTCTTTCCAAATATCAGTATCTATTTCTGGAAAAAAAACATCAGCTTCAAAACTGTGATGTACTATAGTGATATCTAATCTATCTGCTAAATTTTTAGCTAAAACCTCTTTATAAATTTGAGCGCCACCAATTATAAAAGCGCTTTTTTCATCAACTAAATCAATAGCTTCCTCAACAGAATTAGCAATTAAACACCCTTCTTTAACATATTCGTTATTTCTAGTTATTATTACTGATGTTCTGTTTGGTAAAGGTTTTCCAATACTTTCAAAAGTATTGCGTCCCATTAAAATATGATGCCCTGAAGTTACTTTCTTAAATCGTTTTAAATCGGCAGGAAGGTGCCAAATTAAATCGTTATCTTTTCCTAAAGCATTATTGTTTGCAATTGCAGCGATTAATGTAATCATAAATTATAGTTACCGAGCAATTATATACTTTTTGCCCATTCTTTTATATAACTTGTTAAGTCTCTTTTTTGGGTAATTGATTCTTCTAAAACATCTATTTGAATATTATCTACAAGTGTTTTAATAGCATTTAAAACTTCTTCATCGTTAATATCAGCAATTTTATCGTAAAGGGAATCTTTTAAAACATCAACATTTGTGGTCATTTAATATATTTTTTTAGTTCCTCTGACAAAGTTACTAAACAAACTAGTAAAAATAAAGTTAAATTATACTGCTACAACCCCTTTTATATGCGGATGCGGGTTGTAGTTTATTAATTCAAAATCTTCAAAAGTAAAATCTTCAATATTTTTTATGGCTGGGTTAATTTTTATTGATGGTAATGATCTTGTTTCTCTAGATAATTGCAGTTCTAATTGTGCTACATGGTTGTTATAAATATGAGCATCACCAAAGGTGTGAATAAATTCGCCTGCTTCATAACCACAAACCTGAGCGATCATCATAGTAAACAATGCATATGAAGCGATATTAAACGGAACGCCTAAAAAAATATCAGCACTTCGTTGGTATAATTGACAAGATAATTTTCCGTCTGCTACATAAAACTGAAAAAATGCATGACATGGTGGCAATGCTGCTTTATTATTGGCTACATTTTCAGAAAATGATTTTGAAGTATCTGGCATTACTGAAGGATTCCAAGCAGAAACTAACATTCTACGGCTGTTCGGATTTTTCTTTAAAGTAGCTATTACTTCTTTTAACTGATCAACCTCATCGCTATTCCAATTACGCCATTGATGCCCATAAACAGGTCCTAAATCACCATTTTCATCTGCCCAAGAATTCCATATTTTCACACCATTTTCTTGTAAATACTTAATATTTGTATCACCTTTTATAAACCAAAGCAATTCGTATATAATCGATTTTAAGTGTAACTTTTTAGTTGTCACCATCGGAAAACCTTTACTTAAATCAAATCGCATTTGATGCCCAAAAACACTTTTTGTTCCTGTTCCTGTTCTATCACCTTTCTCGTTTCCGTTTTCTAAAACGTGTTTTACTAAGTCTAAATATTGCTTCATCTTTTTACTTGTGATTTTTGTAAAAATAAAAAAGCTTCAACGTTTAATGCTGAAGCTTTTAAAAATTATATTAATAAGTTATTAACTATTTTAGTTGTCAGTAGCGACTCGCTACCCGATAATCATACCTGCAATTGTTGCTGACATTAAAGAAGCAATTGTTCCTCCAATTAAAGCTTTCATTCCAAATTCTGATAGTGTTTTTCGTTGTCCAGGTGCTAATGAACCAATACCGCCAATTTGAATACCTATGGATGCAAAATTTGCAAAACCACATAACATATAAGTTGCCATAATTATCGATTTATTATAGGTTAAATGCGTTGCACTTGCTATGTTTTTAAGTTCTGCTAATTGAATATATCCTACAAATTCACTTGCTGCCAATTTAATTCCTAATAACTGCCCCATCAAAGCCATATCTTCACTTGCAACACCTATTAACCACATTAACGGAGCAAAAATATAGCCTAAAATAAACTCTAATGACAAGCCTTTGTATGGTGTATTATTAGAAATAATTTCATTTAATGATGTGAAATTCCATCCAAAATACTCAATACCATTAAAACCAGCAGCTCCTCCTAGTATACCATTAATCATTGCAATAAACGCTACAAAAACTAACAACATCGCCCCAACATTCATTGCTAATTGCAAACCCTCTGTTGTTCCATTTGCAATAGCATCTAAAATATTGGCCCCTATCTTATCTGAAGAAACCTTTACATCTGTATTTACCTCTTCAGTTTGTGGGTATAATATTTTAGAAATTACAATTGCTCCTGGCGCTGCCATCACTGAGGCTGCCAATAAGTGCTTTGCATAAAACAATTTCATTATTTCATTATCCCCTCCTAAAAAACCGATGTAAGCTGCTAGAACTGCTCCTGCAACTGTAGCCATTCCACCAATCATTACCAATAAAATTTCCGACTTATTCATTTTTTCTAAATACGCCTTAATCAGTAATGGGGCTTCTGTTTGTCCTAAAAAAATATTTCCTGCAACTGATAAACTTTCTGCTCCCGAAATTTTCAAAATTTTACTTAATGATAAAGCCATTACTTTTACTAACTTCTGTATCCATCCTAAATAAAACAACACTGAAGTTAATGCTGAGAAAAATATAATTGTTGGTAATATTTGGAAAGCAAAAATAAACCCAAAGGTATCCATATCTGAAATCAAACCTTGAAATAAAAATTCACTTCCTGCTTGTGTAAAATCTAAAATCTTAACAAATCCTTTTCCAATAAATTCGAAAATTGCTTGTACAAAAGGTACTTTTAAAACACCTATTGCAATGATTAATTGAAAAGCCAATCCTAATCCTACAGTTTTCCAGTCAATTCCTCTTCTATTAGCACTAAATAAAAAGGCAATAATTAATAACGAAAGCATTCCTAAAACACCACGCCATAAGCTCTGCATTGAAAACCCTTTACTTGGCACAATTTGATTAACAGTTGTTTTTACGTCTTTAATTGGTTTAACAGGCACAACACTTTCTATATCTGAAGTAAATTTATACACTACATTTTTTTCTGATAATGTTAAAGTATTGTCCGTTAGTTCAACCACATTATAATAACGAACCGTATCTTTAGGTTGTTTATGGTTAAAAATCAGTAGGTTATTTTGATATATGTAGTTCCCTGCAGTTTGCAAACTATCTTTAGCTTGTAAAGAATAACTAAAGTTTCCTTTAGCCAAACTTAAAACGTCTGATGGGTTTATAACAACTACCGAGTTACCATCAGTGGTAATCGATGAAAAATTCCACTTTTTTTCTATGCTTTGCCCATAAATTATCATGGATGCACAAAGCATTATGAAAGTAAATAATTTCTTCATTTTATTATATTTTATTAAGATCGTTTGCTTATTTCATCACGAATTTCGGCTGCTAATTCGTAATCTTCATTAGCTACGGCTTCATTCAGTTTTTCATGTAACTCTTCTAACTGTAAATGGCTATAACCTTGAGTTTGGTCAAGCTCATCTTCTAAAGAAAATTCTATATCATCTGACTCTAAATCTTCTTCAATAATTAACTCTTCATCCATTTTCAAATAGATACCAGCTTTATCTAAAATATTTTCATACGTATAGATTGGTGCCTGAAAACGAACTGCTAAAGCAATTGCATCCGAGGTACGAGTATCAATAACCTCTTCAAGGCCTTCCCTTTCACAAATTAAACTAGAGAAAAAAACGCCATCAACCAATTTATGAATAATTACCTGACTTACTTTTATTGAAAATTTATCTGAAAATGTTTTAAACAAATCGTGCGTAAGTGGTCTTGGCGGACGAATTTCTTTTTCTAAAGCAATTGCTATTGATTGTGCTTCAAAAGCTCCAATAATAATTGGGAGTGTTCTTGTACCCTCCATTTCACTTAACACTAATGCATAAGCGCCACTTTGAGTTTGGCTATACGAAATCCCCTTAATAGTTAGTTTAATTAAACTCATGTAATCATTATAAATAACAAAAAGGCTGTCTAATTTTAGGCGCTACGCTTCAAATTTTAGACAGCCATTTTAAGTGGGCACAATTTACTAAAAATTATGAGTTGATCTCTAATTTAAAGAAAAAAGAAAATCCCCAATAATTTTATGCTTGTTTAAAAGCTTTTAATTTCTCTATTAATTGAGGTACAACTTCAAAAGCATCACCTACAATACCATAGTCAGCTGCTTTAAAGAAAGGCGCCTCTGGATCAGTATTAATAACTACTTTTACTTTTGATGCGTTGATACCTGCTAAGTGCTGAATTGCACCTGAAATACCAATAGCAATATATAAGTTTGAAGCCACTGGTTTACCTGTTTGTCCCACGTGTTCGTTATGTGGTCGCCAACCTAAATCAGATACAGGTTTAGAACAAGCTGTTGCAGCTCCTAAAACATCTGCCAACTCTTCAATCATTCCCCAGTTTTCAGGCCCCTTCATTCCTCTACCTGCTGAAACTACAATATCTGCATCTGCAATAGTAACTGTTCCACTAGCCTTATTAATACTTTCAGACTTTACACCTAATTCTGGTAAAGTAGCTTCAAAGCTTTCAGTTGATCCAGCTACTGCATTTTCATGTGCTCCGTATGAGTTTTTAGCTACACCAACCACCTTAACTTCGGTAGAAATTTCAGTGTTATTAAATCCTTTATTAGAAAAAGCTTTTCTTTTTACAACAAATGGACTTGTACTACTTGGCAAAGCAACAACATTAGACGCATAACCAGCTTCTAAACCTACTGCTATTAATGGAGCTACTGTAAAACCATCGATACTTGAATCAATGATTACTGTTTTAGCTGATTTTACTTCAGCTACTTGTTTTATTATTGAAGCGTATGCTTTTGCATTAAAAGATGTTAAATCATTTTTTACTTCTATTACGTTTTCAGCTCCAAAAGCATATAATTCAGAAGCATCTCCTCCGTTGATAGTTAACACCACCATATTGCTTCTTAATTGTTCTGCTACTTTTTTTCCGTATGAAACTACTTCAAAAGCAGTTTTTTTAAATTTTCCTTCCGATGCATCGGCAAAAACTAATACAGACATATTTTTATGTTTTTTATATTATTACAAGAAAACTAATATCTCTCATAACAACGGGGTTTTAAATCTAACTTTTAAATTGCTTTTGCTTCGTTGTGTAATAAATCGATTAAAGCATCAACATTATCAACTAACTTAACAGCTCCTTTTTCATCAGGTTTCTCAAAATTCTGAGTTGATGTACTAGCAGCAACACCTGTTGGTTCAACTACCGCTAATGGTTTTTTACGAGCCATCATAATTCCACGCATATTTGGAATACGTAAATCTTTTTCTTCTACCATTCCTTTTTGTCCTGCAATTACCATTGGTAAAACTGAAGAAACTTTTTCTTCACCTCCATCAATTTCTCTATCTAGAGTTACATTTGTTCCATCAACCTCAACACTAACACAAGCATTCACGAAGTTAAAATCTACTAAAGAAGCTAACATCCCTGGTACCATTTGCCCATTGTAATCAGCTGACTCTTTTCCTGCAAGAACTAAATCATACCCTCCGTTTTTAACAACTTCAGCCAATTCTTTAGCTACCATAAAACCATCTGTAGGTTCTGCATTTACACGAATTGCATCATCTGCTCCAATAGCTAGCGCTTTACGCAAGGTTGGTTCAGTTGAAGCACTTCCAACATTTACAACAGTTACACTAGCACCTTGCTTTTCTTTAAACCACATAGCACGCGTTAAACTAAACTCATCATAAGGGTTTATAACATATTGAACTCCATTAGTATCAAACTTTGTATCATTATCGGTAAAGTTGATTTTCGAAGTAGTATCAGGTACATGACTGATACAAACTAATATTTTCATATATCGTTGTTTTTAAGAAACTTAATTTTTTGAGCTACGAAGTTACGTTTTTTTTTTAATTTACTATGCATGCATAATAAATTTTTAATTTTCGTTCATAATTTAACAAGCAACCCCTTGTAAACACAACTAACAATTTGTTTAAGTTAAAAAACACTTTGCTAATTGTATTTTTATTATTTTTGCAATCTTGATAAACAACGACTATTATAACGTATGAAAACAATACAATTTAGAGAAGCTATTTGTGAAGCCATGAGTGAAGAAATGCGTAGAGATGAAAGCATTTATTTAATGGGTGAAGAAGTAGCTGAATATAATGGAGCTTACAAAGCTTCAAAAGGGATGCTAGATGAGTTTGGTGAAAAAAGGGTTATTGATACACCTATTGCTGAATTAGGCTTTGGGGGTATTGCAGTTGGTTCTGCAATGAATGGAAATCGCCCTATTGTTGAATATATGACATTTAACTTCTCTTTAGTTGGTATCGATCAAATAATCAATAACGCTGCAAAAATTCGTCAAATGAGTGGTGGTCAATTTAACTGCCCTATTGTTTTTCGTGGCCCTACAGCTTCTGCTGGCCAATTAGCAGCAACACACTCACAAGCTTTTGAAAGCTGGTTTGCTAATTGCCCTGGATTAAAAGTTATTGTTCCTTCAAATCCTTATGATGCAAAAGGATTATTAAAAGCAGCTATTCGTGATGATGATCCTGTAATTTTTATGGAATCTGAACAGATGTATGGTGACAAGATGGAAGTTCCAGAAGGTGAATACATTATCCCTATCGGTGTTGCAGATATTAAAAGAACAGGTACCGATGTAACAGTAGTTTCTTTTGGTAAAATTATTAAAGAAGCTTATAAAGCTGCTGATGAATTAGCTAAAGAAGGAATTTCAATAGAAATAATTGACTTACGTACCGTACGTCCAATGGACCATAACGCTATATTAGAATCTGTAAAGAAAACAAACAGATTAGTAATTTTGGAAGAAGCATGGCCTTTTGGTAGTGTATCATCAGAAATTACTTTTAGAATACAAGATGAAGCATTTGATTACTTAGATGCCCCTATAAAAAGAATTACAACAGCTGACACTCCAGCACCATATTCACCAGTTTTACTAGAAGAATGGTTACCAAATGCAAATGATGTTGTTAAAGCAGTAAAAGATGTTTTATACCTTACTAAATAATAAGGAAACCAATAAAGAAACAAAAAACCTTTTGATAAATATCAAAAGGTTTTTGTAGTCATAAAAAAAATGAAAAACACGCTATTACTATTATCACTACTCATTACCAGCACAATACACGCTCAACTAACCTTAAAAGGTAAAGTTGTTGATGAGTTTAACAACCCAATGCCATTTGTAAATGTTTTTTTAAAAAACACCACTCATGGAACCACTACTAATGACGATGGTACCTTTTTTTTAAAAACAAAAAAATACAGAGGGACTTTAGAAATTTCATTTGTAGGCTTTCAAACACAAACATTAAAAGTTAGTCAAAAAACTAAATTTTTAAATATTGCTCTTAAAGAAGGCACCAACGAATTAGAAGAGGTAATTATTGTTTCTAAACCAAAAAAAAGGTTAAAGAAAAAAGAAAATCCAGCCTATCGAATTTTAAAAGAAATTTGGAAAAGAAAGAGAAAAAATGGTCTCGATTTAGTAAATAATTATCAGTACAAAAAACATACAGCAATAGAAATAGGTTTAAATAACCTAGATACCGTCTTTTTAAAAAGAATTTTTAAAAAAGAGTATAAAAAAACTATCGATAGAGTAAAATATGATAGTGACGGAATTAATTATTACATCCCTATTTATTTAAGCGAACAAATTGCAAACATATACGGTGACAATAAAAACAATAATATCAGAGAAGATATTGAAGCTGAAAAAGCTGATGGTTTAGGCGCGCAGGGGTTTGTTTTTAACAGAATGTCCAATACTTTTCAAAATATAGATGTCTTTAAAAACAACATAACTTTATTAACAAAATCTTTTGTAAGTCCATTATCTACAGATGGATTTTCTACCTATGATTATGTTCTTTATGATAGCATTGTTAAAAACAACAAAAAATTATATAATATATATTTCTTTCCCATCAGAGATGGTGACTTAGCTTTTCAGGGGAATTTTTGGGTAGCAGACAAAAATTTCTCTATTAAGAAACTAAAAATGAAAGTTCATAAAAGCATCAATTTAAACTTTGTAAGAGGACTATCCTTTGAAAAAGAGTTTGAGGTAAAGGATGACAGCATATACATACCTACTAAAAATGCATACGAAGGTGATTTTACTTTTATTGATAAAAACGAAAGCAACAGAGGTTTAACCATCAAAAAAACAACAACTTTTGATAATTATATTTTAGACAAACCGTTACCTACTAATTTTTATACAGAGAAGGTTGTTAAAATAAGACCTAATCAGTATCAGAAAGACACTTCTTATTGGAAAACAAAAGAAAACGAGGAAACTAACTTAACGTATAATTTAATTCAAGAAGTAAAAGAGAAAAAACAAATTAAAAACATTACAGGTTTAATAAATACTGTTGCTAGCGGATTCGTAAACACAAGAATGGGATTGCAATTTGGACCTATATGGACCGCTTTTGCTAGTAATCAAGTAGAAGGGTTTAGAACAAAAATAGGATTTAGAACCTTTAAAACAAAAGATGACCGCTTACGTGTAGGAGGACATTTAGCATACGGATTTAAAGACAAAAAGATAAAATATGGTATACAAGGTCGCTACCTTTTATCATACAAACCAAGAATTTCTGCTGGACTAGCCTATCAAAAAGACATTGAACAATTAGGTAGTGTATTATTAAACACAACAGAATTATTAGGAACGGCATTCGGTACAACAGCACTATTTTCAAGAGGAGACAACTTCTTTTTATCTGAAGTAGAAAAAATAGCCACAAATTTCGATTATCAAATCAAAAAAAACCTACACATAGGGTTTAATTTTTCACACTCAAAAATACAATCTGCTTCACCTAAAGATTTTTCAATGGATTATCTAGGTCAAAATGGTAATATCCAATCACAAATAACGGATGTAGCGTCTGATATTTATGTTTCGTATACCCCAGGTCGTTTTGTATATGGCTTAGGTGTTGACAGACGTTTTGGTCGGAACATATTCCCTTCCTTAGTTTTAAATTATCGAAAAGGTTACAAAGGTGTTTTTAACGGAACACATACTTATGATAAATTGCAATTTAAATACAACCACCCAATCCTTTTAAGTAAACTTGGTGTTTTAGACGCAACCATCGAAGCTGGAAAAACATTTGGAACAGTGCCTATTGCCTTATTAAGTGTAGTTCCCGCAAATCAAACATTCTCATTAGTAAAAGATACATTTGCTTTATTAAATTATTATGATTTTGTAACTGACAGCTATTTAGCAGGTCATTTTGAGCATCATTTTAATGGATTTATTTTAAACAGAGTTCCATTAATAAAAAAACTAAAACTACGTAGTTTGGTTTCTTTTAGAGCTGCTTATGGAACTGTTTCTAACAATAACTTAGCCATTAACAGATCAAACATAAACTATAATTCGCCAAACAAAGTGTACTATGAATACAGTGTTGGGCTTGAAAATATTGGTTATGGTAACTTGCGTTTTTTACGTATTGATGCTATTTGGAGAAGCAATTACACACCTCCTGCTGGTTCATTAATTACTCCTACTCCAAAATTTGCAATTCGTATAGGAATTAAACCTGGCTTATAATCATTGATTTAACCATAAAATAACAATCATTTTATAGCTAAAAACATTAATAAATCACTATTTTTGCAAACCGATTTTTAGAAACGAAGAAAAGAAAAATATATGACTTCAAAAGAAAGAAAAACAGTAGATGTTTTAATTGAAATACCAAAAGGAAGTAGAAATAAATACGAATACGATTTTGACTTAGGAAAAATTCGTTTTGACAGAATGCTATTTTCATCAATGATGTACCCTGGAGATTATGGTTTTATTCCTGAAACTTTGGCTCTAGACGGTGACCCATTAGATGTATTAGTTTTAGGAGCTGAACCAACTTTTCCTATGTGTATTATGGAAGTAAAGCCAATCGGTGTTTTTCATATGGCAGATGAAAAAGGTCCAGATGAAAAAATAATTTGCGTCCCTACTACTGATCCTATTTGGAATAGCTACAACGATTTATCTGACTTAAATCCACACCGTATAAAAGAAATTACGCATTTTTTTCAAGTATATAAAGACTTAGAAAAAAAGAAAGTTGACATTGGAGATTGGGGTGATGCTAATGAAGCTTATGATATACTAGATAAATGTATCGAGCGATACGAAAACAGCGAACACAAAACAAATGGAAACTTTACAATTTAAACTGTAAAATTCACTCATAATTTATAAAAACCTCTCAGAACATTCTGAGAGGTTTTTTTGTTTAGTTACTGATTTTCTTATATTTACATACACTTATTACTAATTTAACAACCAAAACATGAAACAAAATATTATGTATCTGCCAATAATTTTGGCTATTTTAGGGCTTATTTTTATGTATGTAAAAATGATTTGGGTAAAAAAACAAGATGCTGGAAACGATAAAATGAAATCAATTTCAAAAAGCATTAAACAAGGTGCTCTTGCTTTTTTAGCTGCAGAATATCGGCTTTTATTAATTTTTGTTATCATTGCTTCACTAGCCTTATTCGGAATCTCGTTACTAGTTGCAACTACAAGTATTATGATTGTTCCTGCATTTATTATCGGAGCAATTTTCTCTGCCTTAGCAGGAAATATTGGTATGCGAATAGCAACCGACGCTAATGCACGAACAGCCGAAGCTGCTAAAACAAGCTTACCACAAGCTTTAAAAGTGTCCTTTGGTGGCGGAACAGTGATGGGACTTGGTGTTGCTGGGTTAGCCGTTTTAGGACTAAATTTATTTTTCTTAATATTTGTAAGTCAATTCATTACCGATGGAGGAAACTTTTATAATGAAATGACTATTGTATTAGAAGCCTTAGCAGGGTTTTCATTAGGAGCAGAATCTATCGCTTTATTTGCAAGAGTTGGTGGAGGTATTTACACCAAAGCCGCAGATGTTGGTGCTGACTTAGTTGGTAAAATAGAAGCAGGTATTCCTGAAGATGATCCTCGTAATCCCGCCACAATCGCAGATAATGTAGGAGATAATGTAGGAGATGTTGCTGGTATGGGAGCCGATTTGTTTGGTTCGTATGTTGCTACTGTTTTAGCAGCCATGGTTTTAGGTAATTATGTTATTAGAGACATGTCGTTAACATCAACTTATACTGACGGTTTTAATAACATGGGGCCGGTTTTATTACCGCTAGTAATTGCTGGTACAGGTATTATCGCCTCAATAGTTGGAACTTTTTTAGTAAGCATAAAAGACAACAATGCAAGAGAAAGTCAGGTACAAAAAGCTTTAGACACAGGTAACTGGACTTCAATTATATTAACCTTAATTGCAAGTTTCTTTTTAATAAAATGGATGCTACCACAAACTATGAAAATGAGTTTTTTTGGCGAAGGAATTAAAGATATTTCTTCAATCAATGTTTTTTGGGCTGCTTGTATTGGCTTAGCAGTTGGCGCATTAATATCAATGGTAACGGCATACTACACAAGCTTAGGTAAAAAACCAGTAATGGATATTGTTCAGAACAGTGCTACAGGAGCCGGAACCAATATTATTGCAGGACTAGCTGTTGGTATGAAATCAACTTTTTTATCAGTAATTTTATTTGCAGCCGCAATTTATAGCTCTTATTACTTTGCAGGGTTTTACGGAGTTGCTTTAGCAGCCTCAGCAATGATGGCCACCACAGCAATGCAACTAGCAATTGATGCCTTTGGTCCAATTGCCGATAATGCAGGTGGTGTTGCAGAAATGAGTGAATTAGAAGATCATGTTCGCGAACGTACAGATATTTTAGATTCTGTTGGTAACACAACCGCTGCCGTTGGTAAAGGTTTTGCTATTGCATCCGCGGCCTTAACAGCCTTAGCTTTATTTGCCGCTTACGTAACTTTTACAGGAATAGACGGAATTAATATTTTTAAAGCCGACGTTTTAGCAATGTTATTTATAGGAGGAATGATTCCTGTTATATTTTCAGCTTTAGCAATGCAATCGGTAGGAAAAGCAGCCATGGAAATGGTACACGAAGTTCGCCGTCAGTTTAGAGAAATTCCGGGAATTATGGAAGGAATCGGAACGCCAGAATACGCTAAATGTGTTGATATTTCAACCAAAGCAGCCTTAAAAGAAATGATTTTACCAGGTTTAATCACTATCATATCACCTATTTTAATCGGATTGGTTTTTGGTGCAGAACCTTTAGGCGGTTATATGGCAGGTGTATGTGTATCTGGTGTAATGTGGGCTATTTTTCAAAATAATGCTGGTGGCGCTTGGGATAATGCCAAGAAATCGTTTGAAGCAGGTGTTGAGATTAATGGTGAAATGACTTATAAAGGTTCAGATGCTCATAAAGCTGCCGTAACTGGCGATACTGTTGGTGACCCCTTTAAAGACACCTCTGGCCCA
Organism: Tenacibaculum soleae; assembly: GCF_030549005.1. Classification (NCBI taxonomy): domain Bacteria; kingdom Pseudomonadati; phylum Bacteroidota; class Flavobacteriia; order Flavobacteriales; family Flavobacteriaceae; genus Tenacibaculum; species Tenacibaculum soleae. Next base: position 32,920 of record NZ_JAUOSW010000001.1, read on the forward strand.
TCAATGAATATTTTAATAAAACTTACCTGTTTAATTGGTTTAGTAATTGCGCCAATTTTAGGAAACCATACAGCAACAATCAATAATTACAGTGAAAACGTTTGGGGTACAAAAACCGGAAACAATATTAAAATTGAAGTTACAGACGCTACTTTTGCCGATGATAAAGAAAAAACGACAGTTATAAAAAAACAGCTTAAAAAAAATATTTTAGATGATAGCACAGCTAAAGCCATCATTACAACAACATCTACTGAAAACGAAAAAGAAGTTAACAAAGAAAAAACAAAATAACTTTGCTGTATATTTTACATAAACCCGATAGCTAAATTCTATCGGGTTTCTTATTTTTGTAGCATGTCTATTAGAACCACACAAACTTTTACTATTGATTTTCCCTCGGATTTTAAACAACGTTTATTCCGTTGGTCGCAACAGTTTGAAACTATTGTTTGGTTAGATTCAAACAATTACGAACAGCAATATAGTTCATTTGATGGTTGCTTGGCTGTTGATGAATTTACATCAATAAAAACCGATTCTCAAAATGCTTTTGAGAAACTAAAAGAATATCAATCATATACCAAAGATTATATTTTTGGTTATATTTCTTATGATGTAAAAAACGACGTAGAAAAACTTACATCCACTAATTTTGACGGATTAGGTTTCGATGATCTCTTTTTTTTTCAACCTCAAAAATTAATATTTATTAAAGGAAATACTGTTGAATTTCACTATTTAAAAATGATTGATGATGAAATTGAAGAAGATTTTGAAGAAATTTCATCTTATAATTTTCAACCAAAATTAAAATCTAAAAACACAAACGACCTTAAAATAAAGCTTCGAATTCATAAAGATGAATATCATCAAAGAGTAAACAGTGTTTTAAACCATATTCAACAAGGAAACATTTACGAAGCTAATTTTTGTCAAGAATTTTATGCCGAAAACGCTACTATAAATCCGTTTGAAATTTACGAACATTTAAACGAAATTTCTGAACCTCCGTTTGCTACATTTTTAAAGTTAGAGCATCAATATTTATTATCAGCAACTCCAGAAAGGTATTTAAAAAAAGAAAACACCAAAATAATTTCACAGCCTATAAAAGGGACTGCCAAAAGGTTAATCAATAAAATTGATGATAAAAAAACTGCTTTTGATTTGGCTCGCGACGAAAAAGAACGCTCAGAAAATATTATGATTGTTGATTTGATTCGTAATGATTTATCAAAAACAGCAAAAAAAGGAAGTGTACAAGTTGAGCAACTTTGTAAAGTATATTCGTTTAAACAAGTACATCAAATGATTTCAACTATTGTTTCAGAAGTAGAAACAACCACACATCCTGTTGATGTTATTAAAGACACTTTTCCGATGGGAAGTATGACAGGAGCTCCAAAAGTATCAGCAATGAAAATTATTGAAGAGTTAGAAGAAACCAAACGTGGGTTGTATTCTGGAACCGTTGGTTATTTTACACCAAATGGCGATTTTGACTTCAATGTTATCATCCGAAGTATTCTATATAACGCTGAAAAAAAATACGTTTCCTATTCGGTTGGCGGAGCAATTACAGCAAAATCTATTCCCGAAAAAGAATACGAAGAATGCTTATTAAAAGCAAAAGCAATGAAATATGTTTTACTAAACTCAAAGTAGTTTTAGTTATATTTACTAAATTATGATAATAGACCAAGAAGAAAAATTTAAGCACGTATTTTCTAAAATAGAAGGAACCATAAATGAACAAAGTTTTTTTAATGCTTTTTTAGATTTATACCCAGAAGCGTGGAAACAACATAAAATTACGTTTTCTAAATTTAAGAGAAGTAAACAATTTGGCCGCACAATTCCGTTACCAAAACCAGAAGTTTCTTTACGAAAAGAAATAAGACAATGGTTACAAAAACAATAAATTATGACACATCAAGAGTTTAATTTCAATTACCATAACACCATTTTTTTTGGGCAATTTTGGCAACCAGAAACCGTGAAAGCTGTTGTGATTATTATTCATGGTATGGGCGAACATTCTGGTAGATACCAACATGTTGCTAAAAAACTAACTGACAATAATTTCGGAGTTATTGCTTTTGATCATTTCGGGCACGGAAAAACCGAAGGAAAAAGAGGTCACAATCCAGGGTTTGATGCTGTTTTAGAAAGCATCTCAAAATTAACTAGCAAGGCAATCAGTGTTTTTGGCAACAAACCAATGTTTTTATATGGGCATTCAATGGGCGGTAATGCTGTAATAAATTATACATTACGTAAAAATCATAATTTTGCAGGAACCATTGCTACAAGTCCAATGTTAAAGTTAGCCTTTGATCCGCCAGCATGGAAATTATCTTTAGGTAAGCTTATGCAAAAAATTGCACCATCTATTACTTTAGGTAATGAACTTGATGCAAACGATATATCTCGCGACAAAGAAGAAGTTAAAAAATATATTAATGACTCTTTAGTACACGATAAAATTAGTCCAAATTTTTCATTATCTTTTATCGATGCTGGCGAATGGGCTATCAAAAATGCTAATACCTTAAAAACACCGATGTATATGTTACACGGTACCGGCGATAAAATTATTGATTATAAAGGCACAGAATCTTTTGCAAACGCATCAAACAAAGTTAGTTTAAAGCTTTATGAAAATGGTTATCATGAATTACAAAATGATTTGTGTAAAGATGAAATGTTGCAAGATGTAGTTAACTGGCTAAATAATCAGTTATAATTTTTTTTACATAAAAATGTTAGAAACTTTTGAAAATCATATTAATAAAAAATTTCCTTTTTTTAAAGAGAAGAAACTCTTAATTGCTATTTCTGGTGGTATTGACAGTGTTGTTTTAACACATTTATTACAACAACTTAATTATACAATTCATCTTGCACATTGTAATTTTCAATTAAGAGGAAAACAAAGTGATTTAGATGAAAATTTTATAAAACAACTAGGAAAACAATTAAACATTGATGTTTTTTCAACACGTTTTGAAACAACTGATTACTCAAAAAAAAACAAATTATCAACCCAAATAGCTGCACGACAGTTACGCTACGATTGGTTTAATAAATTAGTTACAGAACATAATTTTGATTATATTTTAACTGCGCATCATGCTGATGATAATTTAGAAACTTTTTTAATAAACCTAACTAGAGGTACAGGACTAGATGGTTTAACAGGTATTCCTGAAGTAAACAGAAACATTGTTCGCCCATTTTTACCTTTTTCTAGAAAAGAAATTCATCAATATGCTTTAAACAACGATATAAAATGGAGAGAGGATGCCAGCAACTCAGAAACCAAATATTTACGAAATAAAATCAGGCATCAAATCCTTCCTATTCTTAAAGAAATAAATCCAAACATATTAAAAACACACGCTAAAACTACTTCTTTTTTAAAACAATCTCAACAAATTGTCATCGACAAAACCAACGATATTTCTAAAAAAGTACTATCCGAACAAGGCGAGCTATTAAAAATTAATATAACAGAATTATTAAAGCTACCAAATCCTAAACCATACTTATATCAACTATTAAAAGAATATAATTTTACCGAATGGGATGATGTTTATCATTTAATCCATGCGCAATCAGGTAAGAAAATAGTAACAAAATCACATACTTTATTAAAAGACAGAGATTTTTTATTACTTTTGCCCACTAACAAGCATAAAAAAACTGACAATCAGGTAGTTACTATAAATAAAGGCAAAAATCAAATAACCAATCCAATTCATTTATTATTTGAAAACGCTCTTGACAAAACAATTATTGATATAAATAGTATTTTTGTTGATAAAAATTTGTTAAATTACCCCCTCATCGTTAGAAAATGGAAAACTGGTGATTATTTTTACCCTACAGGAATGCAAGGAAAGAAAAAAATTAGCAAGTATTTTAAAGATGAAAAAATGTCAATTTTTGACAAAAAAAACACATGGTTGCTTTGTTCAAATGATAATAAAATTATTTGGATTGTTGGTAAACGACAAGACAGACGTTTTTTAAACTCAGACAAAACAACAAAATTATTAAGAATAACTAATTATAAACAACCCCTTATAAACTAACTCGAATGAAAAAATTATTTACTCTTTTTTTATTGTTTATCGGTTTAACGGTATTTTCACAATCGGATGACAATCCTATTGTAGTTACACCGACCGTTGAAAAAGTTTCAGATACTGAATATGACTTAATTTTCGACATTGAAATTGCCGAAGACTGGCATTTATATTCGCAATACAACCCTGAAGATGCTTCTTTACCTATGACTATTTCTCCTGCAGAAGGTGAAACTGGGTATACTCTTAACGGAAAAGCTGAAGAAAGTGAAACAGAAACAGAATTTAGCGAAATTTGGGGTAAAGATGAAATTTTCTTTGTAGAAGAAGGTAAGTTAGTACAACGTATAACAGTATCAGACGCTAGCTTAACTCAAATTACGCTTAACTTAGATGCACAAGTTTGTAAAGAATACTGTTTACCTTTTGATGAAGATTTCACATTTTCTTTAACAGGAGAAAAGGTTACTCAAACGGTTGCTGAAGTTGATGATAAAAGTCAATCATTATCGCAATCATTAAACTTAAATTTAAAAAACACAGCCTTATTAAAAAGTACCGCTGAAAAATCATCTGAAGATGGTGGTGACACACTATTAAACATCTTTTTATTAGGGTTTGTAGGTGGTTTATTAGCTTTTTTAACTCCTTGTGTTTTTCCAATGGTGCCATTAACTGTATCGTTTTTCACAAAGCATAGTGAAAACAGAGGAAAAGGAATTGGAAGTGCAGTATTATACGGGTTCTTTATTGTATTAATTTATGCTTTATTAAGTGTTCCTTTTCATTACTTAGACACTTTAGATCCTGAAATTTTGAATAGTATTTCTACCAATATGTGGTTAAACTTATTCTTTTTTACTGTTTTAATTTTCTTTGCTGGTTCTTTTTTCGGTTTTTACGAATTAACATTACCTAGTTCATGGAGTAATAAAGCAGATAGTGCTTCAAATATTGGAGGAATTATTGGGGTTTTCTTTATGGCTTTAACTTTAGCTATTGTTTCTTTTTCTTGTACAGGACCTATTTTAGGATCTTTATTAGCTGGATCATTAGGTAGTGATGGTGGAGCTATGCAATTATCAGCTGGTATGGTTGGTTTTGGTTTAGCATTAGCTTTACCTTTTGCTTTATTTGCAATGTTCCCAAGATGGCTAAACTCTTTACCTAAATCTGGTGGATGGTTAAACACAGTTAAAGTATTTTTAGGTTTCTTAGAATTAGCGTTTGCTTTTAAATTTTTATCAAATGCCGATTTAGTTGGGCACTGGGATTTATTAAAAAGAGAAATTTTTATTGGTATATGGGCCTTAATATCTTTACTAACCGCCTTGTATTTATTTGGATTTATTGGGAAAAAATACGGAAAACTAACTTTCTTTAGAGTTCTATTAGGATTAGGTGCTTTAGCTTTAGCTATTTATTTAGCTCCTGGTGTTATGAAAAAACCAATATGGGATCAAAACAAGCTATTAAGCGGATTTGCACCACCGCAATTTCATAGTATCTACAAAAAAGACAATAAATGTCCATTAGGGTTAAATTGTTTTAAAGACTATGAAGAAGGTATTGCATATGCAAAATCAGTAAACAAACCTGTTTTGTTAGATTTTACAGGTTGGGCATGTGTTAACTGCCGTAAGATGGAAGAAAATATTTGGGTAAAACCAGAGATATATTCATTAATAAATGATGACTACGTATTAATTTCATTATATGTTGATGACCACGAAAGACAATTACCTGAAGAAGAACAATTTGATTTTATAAAACCTAATGGTAAAGTAAAAAGAATTAGAACCTATGGTGATAAATGGGCTACCTTACAAGTTGCAAACTTTAAAACAGCCTCTCAACCATTTTATGTATTAATGAGTCCAAATTTAGAATTACTAAACGCACCTCAACAATACTCTGACCATACAACCTATTACAATTGGTTAAAAACTGGATTAGATAATTTTAATAAAAATTAATTTTAAAAATAAAAAAGCCTCTTTTTTAAAGAGGCTTTTTTTATGCTTTATTTTTAGCTATCTTTAACATAAAGAGAAAGTTATGCTAATAAAAACTTATGGATCTGCTGTTTTTGGCATTGAAGCAACCACAATAACTATTGAAGTAAATATTGATAAAGGAATCGGATATCATTTAGTAGGCCTACCTGACAATGCCGTACGAGAAAGTTCCTATCGTATTTCAGCTGCTCTTAATAATAACAATTATAAACTTCCTGGTAAAAAGATAATCATAAACATGGCTCCTGCTGATATTAGAAAAGAAGGTGCGGCTTATGATTTAACAATAGCTCTTGGCATTTTAGCAGCATCAAAACAAATTAGCTCTAACAATATTAATGACTATATTATAATGGGCGAATTATCATTAGATGGAAGCGTACTACCTGTTAAAGGTGCATTACCAATTGCTATAAAAGCGCGTGAAGAAGGTTTTAAACACTTTATTCTTCCAAAAGAAAACGCCAAAGAAGCAGCAATTGTAAATGATTTGGAGATACTCGGGGTTGATAATATTTTGGAAGTTATTAATCACTTTAATGATAAAAACAAAATTGAACCAACTGTTATTGATACTCGGTCTGAATTTTATAAACATGTCGATTTTCCTGAGTTTGATTTTAGTGATGTCAAAGGACAAGAATCTATAAAACGCTGTATGGAAATTGCTGCTGCTGGCGGACATAATATTATTCTTATTGGTCCACCAGGAGCAGGAAAAACAATGCTAGCTAAAAGACTTCCATCCATACTACCTCCAATGTCTTTGCAAGAAGCTCTAGAGACCACAAAAATTCATTCAGTAATCGGTAAAATTAAAAATTCAGGTTTACAATACAACCGCCCATTTAGATCCCCACATCATACCTGTTCAGATGTAGCTCTTATTGGCGGTGGTAATAACTTACCGCAACCTGGTGAAATTTCATTAGCACATAACGGCGTATTATTTTTAGATGAATTACCCGAATTTAAACGCGGTGTTTTAGAAGTTATGCGACAACCTTTAGAAGATAGAGAAGTTACTATTTCAAGAGCACGATTTGCCGTAAATTATCCTTGTAGCTTTATGTTGGTAGCAAGTATGAACCCAAGTCCATCAGGTTTTTTTAATGACCCAAGCTCACCAATGACCTCTTCTCCTGCAGAAATGCAACGCTATTTAAGTAAAATATCAGGGCCTTTGTTAGACAGAATTGATATCCATATTGAAGTAACTCCCGTTCCTTTTGAAAAATTATCAGAAGAAAGAAAAGGAGAATCTAGTATCGAAATAAGGAAGCGAGTAACTAAAGCACGTGAAATACAAACCAAAAGATTTAGTAAATCAAACACTGTGCATTACAATGCACAAATGAATGTAAAACAATTACGAGAATATTGCAAACTATCAAACGAAAGTAAAAATTTACTAAAAATTGCAATGGAAAAACTTAATCTTTCTGCAAGAGCCTATGACAGAATACTTAAAGTAGCTCGCACAATTGCCGACTTAGACAGCGCTGTTTCTGTAACAGGAACACATATAAGTGAAGCCATACAGTATAGAAGTTTAGATCGTGAAGGTTGGTTAGGATAATCTATTAAAACACATTTATTTTATAGAATAATCAGTATTTTAGTTGTCTATTAAACCAACATAAAAACATATCTATATAATGAAAAAAATAATTTATTTAATGGCAATTGCAATTATTGCCGTTTCATGTAAACCTGCTACAAATAACTTTGTTACTTTTTCAGGAAAAATCACCAATAAAAATGCTGATTCAATAATTGTCTCTAATCCACAATTAAAGTTTAACAGGGTAATTAAATTAGATGAAAATGGCCTATTTAAAGACACCATGAATATTAAAGATGGGTTTTACCGTGTTTTTGACGGAAAAGAAACTACTTCTTTATATTTAAAAAACGGCGCAATTATTAACATGACACTTGATACTAAAGAGTTTGATGAAACTGTTACTTTTACCGGTGAAGGATCAGACGAAAGTACTTTTTTAGCAAAAACCTCTTTACTGCAAGAAAACCTTCTTAACGACGAAATGTTATTTACTTTACCAAAAGAAAAATTTGATACTAAAGTAAATAATTACGTAAACGACTTTAACTCCCGAATTGCCAATACTAAATTAGACTCTACTTTTGTTGCTTTTCAAAAACAAAACATTAAAGGCTTAACAAACTACCTTAACAAAACACATGCCGATAAGTTATATTTGGCTACAAAATTAGCCGCAGGTGCCGTATCTCCTAAGTTTGTAGACTATGAAAACTTTAACGGTAAAACAACATCTTTAGACGATTTAAAAGGAAAATATGTTTATATTGATATGTGGGCAACATGGTGTAATCCTTGTAAACAAGAAATTCCTTTTTTACAAAAAATTGAAAAACAATATCATGATAAAAATATCGAATTTGTAAGTATTTCAGTTGATAGCGAAAGAGATCATGGAACATGGAAAACCATGGTTAAAGAAAAAAACCTAACCGGAATTCAATTATACTCTAAAAGAGATAAAACTTTTGCAAGTGCTTATCGTGTAAATAGTATCCCTCGTTTTATCTTAATTGATCCGCAAGGAAATATTGTAACTGCAAATGCACCAAGACCTTCTAGTCCGAAATTAATTGAATTATTCAACTCTTTAAGTATTTAATAAACAATTAAAAAAATATTATAAAAAGGACACTTATCAGTGTCCTTTTTATATTTAAATAATCTTAATACCTTCTGGAGACAGAACAATTATTAGTTAAAATTATCCTATAAAACATTTTACTTTTTTAATTATTAGTTTTTATCAAAAAGTATTCATCACATAAGTCTATATAAAAACAACTTATGAATTAACAAATCCCTACTTTTAACTATATTATATCCTTCTTTATCTTCATGCCATAGCCTAAAGTAATATAGTAGAAAGATATATTATTTTAGATATAAAGCTATTAGGTTTATTAAGTTATCAAACCATGATGAAACAAAAGGTTTTCTCAAAACATTTACGATAAATTGATGATAGATAAAAATATTTAAGAGATAGCGTAAACTATTTTTAGAGCCAAATTGAAGAAAAAAAATAAGAGATATTTTAGATATAATCAACTTAACAAGAGATGTGTCTCTAAAAATAATTGACGAGCTTATTCTTCCCTAATAATCTTCGAAAACAAAATAAATATTGGTTTTATTATGAAATAATAAATTTATATAACCTCCTTAATAAGAAAGCAATTTTAAGCTATCAATGATGACAAGATGCGTATATTATGATCTACCTTAAAACCATAGGCTTCTATTTTTAAATTTTCTTAAAACAAGAAAAAAAATTATATTGCACGTAAATTAGTTGCTATAATATTACAAGTCATAAAGCTATAAATGACTCTAAAAAAAATAATCATAAACTTTCTATTCTTTTAGTATTTTATTTCCGTACATAAAAGACTAAAACAATAGTTATTTAAAATATTCTTTCGCGAAGAATAGACATACACCTTGAGTGTCTTTAAATAGTTCAAGGATTTAATCAAATTTATAATTAATTAAAAATGAAAAAATCTATTTTAAACTTAGGAAAAGCATTAAACAAACTTGAACAAACAGAAATTAACGGAGGAGGGCCTTCTGGAAGAAGATGTGATCGTTTATTAAGAAGAGCAGATAGATACTTAGATAACGGAAATCTAAACGGAGCAGATAGAGTATTAGATACTTATGATAGAATTTGCTAATAAAATTAAAAAACCTCGCCAATGGCGAGGTTTTGTATATATACTAAAAACTACCTTTTAATATCTATAATGTTCTGGCTTAAACGGCCCATCAACAGTTACACCGATATAGCTTGCTTGCTCTTCGCGTAACTCAGTTAATTCAACACCAATTTTAGCTAAGTGTAATTTTGCTACTTTTTCATCTAAATGTTTTGGTAACATGTATACATCGTTTTTGTATGCTTCTTTGTTATTCCAAAGCTCGATTTGCGCCAACGTTTGGTTTGTAAATGAGTTAGACATTACAAAACTTGGGTGCCCTGTTGCACAACCTAAATTTACTAAACGTCCTTCTGCTAAAATAATAATATCGTTTCCTGCAATGTTGTATTTATCAACTTGAGGTTTGATAGTATCTTTTGTGTTTCCGTGATTTTTATTTAACCAAGCCATGTCAATTTCGTTATCAAAATGTCCAATATTACATACGATAACTTTGTCTTTCATTGCTTCGAAATGACGTCCTTGAATAATATCTTTGTTTCCTGTAGTTGTAATAATAATATCAGAATTACCAACAACAGTTTCTAGTTTTTTAACTTCAAAACCGTCCATTGCAGCTTGTAATGCACAAATAGGGTCAATTTCTGTAACTGTAACGATAGATCCTGCTCCTTTAAAAGAAGCTGCTGTACCTTTACCTACATCACCGTAACCACATACTGTAACACGTTTACCAGCTAACATAATATCAGTTGCTCTACGAATTGCATCTACTGCAGATTCTTTACAACCATATTTGTTATCAAATTTAGATTTTGTTACAGAATCGTTTACATTAATTGCTGGCATTGGTAATGTACCTGCCTTTACTCTATCATATAAACGGTGAACTCCTGTTGTAGTTTCTTCTGATAAACCATTAATTCCAGCAGCTAATTCTGGGTAACGATCTAAAACCATATTTGTTAAATCTCCACCATCATCTAAAATTAAATTTAATGGCTTTTTGTCTTCTCCAAAAAACAATGTTTGCTCAATACACCAGTCAAATTCTTCTTCGGTCATATCTTTCCAAGCATATACTGGCGTTCCTGCAGCAGCAATTGCAGCAGCAGCTTGATCTTGTGTAGAAAAAATATTACAAGAACTCCAAGTTACCTCAGCACCTAAAGCTTGTAAAGTTTCAATTAAAACCGCAGTTTGAATGGTCATATGTAAACATCCTGCAATTCTTGCTCCTTTTAATGGTTGTTCGTTTTTATATTCTTCACGCAAGCTCATTAATCCAGGCATTTCAGCCTCTGCCAATTCAATTTCTTTTCTTCCCCAATCAGCTAAAGAAATATCTTTTACTTTATAAGGAACGTATGTAGCGGTTTTTGTGCTCATATTTTTGTATATTTATGTATCTTAAATTTTAAGTCGCAAAATTACGAAATAACTTTCTAAAATATGCCTGTTCACAAAACATTAACGGTAAACGAAACTACTAAAGTATTGATTTGGAAGATTGAAGAATCTTTTGAAGATTTAGCTGATGGTATTACACTTACGCAAAGAAGTAGCGATCGACTAAACAATATGAAATCAGATTTACATAGAAGAGGGTTTTTAAGTGTACGTCATTTACTAAATAAAGTTGGCTATACTGATGCTGATTTAGTTTATGATGAGTTCGGAAAACCGCATTTAAAAGACGGTAAATTTATTTCAATTACCCATTCTTTTACCTTTTCTGGTATTATAATTTCTGATGATAAACCTGTTGGAATTGATATTGAAAAACAACGTGATAAAATTTTAAAGATAGCTCATAAATTTACGCCGATTGAAGCCTATAAATCAATTGCAAATCATGATGCTTTGGTTAGTAAGTTAACTATAGTTTGGGGAGCTAAAGAAAGTTTGTATAAAATTTATGGAAAGAAAAAACTACTCTTTTTAAACCATATTTATATTGAAGATTTTTCTTTTGAGACTAACGAAACTACTGGTAAAATTTTATATGAAGGTGTTACCGATGAATACCAAATTAACTTTTTAGAAACCGAAGGCTTTACTTGTGTGTATGCGCATTAAAAAAATATGTATTGCTAAATAGCATTTACAATATTTGTAACTTTGCTTTTTAAAAACATTGGTTTATGAAAATATCAGTAGAACTTACGTTAACACCACTTCAAAACGAATTTGAAACTCCTATTATTAATTTTATAAAAAAGCTAAGAGCTTCGGGTTTAACAATTCTTGAAAACCCGTTAAGTACGCAAGTGTATGGTGATTACGATACCGTAATGAAAATGGTAACAGACGAATTAAAAAATACTTTCGAATTAATAGATAGCGGAATATTATTTATGAAAATTGTAAAATCTGACCGCAGTAACTATGAACCAAGCTTTTAGTTTTCTTTTTGAGCAATACTCAACCTACGACACTATTGATGTTTGGCTAGAAATTATTGCCGTAATTTTTGGTTTTTTGTCTGTTTGGTTTTCTAAACTAAATAAAATATTAGTATTTCCTACCGGAATGATTAGTACCGCAATTTTTGTATATCTTCTCTTAAAATGGGAATTACTAGGTGATATGATGATAAACGGTTATTATTTTATAATGAGTGTTTATGGCTGGTATATTTGGACTCGTAATGTTAATGATACTACTAACGTTACGCCTATTTCTAGCACAACTTTAAAAGAAAAAAAAACAAGTGTTTTTATCTTTATAGCTACATTAGTTTTTGTTTTTGGAGTGTACACTTATTTTGATAAATGGAATAATTGGACAGCCTATGTAGATACAGTTACTACCGCAATATTTTTTGTAGGAATGTGGCTAATGGCAAAAAGAAAAATAGAAAATTGGATTTATTGGATTATTGGGGATATTATTTCTGTTCCTTTATACCTTTACAAAGGTTTTACATTTACAAGTTTTCAATACTTAATATTTACCTTTATTGCCGTTAGTGGCTATTTAGCATGGAAAAAAAACTTACACAAACAAAAAGCAATCTTGTAAAAGTTGTATTGTTCGGGCCCGAAAGCACTGGTAAAACAACACTTTCTGGACAATTAGCGCGTTATTACAATACGGTTTGGGCGCCTGAATTTGCGCGTAAATATTTACAAGATAAATGGAACAACGAACGCAAAATTTGTGAACAAAAAGACATAATTCCGATTGCAGAAGGACAGATAAAACTAGAAAATGATTTAGCACTTAAAGCAGATAAAGTTTTAATTTGCGATACCGATTTACTTGAAACCAAAGTATATTCAGAAGAGTATTATGGCGGATTTGTTGAAGATGAATTAGACGAAGCTGCTATAAAAAGCGAGTATGATATTTACTTTTTAACCTATATCGATACTCCTTGGGAAGCGGATGATTTACGTGACAGACCCGAACAGCGCTTACAAATGTTTACTGCTTTTGAAAATACGCTAAAAAAATACAATCGACCATACGTTTTATTAAAAGGTGATAAAGAAACTCGATTAAAAAAAGCCATCGAAGTAATTGATGAATTACTTGCTAAAAAAGAAAACTTATATTCTTTTTCAAACACCTTAAATAAGCTTTCTTTATAAAATGAATACGCTAGAGTTACTTAAAGAATTAAAATTTAAAGCCATTAGAAGTTCTGGGGCTGGCGGGCAGCACGTAAACAAGGTGTCTTCTAAAATTGAGCTAACTTTTAATCTTACCGATTCTAGCCAATTGTCGGAAAATCAAAAAGAAATCCTATCTAAAAAATTAGCTAACCGGCTTACCAAAGAAGGTGTTTTAATTCTTTTTTCTGATGAAACTCGTTCGCAACACAGAAATAAAGAATTAGCTATAAAACGTTTTTTAGAACTAATTACACAAGGTTTAAAAAGGCCTAAGATTAGAAGAACCACCAAACCTACAAAAGCATCTGTAAAAAGAAAGGCTGAAAACAAACAACGGAATGCCCTAAAAAAAACACTTCGAAAAAAACCAAAACTGGATTAAGTATTCTAATATTAGGCAAACAAACTTAGCCCTGATTGAACGGTTTGTTTGAGCTCTTTTGAGGCACGAAAAAAGCGAGTAGTGAAAGCAGGAAATAGCTTCAAAAAACAGGTGTTAATTTGTTTTTCAATTATAAAATTCGGTTTACCTTTGCACAGTTCTCATAAAGGGGTGCCTATATCGGCTGAGATCATACCCAATGAACCTAGAACAGGTAATGCTGTTTAGGGAGGCGATAATCGCCATTTTGTAAACAAGTTGTTCGTGGATATTTATATGAAATAATCTTATAAAAAATTCTTGTAATAACGTTTTAATTATTCAAAAAAAAACAGAGTAATTACCTCTTTTTATTCGATTTTATTTAAAAAAAATGAGACCGATGTCTTTTATTAAACAAGTGAAGATAGTAGCTTTTTTAATGGTAATTTTTGCAACCTTAACAGCAAACGCACAAGATTTTATTTTATCAGGAAAAGTAGTTAATAATAATCAAGAACCTCTTGTAGGCGCTACAATTGTGCTTGAAGAATTAAAAAAAGGAACAGCTACCGATTTTGAAGGTAACTTTCAGTTAAAATTAGCTAAAGGAAGCCATACAATTAAGGTTACTTATCTTGGTTTTAACACGTACACTCAAAAAATTAAAATCTCAAAAAACAAAAAAATAAGTATTCAATTAAGTACCGGTTCGACTATTTTAGAAGACGTATTGGTTGCTGCTGTTAGAGTACAAGCAGATGCGCCTGTAACACATTCTAACCTTACTAAAAAAGAAATTTCAAAACGTAATTTAGGGCAAGACATTCCGATGTTATTAAACTATTTACCTAACGTCGTTTCATCATCAGATGCAGGTGCTGGTATTGGCTACACCTATATGAGTGTTCGTGGTTCTGATGCATCAAGAGTAAATGTTACCGTAAACGGAATTCCGTATAATGATGCTGAAAGTCAGGGAACTTTTTGGGTAAATATGGGCGATTTTGCTTCGTCTACACAAAGTTTACAATTACAACGTGGTGTTGGAACTTCTACTAACGGAGCTGGAGCTTTTGGTGCTAGTTTAAATATTTTAACAGATGCTGCTGCTACCGAAGCTGGTGGAGAAATTTCAAATTCTTTCGGATCTTTTAATACTCGCAAACATACTGTAAAATTTACCACAGGAAAAGTTAACGAGCATTTTGAGTTTTCTGGTCGTGTATCAAATATTTATTCTGATGGATATATCGATAGAGCTTCGACTGATTTAAAATCGTACTTTTTACAAGGTAGTTATACCGATGAAAACACCTTAATTAAAGCCTTAGTTTTTGGTGGAAAAGAAAAAACTTACCAAGCTTGGGATGGAATTTCGGCGCAACAATTAAAAGAAGACAGAAGACAAAATCCGTTAACCTACGAAAATGAAATTGATAATTTTCAGCAAGATCACTATCAATTACATTGGAATGAAAAATTAAACAACAACTGGACAACTAATGTTGGTTTAAATTACACACGTGGTAAAGGATATTTTGAACAATTTAAAGATGATAGAGATGCTGCAGATTACAACAATTTAATTGTTGATGGTAGCGATGTAATTGTGCGTCGTTGGTTAGATAACCATTTTTATGTCGGTAACTTTAATGCTACTTATAATAATGATAAGTTAGAAATTATTACTGGTACCTCATACAGCCATTATACAAATAACCATTACGGAGAAATTATTTGGGGAAGCGATTTAGCTGCCAACACAAATATTAGAGATCATTATTATGATGGAAAATCAACTAAAAACGACTTTAACGTTTTTTCTAAAATATCATTTAATCTTACTGAAAAATTAAGAACTTTTATCGATTTACAAAGTAGGTTTGTGAGTTATAAAACAAACGGATTAACATCAAAAAGAAAACCTTTAAATGTAGATGAGAATTTTAATTTCTTTAATCCTAAGTTTGGTTTAACTTATACTTTAAATGATAACAACAGTTTTTATACTTCGTTTGCCAAAGCAAATAGAGAGCCTAATAGAAGTGATTTTAAAGATGGTGTAAATACACATGAAAGCTTAAATGATTACGAATTGGGTTGGCGTTTTAAAAACGATGTCGTTAAATTAAACACCAATGTATACTTTATGGATTATCAAAATCAACTAGTATTAACAGGTGAAATTGATGACACCGGAGATCCTTTACGTGGTACAAGTGGTAATAGTTATCGATTAGGTTTAGAGATTGATGCTGATATAAAATTAACAAACAACCTTTCTGTTCGTCAAAATATTGCGGTAAGTCAAAATAAAAACGTAGATTTTTTTACCAACAGAGATGGCGCTTTACAAGAATTAGGAAATACTACAATTGCTAATTCTCCAAATATTGTAACTGGTAACACATTTACGTATCATCCGTCAGAAAATTTTAAAATTGCATTTTTATCAAAATTTGTAGGCGAGCAATACTTGAGTAATACGGATACCGAAGCTTCAAAATTAGATAGCTACTTTACAAGTGATTTAAATATTATTTATGAGATAGAAACGAAATCTATCTTTAAATCAATTGTATTTACTGGTTTAGTAAACAATATTTTTAATAAAGAGTATGTTGATAGAGGTTATATTTATTTAGATTATTGGTCTACACCTGGTACGACGCAAGAAGCACAAGGGTATTACCCGCAGGCAACTATTAATTTTTTAGCGGGAGTAACTTTAAAGTTTTAAAATGTTTTTTTAAATATAACATCTTAAAATAATCTTATAAATTATAAGGTAGTAATTTTATATTGCTACCTTTTTTATTTTTTCAACATAACTTTGGTGAATCTTTAAAAAAGATGCATATTTACTAGCAAATCAATAGCAACTTATAAAATGAGAAAAATTATAATCTTAACAATCGCCTTTAGCTTTTTATATAGTTGTGAAGACGATTGTACTAAAGTTGTTAATTTACCAAAGTATGACCACCACAAGGGCTTTATAGATAATTATGAGGAAGTTCCGTGTGATTTTGAAGAACCTGTAACCGACCCTGTTAATGATCCTATTTAAAATAAAAATCCGAGTAAAATTGCTCGGATTTTTATTATTTATTTACTCTACCCACGGCACAACTCACAAAAGATTTTGCCTTGTGTAATACTGTGTTTTTGTCGCCAACCTCAGGATACCCAAGCTTTGCTAACTTTTCTTTTACTACAACTAAGGTTGTTTCATTTGTTATTAAAGTAACTAACGATTTTTCAACATCAACACTTACTTCACTTACTTTATCAATTGCTTTTAATCCGTTTGTAATTGTATTTGCACAACCGCCACATTTTAAATTCTCGATATAAATTTCTTGTTTCATTTTACTTCTTTTTTTGTTTCCATGCGTTATAGCCACCTAAAACATTATAGGTTTCAAATCCTTTTTTTAATAATAATTCTGAAGCTATTTTAGAACGTCCACCAGATCTACAATACAAATAAACTGGTTTTGCTTTATCTAATTTTTTTAAAGCTATATTTTCAAAACCATCTGCAGTTACATTTATTTCTAACGCATTACTAATGGTTCCTTCGGCACACTCAGTTGGGGTACGAACATCTACTAACTGAATAGCTTTATTGTCTTTCAATAACATTTGCAACTCATCAACAGAAATATTTTTTACCTCTACTACTTTTGATGTACAAGAAAATAACATCACAAAAAACACTCCTAACAAAACAATATTCTTTTTCATACTTTATTTATTTTAATGTTGATGAACAAACTGGAGCTGTTCTAACAATATTAGTTTCTCTAATTGCTTTATAACCACCTGCTACATCAATTACATTATGATACCCTCTTGCTTTTAAAATAGAAGCAGCAATTACCGAACGATACCCACCGGCACAATGAATATAAAAATCTTCTTTTTTAGGAAACTCTTCGATATGCTCATTTAAAAAATCTAACGGAGTATTTGGCACCTCAACAATATGTTCATTATCATATTCACCTGGTTTACGTGCATCAAACACCTTTGCTTTATTATTTAAAGCCTCTTCTAAATCATTCGCTGAAACTGAACGTAAAGTATCTATTTCTTTACCTGATGCTTTCCAAGATTCAAAACTACCTTCTAAATACCCTAAAACATTATCAAATCCAACGCGAGATAGGCGCGTTATTGCTGTTTCTTCTTCTCCTTTTGATGTTACTAATAAAATCGGCTGAGTTACCTCTTTTATTAAAGCTCCAACCCAAGGAGCAAATGTACCCCCCAAACCAATAAAAATAGATTGTGGTATAAATCCTTTTACAAATTCAAATTGATGACGTACATCTAAAATAATTGCGTCTGTTGTATTGGCTACTTTTTCAAAATCTGAAACCGATAACGCTTTTGCACCTTTTTTTATAACCTCATCGATAGATTGATATCCTTCCTTATTCATTTTTACATTTAAAGGAAAATACGCTGGTGGTGGCAACAACCCGTCTGTAACTTCTTTTACAAACTCTTCTTTAGTCATATTTGCTCGTAAAGCATAGTTTGTTTTCTTTTGATCACCAATAGTACCAACTGTTTCTTTACTCAGGTTTTTTCCGCAAGCGGATCCTGCTCCGTGCGCTGGATATACAATTACATCATCTGCTAAAGTCATAATTTTAGTACGTAAACTATCGTATAAAAAACCTGCTAAATCATCCTGTGTTAAATCTCCTTTTTGCGCTAAATCTGGACGCCCGACATCCCCTAAAAATAAAGTATCTCCACTAAACAACGCATGATCTTTTCCATTTTCATCTTTTAACAAATACGATGTACTTTCCATGGTATGACCAGGAGTATGCAATGCGGTTATTGTTATTTTACCTAACTTAAAAACCTCTCCGTCTGTTGCTGTATGTGCTTTATAGTTGGTTTTTGCTGTTGGACCGTACACTATTGTAGCACCAGTTTTTTCGGCTAAGGTTACGTGTCCACTTACAAAATCAGCATGAAAATGGGTTTCAAAAATATATTTAATATTTCCTGTATCCTTTGTTGCTTTTTCTATGTATGCTTGTACTTCACGCAACGGATCGATAATTGCGACCTCCCCATCACTTTCTATATAATAAGCTCCTTGTGCTAAACAACCTGTATAAATTTGCTCTATTTTCATAATATTAATTATTCATACGCTTGATGTATATACTGTGCGTATTTTTTTTGATTTTGATTATCTCCTGTTTTAAAAAAATTTACAGCGCCATTGGCACGCATAAAAAAATGATTTATACTTACCACATCTAAGACTCCTCCTTTAAAAAAATCGTCTCTTACTGGGCCTTTTACCCCTGCAAAATAAAATTCTATATTTCTTTTATTATAGTACTTAATACGTTCTTTAAGCATCTCTACTCCTGTACTATCAACTCTGTTAATACTTTCTGCATCTAATACAATTAACTTTAAATTTTCTCCCTTTTTTGCTGTCATCTCCTCTAATTTTTCTCTAAAATAATTTGAATTAGCATAAAAAATTTGTGCGTCAAAACGAAACACTAGAATATCTTCATCTGTAATTACTTCTTTAAACCTGTTTTTGTTTCTATAAAAATCAGAATTTGGTACTTTCCCTAATTCTACCACATAAGGTCTTGAGGTTCTGAAAATCAAAACAATTAATGATAATCCTACTCCGATTAATATTCCGTGCTCTATCCCAAAAAAAATTGTTGAAAAAAAAGTTGCCACTAGTAGCCAGAAATCTAAATTATTAGCTTTCCATAATCTTTTTGCTTCTTTTATATTTATTAAATTAAATACTGCAACAATAATAATAGCCGCTAATATTGTTTTAGGTAAGTGATAAAATATAGGTGTCAAAAAGAGTAAAGTAATTACAACCATAATCACAGACACTATTGCTGCAACTCCTGTTTTGGCTCCTGCTTCTTCATTTATTGCCGAACGAGAAAAACTAGAGGTTGATGGATATGATTGAAATAACGAACCTACGATATTACTTAATCCTAAGGCTACTAATTCTTGATTAGGTCTAATTCTGTATTCATCTTGCTTTGCTTCTAATGTTTTTCCTATTGATATAATTTCTAGATATCCAACCATTACCAAAGTTGCTGCTATTGGAAACAATTCTCTAATTAAAGCAACATCAATAATAGGAATGCTAAATTTTGGCAATCCAGAAGGAATTTCTTTTACGATAGCAACATCAATAAAATGATTTTCAAAAAACCGAAGTGTTACTATTCCTAGCGCAACTACTATTAATGCATTGGGTATTTTTTTACTTATTTTTCTACAAACCATAATTATAATACAAGCTATAACTCCAATAATTGTGGTGTTTTTATTAAAATAGTTTACCCTATTCATAATATCTTCAATAAGAATATGTACTTGATCGCTTTGCAAAAAATCGACGCCAAGTAAATTACGAAACTGATTTAACCCAATAATAAGTGCTACTGCTGATGTAAATCCAATAATTACCGGTCTTGATAAAAAATTTACAATAAAACCTAAACGAAATACCCCCATTAAAAACTGAATACTTCCTACCATTAGCGCTAATAAAATGGCTATAGCAATATAACTTTCAGACCCCATTAAAGCTAATGTAGAAACACCTGTTGCTACTATTAAAGAATCCATTGCCACAGGCCCAACTGCTACTTGCCGTGACGATCCAAAAATTGCATACATTAATTGAGGCACTAGTGCTGCATACAAACCATAAATAGGCGGTAAACCTGCAATTAAGGCATAGGCAATTCCTTGCGGAATTAACACCGTTGCTACAGTTACACCAGCTACAACATCACCTTTAAACTGTGATTTTTTGTAGTTTGGTAACCACGTTAATATTGGTATGAGTTTTTTTAAATTCATTTAAAATACTCGCTTAGTTATTTTTTATAAAATAAAATGGAATTTTCCATTTTAATGTTTCATTATCTTCAAACTTTTTTCTTACCTCTATATTATGCATTCCTTTTTTTAGGTTTGAAATGTCTAAATAAGAAACTACCCCAGCTTGCTTGGTTCTTGAATGCCCATTGTGCCTTAAAAAATCTACAGGTACTTTTTTATCGTCTATATAAATATGATAGTACTTTTGATAACAATTTAAAGCATAAATATTTTTAGCTTCTCTTTGTAATTCTAGTGAGTTTTCAATTTCTTTTTCAAAACGATTACATAATCTTGTTTGAAAAGTTTTTTCGTAACTATAAACTGGAATAAATATTTTTAACACATTTGACTCAATTTTATCCGATTCTATTTCTGGTGTTAATAAAAATGTATTCGTTTTATTTTCAGCTTTATAAAAACTCGCATGTACTTTTGTAACGTTAAAATATTTTTCATGTCCTACTAAGTAAAATATATTCGTTTTTATTATTTGGTTTCCAAATAGAAACATACCTGCAAACAAAAAAGATATTACAAGATATATTAATGATTTTTTCTTTTTAAAGTTAGACCCAAAAATCATTGTTATTTGTAAAATCGATTTATATAATGGTCCGTAAGTTACCATTGATGCAAATTTATTTACTTTAAATGCAATCGTTTGCAGTTTCTCTTTTTCTCGGTTATTTTTTAAATTTGAGATAAAAGTAACAATCATCTGTAAAAATATAAGTACACCAATAAACCCAACTGGTATTAATAGGATATAAGTAGGTAAATATTTTGACAACAAATTAAAAACAAGTAGATAAACACTTGTCGATAAAGACATATAGGCATAGATAAATAACAATGTGAATGCAGCTGAAAAAATTACACTACACAATTCATCTGTTTTTTGAATAGAGTCTTTTAATTTAGGTAATATGCTTAATATTTTTTTTGTGTAAATTTTAGAATACACACTATCTTCAATACTATAATCTGGAAAAACTGAATTTAACCCCACTAAACCAATCCAATAAGCTCTTAAAAAAAAATGTATTACAAACATTGCCGTTAACATACTTACAGCTAAAAGACCGAAAGTTATAATAAAATACCCTATAAAATATTGATTAGGATTCAATACATCTATAAAAAAATTGGTTGCCCAATTAACAATATCAAATAATTTAAAGGTTCCAAAAATAGCGATTGCAGAAACCAAGAGCTCTGCCTCCCAACTCTCTTCTTTTAACCTTTGTATCCAGCCACCTGAAGTCGGTTTTAAAATATTTTTTTTCTTTTTTTTAGCTGCCATTTATTATTTATTAAAAAAGCTCTCCTTGATTTTTTTCTTTTACCCTTCCTAAATGTTTATAGGCTAAATCTGTTACTTCTCTTCCGCGTGGGGTACGCATTATAAACCCTTGTTGAATTAAAAAAGGTTCATACACTTCTTCAATTGTTTCTGTATTTTCACTAACCGCTGTTGCAATGGTGCTTATTCCTACGGGACCTCCTTTAAATTTATCGATAATAGTGGCTAATATTTTATTATCCATTTCATCTAAACCATGAGCATCAACATTTAATGCCTTTAAAGCATATTTTGCAATTTCAATTGTAATACTCCCATTTCCTTTTATTTGGGCAAAATCTCGTACTCTTCGTAATAATGCATTGGCAATACGAGGTGTACCTCTACTTCTACCAGCTATTTCAATAGCTCCTTCCATAGATATTGGCACTCCTAAAATATGTGAACTTCGTTGAATAATTGTTGTTAATAGTTCTGTTGAATAATAATGTAAGCGACTACTGATTCCAAAACGTGCTCGCATTGGCGCTGTTAACAATCCTGAACGAGTTGTTGCTCCGATTAGAGTAAAAGGCTCTAAATTAATTTGAACCGTACGTGCATTTGGCCCAGACTCAATCATAATATCGATCTTATAATCTTCCATTGCTGAGTATAAATACTCTTCTACAATAGGGCTTAATCGATGAATTTCATCAATAAATAATACATCACGTTCATCAAGATTTGTTAGTAAGCCTGCTAAGTCTCCTGGTTTATCTAAAACCGGCCCTGAGGTTACTTTTATACCGACTCCTAATTCGTTTGCTAAAATATGTGCTAGGGTGGTTTTACCTAATCCTGGAGGACCGTGAAATAATGTATGATCTAACGCTTCATCTCGTTGATTAGCAGCTTCTACAAATATTTTTAAGTTTTCAATTGCTTGGTCTTGTCCTGAAAAATCATCAAAAGATAATGGGCGTAGTTTTTTTTCTACATCGAGTTCTTCAGTTGAAAAATTGGTGTTTTCAGGGTTTAAATTTTCATTCATATTGGCACAAATATACTTGAAATATAATGGTTGGTTTGTAATAATTGTTACGTAACAATATTAGTAATGCTAAGATACATATTACTAAATAAAGGTATCAAACAAAAAACCTGAAACAAAAAAATGCTTCAGGTTTTATTTATTTTATAGTATGTTATGCTTACTTTTTATCTTGTAAAGCAAACACTTGTCGTAACAAAGCAGTATCACGTAAACCTACTTTTTCGCGAATTCCTTTTTCTTCAACAGCGATCATTGTAAAAACTCCTTTTAAGGCTTCAGCTGTTACATAATCTGTTAAATCTGGATTTACCTTATTTACAAATGGAATACTATTGTATTTATTTATTAAATTATTCCAAATTTTATCGGCTCCTACTTTACTAAAAGATTTTTTTATTACAGGGTTAAATTGATTGTATAGTGCTGTATTTGTTTTTCCTTTTAAGTAAGAGGTTGCTGCGTTTTTATCTCCTAATAAAATATTTTTTGCATCGTTAAAACTTATTTCTTTAACTGCGTTTACAAAAATTGGCGTAGCTGTTTTTACAGCATCTTCTGCTGTTCTGTTAATTGCTTTTAATCCTTCATCAGCTAAATTACTTAAACCTATTTTTCGTAAGCCTTTATCTACTGCCTGTAATTCTTTCGGCAAAATAATCTTTACCAATTCATTACGATAAAAACCGTCTTTTGCTGTTAATTTAGATACTTGATGTTGAATTCCTTTATCTAACGCTTGTCTTAAACCATTACCTATTTGTTCTTGAGATAAAACACCTCCTGTTGGTAATTGCTTTACAACTTTTTGCAGTTCAGCGCATCCTGTTAATAGAACAATGAATGCTAGTGCTATAATTTTTTTCATTTTTATTTAATTTTTATACTCTATTTATTAGAAACAATTATTTAATAATTGTCACACTATTTAAAACTATCTGTTTTTTTATCATAACCATACGGGCAATGTTTACAGCCATTTTTACAACAATAACCGCGTCTTAAATGATACGACTCTTTAAAAACTCGGTACCCGTCTTCATTTATATAATACTCATCTGGAGTAGCTTTTAAAATTTTATTTATCATATTACAAATATCAAAAAAAAAGCAACATTAAATCAAATTTTAATCACTTTTGATTTAATGTTGCTTTTATATTTATTGAAAATTTATTTTACTTATTAATACCTACCGGATATTTAGCCATTATTTTATTTACAAACTCTTTAACTCGCGCTTCCTTTTTTTCAACACTATTTATACTCAATGCTCCAGTACCAATACCTTGCCAAACCAACTCTTTTCTTTTAGCATCTAGCAAATCTATAAACAATGTACCTTCTGTATGTTGTGTTACTGTTAATGTACTTGGGTTATAATACCAAGGATACCAATAATCATTAAAACGATTGTCATTGATATTTATTTTTTCGCGCGATTTTGTAAACAAACTTACTAAAACATCTGGATTTGCCGATTTTTGCATTCCTTTAGCAATCAATTCTGCCTCTACCGCTCTCATAATTCTTTTTTTATCAAGGTCTGAAATTGGTGCTTTATCAATTCCTTTTTTATAAAAAGCAAAGGTTTTATATTGATTAAAATCAACCTGTGTGTCATAATCTGTAGTTACTCTAACCGAGCTACATGATGAAATTATAAAAGCAATAACTGGCAATAAAAGTAGTTTTGATATTTTCATTTTCTTAAGATTTTACATATTTTCTAATAATGCATCATCCACTAAATTAGGAATTGTAACGGTTAATTTTTTCTCAACCTTCATGGCTCTTTTTACAGTAAAAACAGCTTCTTCGTTTCTTGCCCAACTTCTTCTTGCTATTCCGTTATTAACATCCCAAAAAAGCATTGATTTTAAGCGTCTTGATGCATCTTTAGAACCATCAAGAAGCATGCCAAATCCACCGTTAATAACTTCTCCCCAGCCTACTCCACCTCCATTGTGAATAGAGACCCAAGTAGCTCCTCTAAAACTATCACCAATAACATTCTGAATCGCCATATCAGCTGTATAACGAGATCCATCGTAAATATTAGAAGTTTCACGGTAAGGAGAATCGGTCCCAGAAACATCATGATGATCACGACCTAATACAACATTCCCTATTTTACCTTTCTTAATCGCTTTATTAAAAGCCTCTGCTATTTTTGTACGCCCTTCTGCATCTGCATATAAAATACGTGCTTGAGAACCTACTACCAGTTTATTTTCTTGTGCTCCTTTAATCCACTGAATATTATCAGCCATTTGTTGCTGAATTTCAGGCGGTGAGTTCTTTTTAATTTTTTCTAACACTTTACATGCAATCGCATCTGTTTTTGCTAAATCTTCTGGACTACCCGAAGTACACACCCAACGAAATGGCCCAAAACCATAATCGAAACACATTGGCCCCATAATATCTTGTACATAAGATGGGTATTTAAACTCTCTTCCAATTGTTGGATTTTCAGCCATTATATCTGCTCCTGCTCTACTTGCTTCTAGTAAAAAAGCATTTCCGTAATCGAAGAAATAAGTTCCCTTAGCTGTATGTTTATTAATCGCTTTTGCATGACGACGTAATGTTTCTTGCACTTTTTCTTTAAACAACTCAGGCTCATTTGCCATCATTTCATTGGCATCTTCAAAAGAAATATCTACCGGATAATAACCTCCAGCCCAAGGATTATGTAATGATGTTTGGTCAGAACCTAAATCTACATGAACATTTGCTTCATCAAACTTTTCCCAAACATCAACAATATTACCTAAGTAAGCTAGTGAGACTGTTTCTTTGCTCTCTTTTGCCTTTTCTACTCTTGCTACTAATATATCTAAATCAGTAATTTTTTCATCAATCCAACCTTGATCTAAGCGTACTTGCGTAATTTTTGGATTTACCTCAGCACAAACCGTAATACAACCAGCAATGTTACCAGCTTTTGGTTGCGCTCCACTCATTCCACCTAAACCAGCAGTTACAAATAAATTTCCTTTAGGCGATTTATTTATTTTTCTAAATCCGTTTAAAACGGTTATTGTTGTTCCGTGTACAATTCCTTGTGGGCCAATATACATGTAACTACCAGCAGTCATTTGCCCGTATTGAGAAACCCCTAAAGCATTAAATTTTTCTAAATCATCTGGCTTAGAGTAATTAGGAATTACCATTCCGTTTGTCACAACAACTCTTGGCGCATCTTTATGTGATGGAAATAATCCCATCGGATGACCAGAATACATGGTTAATGTTTGCTTATCTGTCATTTTAGACAAATACTGCATCGTTAATAAATACTGTGCCCAATTAGAAAAAACAGCTCCATTACCACCATAAGTAATTAACTCATGTGGGTGTTGTGCCACTGCATAATCTAAGTTATTCTGAATCATTAACATGATTGATTTTGCCTGCTCACATTTACCTGGGTATTCTTTAATATCTCTAGCATACATTTTATAAGTAGGGCGAAAACGGTACATATAAATTCGACCATATTGTTCCAATTCATCAGCAAATTCAGGTAATAAAACTTCGTGATGTTTTTTATCAAAATATCGTAAAGCATTTCTTAAAGCTAACTTTTTTTCTTCTGCAGTTAAAATTTCTTTACGTTTTGGCGCTCTGTTTATTGAAGAATCGTAAACTGGCATTTCAGGTAATTCGTTTGGAATACCTTGCTTAATCTGTTTTTTAAATGACATCATAATTTCTTTTTTTAACGAACTGTAAATTCTTGATTTTTAACCATACTTATTAATGCATTTATATCATCTTTAAGTACACGATCTTCCTCTAATTTAGCAACTTTACTTCTAATTAACTTAAAATTCTTTTCAATAATAGGAGAAAATGTATTCGGCCTTCTAAAATCCATTGCCTGCGCAGCGTACATAAATTCAATTGCCAATATCTTATCTAAGTTTCCTAAAATTTGATTAAATTTTCGCCCAGAGATACTTCCCATAGAAACATGATCTTCTTGTCCTAACGAAGTTGGAACACTATCTGCTGATGGAGGAAAACATAATGATTTATTTTCAGTAACCAATGCTGCTGTTGTGTATTGTGGAATCATAAATCCTGAATTTAACCCTCCTGCTTCGGTTAATAACCTAGGTAAACCATGCTTTCCTTCTAATAATAAATAACAACGTCTGTCTGCAATATTTCCTAATTCAGAAGCCGCTATTGAAGCATAATCTAACACCATTGCTAAAGGCTGTCCATGAAAATTACCTCCTGATATTGCTTCTGTTTCACTTAATACAATAGGATTATCGGTTACAGAGTTCATTTCTATTTCTGCTAATTCTTTTAAATGCGCATATGCATTTCTTGATGCTCCATGTACTTGAGGCATACAACGGATTGAGTATGGATCTTGTACTCTTGGAAAACTATCATCAGCTGCATTTTCAGAATCTTTTAACAACATACGCATGCGTTCTGCCACTTTTAAATTTCCTTTAAACGGGCGAATCGTGTGTAATTCTTCTTTAAATGGAGATACGTTTCCTGAATATGCTTCTAAAGTCATCGCTCCTGCAACATCTGCTAAATCTAACACATATTCCATTTTATGTAACCCTAAAATAGCATGCGCTAAAATAAACTGTGTTCCATTAATTAAGCCTAAACCTTCTTTTGCCATTAAAGTTAACGGCGCTAAGTTATTTTTTTCTAATACTTCTTTCGCTGATAAAATATCCTCTCCTTGCCAAAATTCTCCTTCGCCTAATAATGGTAAAAACAAATGCGACAATGGTGCTAAATCACCCGAGGCACCTACTGATCCTTGCTCTGGAACAATTGGTAATAAATCATTTTCTATAAAATAAATAATACGCTCAATCAATTCTATACGCACTCCTGAAAATCCTTGACATAAAGCATGAACCTTACAAATCATCATTATTTTAGATAATTTTTTATCAATCGGCTTACCAACACCAACTGCATGTGTAATCAATAAATTTTCTTGTAATTTACTAGTTTCTTCAGGTGTAATTTGCACATCGCACAAAGGACCAAAACCTGTGTTTATTCCGTAAGTAGCAACATCAGAATTTGCCATTACCTCTACCTTTCTTCTACATTCATTTACTTTTTCTTTAGCCTCTTTTGTAATTACTGCTTTTAAAGCCCCTTCTGCTATCGCAATTACCTTATTTACAGTTAATTTATCTATTCCGTACTTAAACATTCGTTTCTATTTTATAGTTATCAAAGTTATTTTTATTTTTGATACCCAACAATATCAATAAAATCAACATTTAATAACTATGAGTTATCAAATAGAGTTACGTCATTTTAAATATTTCTTAGCTGTTGCTGAAGATTTACATTTTAGAAAAGCTGCTGAACGGTTGTTTATTTCACAACCTGGATTAAGTAGACAGATAAAACAAATGGAAGATGATTTAGGTATTCAGCTTTTTATTAGACATAACAGAAAAGTGCAATTAACAACTGCAGGGTTACATTTAAAAAAAGAATTATCTAGAACTTTAAAAGATATTGACAACATTTTTGATGCTGCAAAATTATTACAAGAAGGAAAGCAAGGAAAACTAAATTTTGGATATGTAGGCTCTGCGATGTTAAAAATCATTCCTGATTTGTTACTTCGCTTTAAAAAAGAACATCCTAACGTACAGTTTGGATTAAAAGAAATGGACAATCAAAAACAAATAGAATTGTTACTTTCTCAAAAAATAGATATTGGTTTTGTACGTTTAAATCGTGCTCCAAGAGGTTTAATCATTAAACCTATTTTACAAGAAACTTTTTGTTTGGTTTTACCCGAAAATCATTCGGTAAATAATGATAATTTTAAAGGTTTACATACTTTAAAAAATGAACCTTTTATTTTATTTGATCCTTCTTATAGCCCTTCGTATTACGAAAAAGTAATGCAAATTTTTGATGATAGTAATTTTACACCAATTGTATCACACAATACCATTCATGCTGCCTCTATTTATAAGTTAGTTGAAAATAATTTTGGTTTATCTATCGTACCAAAATCGCTTTTACAAGGTTATAATATGCGCATAAAATATATAGAACTTAATAACATTCCGCAACGCACCACATTATCTATAATTTGGAATATTAATAATCGAAACCCTATTTTAAAATCGTTACTTAAAACGATAAACTCACAAAATTAAAAACACATCTAATTTAAAATTCTTATTTTTATCCAAAGAAAAAGTTATGATTAACCTATGATTTTCATTTCTAAACATATGGTTCCTAAAGGTTTTATTGGTATAACCTTGTATCCTTTTATTTTTTTAAAACGAAAAGAGTTGAAACACGATTCAGAACTTATTAATCACGAAAAAATTCATTTAAAACAACAACAAGAGCTTTTAGTTATTTTCTTTTTTATTTTTTATTTTATCGAGTGGACTTACAAACTTATAAAATATCGAAATCGATTTTTAGCTTATAAAAACTTAAGTTTTGAGCGTGAAGCTTATGCTAATGAATATAATTTATACTACATTGAATCACGTAAATATTGGGCTTTTCTTAATTATTTATAATCCTTAAACAATTCTTATATCTTTTAAGAAATTCGTAAATTGCCACATCAATTTTCTATAAAATTTACGAATGGAACAAATAGCACCTTATAAACCAATACATAAAGTTAGAATTGTAACAGCAGCTTCATTATTTGATGGGCACGATGCTGCCATAAATATTATGCGACGAATTATTCAATCTACCGGAGTAGAAGTAATTCATTTAGGGCATGATAGAAGTGTTGAAGAAGTGGTTAACTGTGCCATACAAGAAGATGCCAATGCTATTGCAATGACGTCTTACCAAGGTGGACATACTGAGTATTTTAAATACATGTATGATTTATTGAAGGAAAAAGGTGCTGAACACATCAAAATTTTTGGTGGTGGTGGTGGTGTAATTCTTCCTGAAGAAATTAAAGAACTGATGGATTATGGAATTACGCGTATCTACTCTCCAGATGATGGTCGTGAGCTTGGTTTACAAGGAATGATTAATGATTTGGTAAAAACTTCGGATTTTGCTATTGGAGATAAATTAACGATAAAGCTTGATGATTTAGCAAAAAAAGAAATTGGAAGCATTGCAAGAACTATTTCTTCTGCTGAAAATTTTCCTGAAATTGCCAAAGAAACTTTAGATGCTATTCACGAAAAAAATAAAAACTCTAAAACGCCTGTTTTAGGAATTACAGGAACTGGTGGAGCAGGAAAATCATCATTAGTTGATGAGTTAGTACGTCGTTTTTTAATTGATTTTCCAAATAAAACAATTGGATTAATTTCTGTTGATCCATCAAAAAGAAAAACTGGTGGAGCTTTATTAGGAGATCGTATTCGTATGAATGCCATTAACAACGAGCGTGTGTATATGCGATCGTTAGCTACGCGTCAATCTAATTTAGCTTTATCGAAATATGTAAATGAAGCGGTAGAAGTTTTAAAAGCTGCTGAATTTGATTTAATTATTTTAGAAACTTCAGGTATTGGGCAATCTGATACCGAAATTATAGAGCATTCTGATACTTCTTTATATGTAATGACTCCTGAATTTGGTGCTGCTACGCAATTAGAAAAAATCGATATGCTTGATTTTGCCGATTTAGTCGCTATCAACAAGTTTGACAAACGTGGTGCTTTAGATGCAATTCGTGATGTGAAAAAGCAATATATGCGCAACAACAATTTATGGGATGTTCATATGGATGATATGCCTGTATTTGGAACCATTGCATCACAATTTAACGACCCAGGAATGAATACGTTGTACAAACGTATTATGGATAAATTGGTAGAAAAAACTGGTGTTGATTTAAAATCTAACATGGAAATTACCAAAGAAATGTCTGAAAAGATATTTGTAATTCCGCCAAGTAGAGTGCGCTATTTATCTGAAATATCAGAAAGTAATAGAGCGTATAATAAAAAAGTTGATGATCAAGTTATCGTTGCTCAAAAATTATATGGTATTCATCAAACAATTGAATCTATTACAAATTCAGCTGTAGAGATTATTAAAAGTGGATTAAGTGAAGATAAGATTCTGAAACAAATTCAGAATGATGAACAAGATTTTGTTAAACTATTGGTTGCTCAGTTTGATAAGGTAAAATTAAATCTAGATCCACATAATTGGGAAGTTATTTTAAACTGGCAAGAAAAGGTTAAAAAATACAAAAACCCTATTTATACTTTTAAAGTACGTGATAAGGAAATCAATATAAAAACACATAGCGAATCGTTATCGCACACGCAAATACCAAAAGTATCTTTACCAAAATACCAAGCTTGGGGAGATTTATTACGTTGGAATTTACAAGAAAATGTTCCAGGAGAATTTCCGTATGCATCGGGATTATATCCGTTTAAAAGAACAGGTGAAGACCCAACAAGAATGTTTGCTGGTGAAGGTGGTCCTGAACGTACCAACAGACGTTTTCATTATGTGAGTTTAGGCATGCCTGCAAAACGTTTGTCTACCGCTTTTGACAGTGTTACTTTATATGGAAATGATCCTGGTGTAAGACCTGATATTTATGGTAAAATTGGTAATGCAGGAGTTTCTATTTGCTGTTTAGATGATGCTAAAAAATTATATTCTGGTTTTGATTTAAGCCATGCAATGACTTCGGTTTCTATGACCATTAATGGGCCTGCACCAATGTTGCTAGGTTTTTTTATGAATGCTGCCATTGATCAGAATTGTGAAAAATACATCAAAGAAAATAAATTAGAAAAAACTGTTGAAGCGAAATTTAAAGAAATTTACGATTCAAAAGGGTTAGAAAGACCAAAATATCAAGGAGATTTACCAGAAGGAAATGATGGTTTAGGACTAATGCTTTTAGGTTTAACAGGAGATATGGTTTTACCTGTTGATGTTTATCAACAAATAAAAACAAGCACTTTAGCGCAGGTTAGAGGAACTGTACAAGCAGATATTTTAAAGGAAGATCAAGCACAAAATACTTGTATTTTTTCTACTGAATTTGCCTTGCGTTTAATGGGAGATGTACAAGAATACTTTATCGAAAAGCAAGTACGTAATTTTTATTCAGTTTCAATTTCTGGATACCATATTGCCGAAGCTGGTGCCAACCCAATTACGCAATTAGCGTTAACATTATCAAACGGATTTACCTATGTTGAGTACTACTTATCTCGTGGTATGGACATCAATAAATTTGGCCCAAATTTATCGTTCTTTTTCTCAAACGGAATCGACCCTGAATATTCAGTAATTGGTCGTGTAGCTCGTAAAATATGGGCAAAAGCCATGAAACATAAATACGGAGCTAATGCAAGGGCGCAAATGTTAAAGTATCATATTCAAACTTCTGGACGTTCTTTGCATGCTCAAGAAATTGATTTTAATGATATCAGAACTACGTTACAAGCTTTGTATGCAATAAACGACAACTGTAACTCCTTACACACAAACGCCTACGATGAAGCCATTACTACGCCTACCGAAGAATCGGTACGTAGAGCGATGGCAATTCAGTTAATTATCAACAAAGAATTAGGATTAGCTAAAAACGAAAACCCGATTCAAGGAGCTTTTATTATTGAAGAGTTAACCGATTTAGTAGAAGAAGCAGTATTAACTGAGTTCGATAGAATTACCGAACGTGGTGGTGTTTTAGGAGCTATGGAAACGATGTATCAGCGTAGTAAAATACAAGAAGAAAGTTTGTATTACGAAACCTTAAAACATACAGGAGAATTTCCTATTATTGGAGTAAACACTTTTTTGAGTTCTAAAGGATCACCAACAGTGCAACCTGCCGAGGTTATCCGTGCAACGGAAAAAGAAAAGCAGTTTCAGATTCAAACTAAAGAATTGCTAAACAAAGCTAATGACGGTAAAGTGCAAGAGCAATTGGCTATTTTACAACAAGCTGCCATTCAAAATGAAAACTTATTTGATAAGTTAATGGAAGCTACAAAGTTTTGTTCTTTAGGACAAATCACTGAAGCTTTATTTAAAGTTGGTGGTCAGTACAGAAGGAATATGTAAGTAAACAATGTTTACAAATAAGTTAAAAACCTCACATTAATTTGTGAGGTTTTTTTTAGGCTTTTTTTCCTATAATTTGTAATGTTTTAGATAAAAATAGACCAATTGGATAAATGAGATAATATGACCCTTAGAAATCAATTAAAAGAGCACGCTGATAACAGTGCCAAAAACATACCTAAAGAAGCAAAAGATATAATGCTAGCTGGTATTGATAAACTAGAAAAAACTGATATTATAAAAAACGCAACAAAAAAAGGTGATATTTTCCCAGACTTTTCTTTACCTAATGCAAAAGGAGAATTAACTTCTCTTAACGCGCTTCTTGAAAAAGGAAAAGTTGTACTTACTTTTTATAGGGGTGGTTGGTGCCCTTATTGTAATCTTGCTTTAAAAGCATTACAAAATGTAGTGCCACAAATTAAAGAGAAAAATACTACACTAGTTGCTGTTACTCCTGAAACACCCGATAACACGCTTTCGGTTAAAGAAAAAAACGAGTTAGATTTCGAAATTTTAACTAGTAAAGACAACGGACTAGCAAGATCTTTAGGTTTAACTTACAAGTTACCAAAAGAGCTAGCTGATTTATATAAAAAATTCGGAATAGACCTATTAGAAAGTCAAGGAAATAAAACTAATGAGTTGCCTATTGCTGCAACCTATATTATTGAAACCGATAAAAAAATAACCTACAGCTTTATTACTGAAGATTATAAATTAAGAGCAGAGCCTTCTGATATTATTGCTGCACTTTAATTTACTGATTTAAATTTAAAAAAAGTCAGCTCAAGTATTTGAGCTGACTTTTTTTATGTTAAAAGAATCGATTTTAATTACTATTTATTTTCTATTTGTAAAGTAGCTTGTTTACTTGCTTTTCTTCCTTTTAAAAAAAAGAGAATAAAAAATATCATTACAACTCCTAAATAAATGGAGAACCCTCCTATTTTTGCACTTAAAGTTTCTACCAAACCTTTATAGCTAGATAAACTATATATTTCTAAAATACGTAGTGCAAAACCAACATTTAATAAATAAAAACCAATTTTAAAAAGCTTATTTGTAGCCATTGCAATTTCTACCTTTTGATGAAAAATATCTAACATAAATATTTTACTATTTTTAAAAAGGTGATATGACACAAACGTTGTTAATCCAATTGCTATTGGTAAATAAATAATGTAGGCGATTAATTCTAATGAAGTGTTCATAGTTATTGATTTTTAAAGTGTTTGTGAATTAAATAAACTGTATAAATATTAATAAAATGGAGTGAGGCAATTATAAGAATCATATAACTTAACCTATTTGTTATTTCTAGTATTACTTCTTCTAAACTATTTATATGATTCATTGTATTTAAACTCCAAACGATTAAACCAATGTTTAACAAATAATAAGCGATTCTTAAAAGATTATTTATACCGTTTCCAAAATTGATTCTATCAAGAAAATAATTTAGAATATATACTTGCCCATTTTTATAACAAGCCTCTCCTACCCAAAGAACAATTGTACTTGATAGTAATAGGTATATCATGTATGTGAATTGACTCATATTTCTTTTTTTATCATTTCTAAAATATAAGTCCAATGAATTGATAAAATTACTGGTATAGCACATAATATGTAATAAATAATATGGTTTTTGCCGATATTATACTCACCAACAAAAAAACAAGCACTAAAAAAAAGCACAACTGACGCACCATAAATCAACATTAATTTCCGTTCTAACTTGCTAATAGTACCTGAATAAAATAAAGTGAGTAAGAATGAAAACACATGAAAGATTCCTATCACAAAGGCTAAAACAGCTGCTAAAGAGAGGAAATCATTTTCTAAAATTGATAAAATTAAGAGCATTAAAAACGGAATCATTAAAACTCTATTAATCCATGTTATTATTAAGATGTTTATTTTCATAGTTTCAGAAATATTTGAAAGTTTTATTTTAAATTTTTTTACTTTTTTATCATTTTTGTAAAACTCGATAATAACCAGTGTTCATCAGCCTTAATTGTTTTATCAAGAATAGTATTAACTGCATTTGTTACGGTAGCTAAATCTTTCATTACTTTTTTAAACTCCATCGCATCTTCAGAATTATCATTTACATCGTTTTGTAACTCATCTAAAACTTTTAAAACAGGTTCAATCTCTCTTTTCTTGCGCTCTTTGGTAACTTGTTTAAATAATTCCCAAATATCTTTATCAGCAACAAAAAATTCCTTGCGCTCTCCTATTACAAACTCTTTGCTTACGATTCCCCAATCTATTAACGCTCTTACATTCATATTTACGTTTCCTCTAGATATCTTTAGAGTTTCCATAATAGCATCTGCAGACATTGGTTTGTTGGAAACTAACAATAAAGCGTGTACTTGCGCCATTGTTTTATTAATTCCCCAACTTGTAGCTAAGCTTCCCCAAGTATGAATGTATTTTAATTTTGCTTCATCTAAATTCATACTACAAATATAACACTAATTATTAAACTTTCAATAATTACTGAAAATAAAATATTGATTTTTTTTAAATTATTTTGTAATACTTTTAATTAAGCGAATACTAATTAATAAAAACAACTTTGAGTAACGATTTTTATATAACATCTATATTACCACATGCAGGTCTTATTATTAAGTTATGCAGGGCATATACAGATTCACAACAAGATTTTGAAGACTTTTACCAAGAAGCATGCTTACAAATTTGGAAAAGCAGAGATGCTTTTCAGGAAAAATCGAAATGGAGTACTTGGATTTATCGAATTACTTTAAACGTTTGTTTAACCTTAAATAAAAGAAACAAACGAAGAAATAATATCCCTGAAACACTTCATGAAGAGTCAGAAAAAAACACTGCATTTAAAAATGAAGATTTGAATCTTTTATATGATGCTATTAAAAAATTATCTGAAACCGACAGGGCTATTATTTTATTGCATTTAGAAGAAAACCCTTACAAAGAAATTGCTGCAATTATAGGAACGAGCACCAATAATATTGCGGTTCGTATTAACAGAATTAAAAAACAATTAAAAATATTATTAGATGGAAAAATCAATTGAAAAAATATGGGATGAAGCCTTTATTAAAGAAGATACTTTAATTACTCCTAAAATAAATAACCTATACAATCAAAAATCTAAATTAATTATTAATAAAATTAAAAGAACCTACGAACTTGATAATAAAGGTTTATTGCCTATGGCAGGAATTGTTACTATAGGAGGTATTCTTTTATCTGAAACCATTATTGGATTGTATGGTACTTTTTTAATTTTATGTTTGTACATTTTTAATTCACGGCTTTTAAAAAGGTTTCATACTATTGATGTTAAATCAGATAATTTAACCTATTTAAAGGAATATAAAAACGTTATGTATTCGATAATGAAAGCTACAAAAAAACTGTTTATCTTTGGAATACCTGTTGCCATTATCTCAATTTTTGCGCTTTCTTTTTTTATAAAAGAAAATAGTTTTTTATCACGATTTATTTCTGATGATGCCATTTTTATTGAAGTTTTAGGTATTGGTTTTGTTATCGCATTATTTGTTTCGCTTATAAGTACTTTAGTGTATCTGTTATCAACTAAAATTATGTACGGAGTGTATGTATCAAAATTAAATACTATTATTAAAGAAATGGAAGAATTAAAAGCCTAATAAAAAAGGAATTACTATAAATGTAATTCCTTTTTATTTTTAGTATAATTTACTACTGTTTTTTCTGTAAAATCGTCAATGCTATTCGTATTTGTTCATAGGGAACTTTTTCGCCTAAAAATTCGAAATACGGTTTTAAAGCTGTTTCATCTTTTAGTACTTTTTTGGCGTTTGCTACTAGCTTAATAGTTGATGCATCAATAAATTCATCTAAACTTACCTCTTTACCTTCTAAATACAACTTGGATAAATGCGAAAATATGGTTTGTGGTTTTAAATTTCGCTTATTTGCTATTTCATCAATTGAAAACCCTTCTTTGTAAAGCTTATAGGTTTCTAAAGTCGTGTCTTTTTTTCCTTTCTTTTTTTCTTTTACAAAACTTTTTATTTCTTCCATAAACTCACCACCATATACTTCTAACTTTCGTTGTCCTACCCCGCTAATCGCTAAAAATGCACTATCCGTTTGCGGTCGTTCATTTTCTAATTCACGTAAAGTTGCATCACTAAATACTAAGTATGCGGCAATATCTTCTTCTTGCGCTATACGATATCGTAATTTTCGTAAACGTTCAAACAAAGTATCTTTAACGGTTGCTTTAATAGCTTTTTTGCTTTTTGATTTTGCAATTTTAGCTACTGTTTTGATTTCAACAGGAATTGTTAATTGAATTTTTTCTCCATCAAAAAGTACTCTTTTAGAAAACTCAGTTAACTGTAACGTATTGTTTAAATGAAATGCTATTTGACAATACCCTTGATTCATTAACTGAATTATATAGTGTTGCCAATCTTTCCAAGAGATATCGTTTCCAACTCCATAGGTTTTTAAGGTTTGGTAATTTTTATCTAAAATATTAGCATTTTTTGCGCCTCTAAGTACATCTATAACCGTCCCCATTGCTTCTTTTTCTTGTAGTCGATAAATAGCGGACAGTGCTTTTTGTCCAATTACTGTTCCGTCGAAAAACTTAGGAGGGTTTTTACACACATCACAATTGCCACAATTTTCTTCAATTAACTCTCCAAAATAGCTCAACAATATTTTACGCCTACAAACCGTTGCTTCTGCAAACTGTTTCATTCGTTCTAATTTTGCCTCTTGTACTTCTTTATTCCCCGTATTTGCAATAAATTGACGTAATTGAATTACATCTGCATAACTATGAAAAAGTAATGCTTGTGCTGGCAATCCATCTCTACCCGAGCGCCCTATTTCTTGGTAATATCCTTCAATATTTTTAGGCATATTGTAGTGAATTACCCAACGAACATTAGATTTATCAATTCCCATTCCAAAAGCTATGGTTGCACAAATAATTTGCACATCATCTTTTATAAAATCTTCTTGTGTTTTTGCACGTTCATCAAATGCTAAACCTGCATGATATGCCTTAGCATTGATATTTTGTTGTTTTAATTTACTTGCTAGTTGTTCGGTCGCTTTTCTACTTAAACAATATACAATTCCAGATTCATTTGGTATTTTATTAATGAATTTTATAATTTGTTGTACTCTATCATTTGCAGGTCGTACTGTTAAACTAATATTTTCTCTATTAAAAGAACTTACAAATTTCGTGGCATTAGGAATTGATAATTGTTCTAAAATATCTTGTTGTGTTGCTTTATCAGCTGTTGCTGTTAAGGCTACTATTGGAACGTCTGGTAGTGATTTTTTTAAGAAAGAAAGTTGTTTGTAGGCTGGCCTAAAATCATGCCCCCATGCCGATATACAATGAGCTTCATCTATGGCAATACAACTAATATAATTTTGATTTAAAATATTATGAAGCAATGATAAGCTTTCTGGAGCCACATATAACAACTTTATATTTTTTTGTACCACCGCATCAAAAACTTCTTGTTGTTCTTCTGGAGATTGACTACTATTATAATACGTTGCAGGTATTCCGTTTGCCTTTAAACTATCAACCTGATCTTTCATCAAAGCTATTAATGGAGAAATAACAATGGTGATACCTTCAAAAAATAATGCAGGAAGTTGAAAACAAATCGATTTTCCACCACCAGTTGGCATAATTACCAAGGTATCTTTTTTGGTTAAAACATTTTCAATTATTTTTTGTTGTGCTAATCGAAAGCTATCATATCCGAAGTTTGCCTTTAATTTTTCTAATAAATCTTTTGGGGTTACCTGCATCATATTACAAAAATAATCATAAAATTATTCGTATAGTCAAACACAAACTATTTTCAATAAATTAAACAAGGGTATTCTTCTTTATATAAAATAACTAAGAGCTATTATGGTTGTAAATCTTATGACAAAAAAACCTGAACAATAATATATTGTTCAGGTTTATAATGTAATAATCTAAAATTGATTATTTATAATTTTGTTTAAGATGGCTCTTCTCCGTCTAATAATGGTGTTGTTTGTAATACGAAATCTTTTCCGTGTACATACTCATCATTTTCATCGGTTTTACTATAATCATAAGCCCATCTGTGAACTTCAGGAATAGCACCTGGCCAGTTCCCATGAATATGTTCAACTGGAGTAGTCCATTCTAAAGTATTCGATTTCCAAGGGTTTTGTTCTGCTTTATTTCCTCTATAAATAGAGATAAAGAAGTTGGCTAAAAATATTAACTGAGCAGCACCTCCTAAAAATGCCATTAAAGTCATAAATACATTAATTTCTACTAAATCATCAAACATTGGAAAGTTTGAGTTTGTATAGTAACGACGTGGTAAACCTGCTAATCCAACAAAGTGCATTGGAAAGAATACTCCGTAAGCAGAAATAATTGTTAACCAAAAGTGCCAGTAACCTAATGTTTTATTCATCATTCTACCATACATTTTAGGGAACCAGTGATATACACCAGCAAACATACCTAATAATGCAGATACCCCCATTACTAAGTGAAAGTGTGCTACAACGAAATAGGTATCATGTACATTAATATCTAAAGCAGAATCTCCTAAAACTAATCCTGTTAAACCACCTGTTACAAACGTAGAAACTAATCCGATAGAAAATAACATAGCTGGATTTAATTGTAAATTACCTTTCCATAAAGTAGTTACATAATTAAATGCTTTTACTGCTGATGGAATTGCAATTAATACTGTTGTAAAAGTAAACACAGAACCTAAGAATGGATTCATTCCTGAGATAAACATATGGTGTCCCCATACAATTGTAGATAAAAATGCAATCGCCATAATAGATCCAATCATTGCACGGTAACCAAAAATTGGCTTACGAGCGTTTGTTGAAATTACTTCTGATGTTAATCCTAATGCTGGCAATAATATAATATAAACTTCAGGGTGACCTAAAAACCAAAATAAATGTTCAAATAATACTGGTGATCCTCCTTGGTAGTGTAACACTTCTCCTGAGATAAAAATATCTGATAAGAAAAATGATGTTCCAAAACTTCTATCAAAAATTAATAATAATGCTGCTGATAATAATACTGGAAATGAAATTACACCGATAATTGCTGTAATAAAGAATGCCCACATTGTTAATGGCAATCTTGTCATTTTCATTCCTTTGGTACGTAAATTTAAAATAGTTACGATATAGTTTAACGATCCGATTAATGATGATGCAATAAAAATTGCCATCGATACTAACCATAATGTCATCCCTGTACCTGAACCTGGAATTGCTTGTGGTAATGCAGATAAAGGAGGGTAGATTGTCCATCCTGCTGATGCTGGTCCTGCTTCAACAAATAATGAAATAATCATAATTACTGATGATAAGAAAAATAACCAGTAAGATACCATATTTAAGAAACCAGATGCCATATCGCGAGCACCAATTTGTAATGGAATTAACAGATTTGAAAATGTACCACTTAAACCAGCAGTTAAAACAAAGAATACCATTATTGTACCATGAATTGTTACCAATGCTAAGTACATATCAGGATTCATAATTCCATCTGTTTGATGGTTTCCTAAAAATGCTTCAATTATTGAAAATGATGTTTCTGGCCATGCAATTTGCAAACGAAATAACATAGACATAAAACCTCCTATAACTCCCATAAATATACCCGTAACAAGAAATTGTTTCGAAATCATTTTATGATCTTGACTAAAGATGTATTTAGTTACAAATGTTTCTTTGTGGTGATGATCTGACATAATCTATATATATACTTTAAAAAAATATCTTATTTAATAACTTGAGCTAATGTTTTTTGTTCTGATAACCACTTGTTGTATTCAGCTTCTTCAACAACGGTGATTTTCATTTGCATATTGTAGTGAGAAGCACCACAAATTTTATTACATAACAGTAAATAATTAAACTCATAAGGATCTTCTCCTTTTGCTTTTCTTATTTTGTTAATTCCTTCGGTTTTTGCTATTACTTCTGATTGCATACGCATTTCTTCAGTAGTATATTTAGGTGTAAATGCAAATTGAGTTACCATACCTGGCACACAGTTCATTTGTGCTCTAAAGTGAGGCATATAAGCTGAGTGTAATACATCTTGTGAGCGGAATTTAAACAATACTTTTTTACCTTTTGGTAAAACCAATTCGGTTACTTTTTTATCGTCTTGTGCACTTGGATCAGACATATCAACTCCCATAGAATTGATACCTTTAATAAAGTTTACATTTCCTAAACCTAGCTCATTATCTTCACCAGCATAACGTGCTTGCCAATCAAATTGTCTTGAATACACTTCAATTTCAATAGGATTTTCTTCATCACCAACGTACATAATGTTATTCCAAGCCCATAAACCGTAACCAATTAAAAGAACAATTGTTATAGCTGGAATAGTTGTCCATATTAATTCTAACTTATGACTATCTGCATAAAATAACGCTTTGTTTTCTTTTTTTCCTCTGTACTTATAAGTAAAAAAGAAAATTAAGAATTGCATTGCAAACTGTACAATACCGATTAGCCAAAATGTAATATTAAATAAGTTATCATCGTGTTCTCCTTCGATCGAAGCAGATTCTGGTAACATAATTACATTCATTGCTATTAAGCAGTAAATCATCATTGCGTATAGGAAAACTAAAAACCCTATTGCTAATTTACCTTGTGTTTCGTTGTCTTTATCTGTAGCAATTACAGAACGAAGATTCATAATACGAGTAATTTGCCAAAAACTAACTCCTATTGCAACTGCTATGAAAATATAAAATAAAGCGAGCATATTATCTAAACTATTTGTTTATTAATTATAATTATTAATGTTTACTATCTTCTCCTCTGTGTTGGATATTGTAGTAATGGTGTGTTTCACTTTCG
Organism: Tenacibaculum soleae; assembly: GCF_030549005.1. NCBI lineage: Bacteria > Pseudomonadati > Bacteroidota > Flavobacteriia > Flavobacteriales > Flavobacteriaceae > Tenacibaculum > Tenacibaculum soleae. The sequence goes on from NZ_JAUOSW010000001.1 coordinate 75,015, forward strand.
TGTAAGAATGGGTTTCCTTTTGCTAGTGGATTTGCTTTTGCAAATGCGCTAAATGTTGCGTAGATAAATAATCCTAAAAAGAATAATATACCACTAATTTCTCCCACTCCAAATCCGTATTGAGCACCAACTGTTCCTGGCATAATCATTACGAATAAATCTAAGTAATGACCTGCTAATATTACAACACCTCCAATAGTTACAAACCAAGGAATGCTTTTAAAATCACTGTTGATTAATAATAATATTGGAAAGATAAAGTTCATTACTACCATTGCTAAGAAAGGTACTTTATATTCGTTAAAACGTAACAAATAATAAGTTGTTTCTTCAGGAATATCGGCATACCAAATTAACATAAACTGTGCAAACCATAAGTATGTCCAGAATACTGAAAAACCAAACATATATTTTGCTAAATCATGAATATGACTATCGTTAACAAATGGTAAGTGTCCTTTTGATCTTAAATAAATAGTTACAAACGCAATTACTGTTAATGCTGATACTAAGAAAGTAGCTAATACATACCATCCGAATAATGTAGAAAACCAGTGTGGGTCTATTCCCATAATCCAGTCCCATGACATCATAGATTCAGTAATCATAAATAAGAATAAGAATATTACTGAAAGATTATAATTTTTCTTATGCAATTTTAAATCTCCATTATCTTGTTCAATAGAACTTTTTCTAATAATGAAACGGTAAGCATTCCAAACTACTAAATAAAAGATACTCCTAATTAACCATCCCGGCGTATTTAAAAACCATTTTTTACCATCTACAACTGGGTCATAATTTGGACTTTGAGGGTCAAAAACACCTTCACCCATCCAAGGAAATAAATGATTCATATGCATAAATGTAGCAATTAAAAACACTAACATTACAACACTTACATAGTGAATGTTTGCTGTAATAGCCTCCATTACTCTAAATAATACGATTGACCAACCTGCTTGTGCTACTCTTTGAATTGCATAAAATGCTAATACTAATAATGTAACTCCTAAAAAGAACATTAGTGCTACAAAAAATGCTGCCCAAGGACGATTTTGCATTTGATGAAAAGCATGTTCTGCGTGTGCATCTTCATGATTTTCAGCATGAGGATTGGTTTTATCGTCATGTGCTACATTTGCTGTTTCTTTATGAGCTTCTTTTATTACTTCGGTATGAGTAGCTACACTATCTTTAGTATGTGCTACTGAAGTTTCTTCTTTTGCCTTAGTTATTGTACTATCATCAATGTGTGTATCAGTTACTGCTTCTTCTTTTGCAGCTACAACATGTGTTGTTTGTACTTGGTGAGAATCAGCTACTGCATGATCACTTCCGTGAGCATCGTGCTGTTTTGCTAAAATTTCTTTTGCTTCTTTTAATGTTTTTGGAGCACTATAGAAACTATAAACAGTTCCTATAAGTCCTAAAGCCATTAAAATAATAGCAAGCATTTTTAATTTTCCTGAAAACTTGTACATATCTTAACTATCTATTATATACTTATTTTAATTCGCTTCTTAATTTCTCAACGTACTGTACAACTTGCCAACGCTCATTGTACTTTAATTGTGCTGCGTGAGATCCCATTAGGTTTTTACCATACATGATTACGTGGTAAATATTACCAGGATTTAAATCTCTATCCTTATAGTTTGGTATACCGTTAAATTTATCTCTTTGAGATAAAACTCCGTTACCATCACCTTTTGTTCCATGACAAGTAGCACAATAAATTCCGTATAATTCTTTACCTTTTGCTAAACTTTTTTCAGTAGTTGGTAATGGGTTCTTTAACTCTGCTTTTGCTTTCTCATACCCTTCTTGCGTATTTGGAATATCATAAGCTACAATACCTTTTCTACTTACTGTACCTGCAACAGGTAATCTGTTTACCATTTTTGCATTTAAACCATCAGCACCATTTACATCATAAGGTACAGATACATACATATCTGGCATATATTGTACTTGTGGTTTACGTTTATTGTTACAAGAAGCTAAGCTTACTATTGCAACTAAAGTGATAATTATTTTTAAACTTTTCATATCTCTTTATTAGTGCGTTTCTACTACATTAATTTCAACAGCTCCTGTTGTTTCTAATAATGAAGTTAATTCTTCTTCATTACCATTTACAGGTATTTCCATTAAAAAATGGTCATCTGTTGTTCTTGGGTCTGGGTTTTCAGCTTCTTTAAATGGCCATATTTTACTTCTCATGTAAAAAGTAATCACCATTAAGTGTGCTGCAAAGAAAACTGTTAATTCGAACATGATAGGCACGAATGCTGGCATGTTAGTTGCCCATGAAAAATTTGGCTTTCCTCCAATGTCTTGCGGCCAATCAGCAATCATAGTATACCATGTTAACCAAATAGCAACTGATAAACCTGTAATACCATACATAAAAGCTGTAATTGCTAAACGTGTTGGTGCTAATCCCATTGCTTGATCTAGTCCGTGAACTGGAAATGGACAAAATACTTCTTCAATATGATGATTTTCTGCCTTGACTTTCTTAACAGCATCCATTAAGATATCATCATCATTATATAATGCGTGAATTACTTTATTAGTGCTCATTGTTTTCTCTTGATTTTTTAAAATTCTCACCTGATGATTTCAAAATAGTTTTAATCTCTGCTGTTGGAATTACAGGGAAGGTTCTTGCATATAATAAAAATAATACAAAGAAAAATCCGATAGTACCAATAAAGATTCCTACATCAACAAAAGTTGGTTCAAAACGCCACCATGTTGATGGTAAATGTCCTTTACTTAATACAATTGCAATAATATCAAAACGCTCAAACCACATTCCTATATTAATAATAATTGAAATGATAAAAGACCAAATAAAACTTCTTCTTATTTTTTTAAACCATAATAACTGTGGTGTAAAAATGTTACAGATTAGTAATGACCAAAATGCCCATCCATAAGCCCCTGCTTCTGCACCAAATGATAAGTACGTGTAATTTTCATAAGGAGATCCTGTATACCAAGCTATAAAAAACTCAGTTGCGTACGCTACTGCTACAATACCACCTGTTAAAATAATTACGATATTCATATACTCAATATGCAAACGTGTAATGTATGCTTCCATATTAGTAACCTTACGCATAATACCTAATAAGGTTTGTACCATTGCAAAACCTGAAAAGATTGCTCCTGCTACGAAATAAGGTGGAAATATTGTTGAGTGCCATCCTGGGTTAATAGAAGTAGCAAAGTCCATCGATACGATTGTATGTACTGAAAGTACTAATGGAGTAGCTAAACCTGCTAATACTAATGATACTTCTTCAAAACGTTGCCAATCTTTTGCTCTACCAGACCATCCGAAAGATAACAATGCGTAAATTTTCTTTTGAAATGGCTTTACAGCTCTATCACGAATTGTTGCAAAATCAGGTAATAAACCAGTCCACCAGAAAACTAATGATACTGACAAGTACGTAGAAATTGCGAATACATCCCATAATAATGGTGAGTTGAAGTTTACCCATAACGATCCGAATTGATTTGGAATTGGCAATACCCAATATCCATTCCATGGACGTCCCATGTGAATAATTGGAAATAAACCTGCTTGGAATACCGCAAAAATTGTCATCGCTTCGGCAGAACGGTTAATTGCCATTCTCCATTTTTGACGAAATAAAAGTAGTACTGCTGAAATTAGTGTACCAGCATGACCGATACCTACCCACCATACGAAGTTGGTAATATCCCATGCCCAGCCAATGTTTTTACTTAATCCCCAAACACCAATTCCTGTTCCGACGGTGTAAAAGATACATCCAAATCCCCAAAGCATTGCTGCTAAAGAAATATAGAATGCTACATACCAATGTTTGTTTGCTTTACCTTCAATAGGTCTTGCAATATCTTCAGTAATATCATGGTAACTCTTGTCACCAAGTATTAAAGGTTCTCTATAAGATGATTCGTAATGAGACGACATATATCTGTATACTTATTAATTTACTATTAAGCTTCGTTTGTATTTCTTACTTTCACTTGGTACACTACGTTTGGTTTTGTACCAATATAATCTAACACGTGGAATGCTCTGTTATCTTCTTTTAATGCTGCAACGGTGTCTTCAGAGTTATTAATATCTCCAAAAACCATTGCTCCTGTAGAACATGCTGATGAACAAGCTGTTTCAAATTCATCTTTATTTACTGCTCTACCTTCTTTTTTAGCTTTTAAAATAGTTGCTTGTGTCATTTGAATACACATTGAACATTTTTCCATAACCCCACGAGAACGAACTACTACATCTGGATTCAATACCATTTTACCGTATTCGTTGTTCATGTTAAAGTCAAACTCTTCATTTTCTGAGTAATTAAACCAGTTAAAACGACGCACTCTATATGGACAGTTGTTTGCACAGTATCGTGTACCAACACATCTGTTATATGCCATTTGATTTTGACCTTGACGACCGTGAGATGTTGCTGCTACTGGACATACTGTTTCACATGGTGCGTGATTACAGTGCTGACACATCATTGGTTGGAAAGCTACTTCTGGATTTTCAGCAGAATTTTCTAAAGCGTCAAATAAATCTCCTTTACTTAATTCTAAAACTCTTTCTGTATACTTTCTCTCAACATCTTTATTTGCTAAACTTGGATTTTCAGCTCTAAACTCTTCAATTGTCATTGAAGCTTCGTGTTGTTTATCTGAAACAGTAGATGAATAGTAACGATCAATACGTAACCAGTGCATATCTCTACCTACACGAACTTCGTCTTTACCTACAACTGGCACATTGTTCTCTGCATGACATGCTACCACACATGCTCCACAACCTGTACAAGATGTTAAGTCGATTGATAAGTTAAAGTGATGACCAATACTTCTATCGTGATCATCCCATAAATCGATGCTTTTCGCTTCAACTTCTTGATGATCATAAGAAACCATTGCTGGCTTATTCCAAGTATGTTTTGGATCTAAGTTCTTGTTAGTTACTTGTTTTAAAGTAGCTTCTTTTAAAATATCATGACGACCTGCAAGAGTACTCTGTACCTGCGTACAAGCAAACTTATGCCATCCTGAAGTTTTTTCTATCGAAACATTGTATTGTACATTGTTTCCATCTTTTAAGAAAGGATACGCGTTGACACCAACTTGCATCTCTTCTTTTAAATTTTGTGTTCTACCGTAACCTAATGCTAAACCAACCGATCCTTTTGCCTGACCTGGCTGAATCATTACTGGTACATTTTTAATAGTTACTCCGTTTACTGTTACACTTGCGTAGTTACCATTAATCGCTCCGTTGTCTTTTACTGGATTTTCAAAACCTAATTCTTTAGCATCAGCCATAGAAACGGTTAAATAGTTATCCCAAGCTGCACGTGTAATAGGATCTGGTAATTCCTGTAACCAAGGGTTATTTGCTTGCTTACCATCACCTAATGCCGTTGATGAATACAAGTTTAATTCAAAACCTGATGCTTTATTTGCTGATCTTACTAGCTGAACTGCTGTTTCATTTATAACTACTGAAGTTTCAAAAGCTTCCTCTCCTAATAACATCTCAGATTTAAAGAAACCGTCATGTAATGCTTGATTCCATGATGCCCCACCTAACACATTAGCACTCCAAAATTCTTTTAAGGTGTCGTAATAATTTACTGAACTACCAGACCATTTTAATAATACATCTTGTAACTGACGTGTATTAAATAATGGAGATATAGTTGGTTGCATTAAACTATATATGCCTTTTGTAGCCATTACATCTCCCCAACTCTCTAAATTATGAGGTGCAGGTAATGCATATTCTACAGCACTAGTTGTTGCATCTTTTTGAGTAGATATTGCAACAGATAATTTTAACTTTTTAATTCCTTCTGCTAAATCAGCTGCATTTGCTAAAGAATATAAAGGATTTGTATTATAAGTAATTAAACCTTTTACTTTACCATTTTTAATATCAGCTACTAATTGAGCTACGTGAGTATCGTTACCTTGGCGAGTTAAATTAACATCTTTGGTATTAAATATCTCACTATTTAATTTTTCGTTAATTGCAAATGCAATTAACTGTGCGTTTTTATCATTTAATCCTGTAACAACAACCCCCTTAGATCCTGCTTTCTTTAAATCGCTTGCTAGCTTTTTAATTTCCGTATCTAATTTCGTTGCTTTTGATGGAAGAGATTCCCCAGTTACAGCGTTATATAAATTAAGTAAGGCAAATACTTGCTCAGAAGGTTTTACAACCATTCTTTTATCTGCATTTGCACCTGCTAAAGACATATTACTTTCTATTTGGACATGGTAAGACATTTTACCAGATTCAGGTCTACGACCATCAGCATATGATTTTTCATAACCACCTTGCCAATCTCCAATGAAGTCAGCACCAATAGAAACAATTACTTCAGCTTTACTAAAATCGTAGTTAGGTAAAGCACGCGTACCATACATAGCCTCAAAAGCATCTGCAGTTCCACTTTCTGAAATAGCATCATAAACAACATGTTTTACATTTGGATAAGCAGTTGTAAAATCAGCGATTACCTTATCAGTAGACGGACTCGCTAAAGTACCTGTTAATAAAACTACTTCTTCTTCAGCAGATTTTAATTCGTTTAATTTTGCTATAATTTTCGAATCCGCATCTTGCCAAGTTAAAAAAGACTCTCTATCTTGAGGTTCTTTTAAACGTAATTCACTATCATATAATGATAAAACAGAAGCTTGTGTACGTGCATTTGTTTCTCCTCCTGCCAATTTGTTTGGCATTACAAGAATTGGACGTCCTTCGCGCGTTTTTACTAATACGTTTGCAAAATCAAAACCATCAGCAATTGTAGTTGCATACCAATCAGCAACACCTGCAACAATATCATTTGGTTGTACTACATAAGGGATTGATTTTCTAACTGGACCTTCGCAAGCTGCCAAAGAAGCTGCCGCGGTTGTAAATCCAACATATTTCAAGAAATCTCTACGCGAAGTTGATGATGTTTCTAACGTTTCTTTATCACCTAAAAACTCATCTGTAGGAATATCTTGTACAAACTCATTATTACGTAGCGTTTCAACAACAGAACTACCTTTTAGTTCTTCAACACTTTGCCAGTATTTTTTGTTTGAAGCCATTTATATACGTGTTTTTCTACTTTCTAATTGATTAATAGTGGCACTTACCACACTCTTTTCCTCCTAACTGCGCAATTGTCACTTGCTCTACACCGTACTTAGCTGCTAATTCTTTATGAATTTTAGCATAGTACTCATTTCCTTTTAAGTCAACTTTTGTTTCCTTATGACAATCAATACACCAACCCATTGTTAATGGAGAATGTTGATACACTTCTTCCATCTCCTCTACTGGACCGTGACATTTTTGACATTTTAAACCTGCAACAGTAACGTGTTGAGAGTGATTAAAATACGCAAAGTCTGGTAAATTATGAACCCTAACCCATTTTACTGGCTTGGTTTCTCCTGTATATTCTAAATTTTCAGCATCCCATCCGGCTGCTTCATAAATTTTAGCAATCTCTTTATCTAAATCAGACTTCACTAAAGTATGGTCATCCATCACAACTTTAGTATCTTCAGCTACTTCTGAAATATTTTTATGACAATTCATACAAACACTTACTGAAGGAATCCCTGAAGTTTTACTATGCTTTGCAGAAGAGTGACAGTATTGACAATCTATCTTATTGTCACCTGCGTGAATTTTATGAGAAAAAGCTATTGGCTGAATTGGCTGATACCCTTCATCGACACCAACTTTAAATAACGTCCCAAATAAAACATAAGCCGTAATCAAAGCCCCAAACAACACTACTAATACATGTAAAAAAGTATTCTGCTTAACTCCTTGCCACAATTCAGCCGTTTGTCCTAAGACACCTGGTGTTTTAGGCGCTCCTTTTAACTCACTAATAGTTTTTAACAAACTAGCAATAATTAAAAAAGCTACTATAATAGCGGCAGCCAATATATATATTAACCACTTTGGAGCATCTTCTTTTTCAGCTCCTCCTGCTACAACAACTACCTCTCCTGCTTTTTTAAGCTCTCCAACAGTAGTATAATACAAAATATCATCAATATTCTTATCAGTTAACTGAGGAAAAGCGGTCATGTTTGACTGCTTATACTCTTCAAAGATTTCAATTGCATCTTTATCTCCAGAAGCTCTTAACGCTGCGTTATCTTTAATCCAAGACTTCAACCAATCGTTCTCTCTTCTTTCTTCAATACCTGCCAACTTAGGCCCAACAAGTTTTTTATCCAACTTGTGACATGAAGCACATAAAGATTTAAATAATTTTTTTCCTTCTTTCTGACGCGCCTCATCAACATCTTGTGAAAACGCTGAAAAGCTTACAAATAAAACGAATAAGAAAGCTAAACTCTTTACGAGTGTTTGGGTTAATCTACTGTGATGTTTCACACTTTTCATACTATTAAATATAAGTTTTGTATCGGTTTTGGTACAATTTTTTCTAGTAAGCTACAATAAAAGCAACATAATAGAAAGCTTGACAAAAGTACTACTTATCTCTAAATTGTGAAATGTTAAGAGATTGCTAATTTATAATTTATAACTATTCTAAATAATTAAAACTAACAATCTATTAAATTGCAAGTCGTTACTTTTGTAAAAAAATTATAAAAATGAAAAAAAAGAATTTCTTATTAACATTATTATTGGTGCTTTTTATTAGCATTGTTAATACTTACGCTCAAGATACTTTTACCAGCAATAAAGAAATCACCTCTTTAATTGCTAAAAAAAGAGAGTATAATAAACACAACGGAACTGGTTACCGCATTCAACTATACAACGGACTAGAAAGAAGAGCAAAAAGCTTACGAAACAGATTTCAAGTTGAATACCCTGGCGTTTACACCAAGTTAACATACGACCAACCTGACTGGAAAGCGCAAGTAGGAAATTACAAAACAAGGATACAAGCTGATAGAGCCTTAAATGAAATAAGAGAAAAATTTAATGGCGCTATTGTTATTCCACTATAAGAACAGACTTTATAAAAAAAAGCGAAATCAAATTGATTTCGCTTTTTTTTATAAACTTAAATCTCTTTTTAATAAGCTCTTTCATCACTCCCTTCATAGAAGTTTATAAATGCTTGATTTACCACTCGATTTCCGCCATCCGTAGGATAATTACCTGTAAAATACCAGTCTCCTAAATTATTTGGACATGCTTTATGCAAGCTACTTACTGGCTGAAATATCACTTCAATATCTGAAGTAATATTTTTAGTTTTTAACATCTGAGCAATTTTAGCAGAAATTTGTTCATCTGTAAAAGGAGCATACATTTCCTTTACATAATTAACAACATCTTTGTCTTCACTAACCTCTTGCGCTTTACACTTTTTATATACTGTATCAATAATATGGTATTGATTTGTTTCTTTCAGCAATTCTAACGTTGCCTTAAAAGCGATAAAATCATTAATTTTTGCCATATCGATACCATAACAATCAGGGTAACGAATTTGTGGAGCCGATGAAACTACTACTATTTTTTTAGGATTTAATCGATCTAGTATTTTAATAATACTTTTCTTTAATGTTGTACCACGCACAATACTATCATCAATAATAACTAAATTATCGGTCGATTTTACCACTCCGTATGTCACATCGTATACATGTGCTACCAAATCATCACGACTACTATCATCTGTAATAAAAGTTCTAAGTTTTGCGTCTTTAATGGCTATTTTTTCAAAACGAGGTCTTTTAGATAAAATTTCAGTTACTTTTTCTTTTGATAATTTACCTTCTCCTGCTAAAATAGCAGCTGTTTTTTGCTGATTTAACACATCTTCAGCAGCTTCCATCATTCCGAAAAATGAAGTTTCGGCTGTATTTGGAATGTATGAAAAAACTGAATTTTCGATATCATTATCTATTGATTTCAAAACCTCTGGAAAAACGTATTTTCCTAAGTTTTTTCTTTCTTCGTAAATAGCAGCATCACTCCCTCTTGAAAAGTATATACGCTCAAAAGAACAAGCTTTCTTTTCACGCTGTTCTAAAACAGGCTTCATTGAAGTTTCTCCGTTCTTTTTAATGATTAACGCATGCCCTCTATCGATTTCTTTAATCTTGTCAATAGCAACATTAAATACTGTTTGAATTACTGGGCGTTCAGATGCAACCACTACAACTTCATCATCTTGATAATAAAAGGCTGGACGAATTGCTGATGGATCTCTTAATACAAATGCATCTCCATGTCCTAACAACCCTGCCATTGCATAACCACCGTCCCAATTTTTTGCTGAACGTTTTAATATCCGCTGTATATCTAAATGTTCTTCTATAAACGGAGAGGCGTTTTGTTTATTAAACCCAGCTTCTTTTGCTTTTATATATAAATCAGAAACTTCATCTTCTAAAAAATGTCCAATTTTTTCCATCACTGTTACCGTATCGGTAGCCTCTTTTGGATGTTGCCCTAACTCAATTAAATCATTTAATAGTTGCTTTGAATTGGTCATATTAAAATTACCTGCAACTATTAAGCTTTGATGTTTCCAGTTACTTTGACGTAAAAATGGATGTACACTTTCAATAGAGTTTTTACCAAAGGTTCCGTAACGAACGTGTCCTAAAAACAAGTTTCCTAAGTACGGTATGTTTTCTTCTTGCCATTTAACGTCATCAACTTTTGTTGGATTTTCTTCAAAAACTCCGTTAATTCTTTTATTAACTTTTCCGAAAATATCCTGTATTGGTTGCGATTGATTAGAACGCACTCTACTAATATATCTTGTACCCGGATCTACATTAAATTTGATACTAGCCAAACCCGCACCATCTTGACCACGGTTGTGCTGTTTTTCCATTAATAAGTACATTTTATTTACTCCATAAAATGCTGTTCCGTATTTATCTTTATAGTACTGTAATGGTTTTAATAATCGAACCATTGCGATACCACATTCGTGTTTAATAGCATCACTCATTTGATAATATATTTAATTGCGTATTGTTGTTAGTGTTGTTTTGTTGTATAAAAAAATCCGCGGCAAAAAAGCGCGGATTTTTATTTATGATAATTCTATATCAAACTGCGTTAACTCTTTAAAAGCCTGCAAACGAGCTTGTACTTCATCTTTTGTTAATTCCTCCATACGTTGTGTTCCAAATTTCTCAACACAAAAAGAAGCAAGATTTGATCCGTAAATAATTCCGTTTTTCATATTTTCAAACGAAATATCTTCTGTTTTAGCTAAATATCCACAAAAACCTCCTGCAAAAGTATCCCCGGCTCCTGTTGGGTCAAAAACCTCTGCTAATGGTAATGCTGGTGCAAAAAACATCTTTCCTTCATTAAATAATAAAGCTCCATGTTCTCCTTTTTTAATCACCACGTATTTTGGTCCCATTTCATGGATTTTTTTCGCTGCATTTACTAACGAATATTCTCCGCTTAACTGACGTGCTTCTTCATCATTAATCGTAATAACATCTACACGTTTTAAAACTGTGTGTAAATCATCTAACGCAATGTCCATCCAAAAATTCATTGTATCTAACACAACTAATTTTGGTCTTTCTGTCATCTGATCTAAAACCGATGCCTGTGTTAACGGGTGTAAATTACCCAACATAACAATACCTGCATCCTTAAATTCTGTTGGTACTACTGGTGTAAAATGTTCTAATACATTTAACTCAGTAATTAAAGTATCACGAGAGTTCATATCATTATGATATTTTCCGCTCCAGAAAAAAGTTTTTCCTTCTTTAACAACCTCAATACCATCGGTATTAATACCTTTATTGTTCATCATGTCTATATATGACGGCAAAAAGTCGCCTCCAACAACAGAAACCACGCCTGTTTTTACGCCAAATTGCGATGCTGCCAATCCTACAAACGTTCCAGAACCTCCTAATATCTTATCCGTTTTACCAAAAGGTGTTTCAATAGCGTCATAAGCTACGGTACCAACTGCTAATAATTTACTCATTTCTTATTTTTTTACTGTAATTTTGCACTTTTAAGTAAAGTGTCTTTTAAAGGTGCAAAAATAGTTTTAAAAAATGACTATCAAAGAAATACAAGAAGAAATTATTGATGAGTTTTCTATGTTTGAAGACTGGATGGAACGTTATGAGTATATAATTGACTTAGGTAAATCATTACCTTTAATAAATGATACTTATAAGTTAGATGAAAATTTAATAAAAGGATGTCAATCAAAAGTATGGTTATATTCTGAATTGAAAAATGATACTATTGAATTTACCGCCGATAGCGATGCTATTTTAACTAAAGGAATTGTGGCGTTATTACTAAGAGTATTTTCAAATCAAAGTCCGCAAGCAATTATTGAAGCTAAAACTGATTTTATTGATGAAATAGGCCTTAAAGAACATTTAAGCCCTACAAGAGCTAACGGATTAGTTTCAATGATAAAACAAATAAAAATGTATGCGATTGCACAGCAATCTAAACTAACAAATTAAAAGAACAAGAGTAATGACTGATAAAGAATTAGACGATTTAGGAGATAAAATAGTTGGTGTTTTAAAAACAATATATGACCCAGAAATTCCTGTAGACATTTATGAATTAGGATTAATTTATGATGTATTTGTTTCTGAAGAAAACGATGCTAAAATATTAATGACATTAACATCACCTAACTGTCCAGTAGCAGAAAGCTTACCTGTTGATATTGAAGAAAAGGTAAAATCATTAAAAGAAATTAACGCCTGTGAAGTAGAAATTACTTTTGACCCTACTTGGACTCAAGAAATGATGAGCGAAGAGGCTAAATTAGAATTAGGAATGTTATAAAATGATTGAAGAAATTACAAACAGAGTTGCCAACAGTAAATTAATAACCGTTGACCTTGAAGATTATTACCCAAAAGGACAACGTATTGTTTTTGACATTAAAGATTGGTTGTATGAAGAGTTAATTCTTCGTGAAAAAGACTTTAGAGAACAGGTAAAAAATCACGATTGGTCTCAATATCAAAACAATTACGTTGCTTTAACTTGTTCATCAGATGCCATTATTCCATCTTGGGCATATTTATTATTAACCGCTCATTTATCAGAATTTGCTAACAAAATTGTTGTTGGTAATTTAGAATTATTAGAAACTGTTATTTATCAAGAAATAATTTTAAATCTAGATACTACTGAATTTGCTAACAAACCAGTTATTATAAAAGGTTGCACCAACAAACCCATACCTGCATCTGCTTATACTTTTTTAATCAAAAAAATTCAGCCAATTGCCAAAACAATTATGTTTGGCGAAGCGTGCTCAACTGTTCCTTTATACAAAAAAACTAAATAACTCTCTTACCTCCTTTTCAATGAAAAAACTTCTGCTTTTATTGCTTACAGGTTGTTCTTTCATGGTTTTTTCTCAAGAAAAAACAAAAGACAGCATACCTAAAAGACTAAAAATAACTGGTAAATATACTTTTTTATTCAATCAATCTTCTTTTTCTAACTGGGCAGCTGGAGGTAACAATACTGTGGCAGGAAATATGGGACTTGAATATGATTTTAATTATAAAAAGAACAAGTGGAATTGGGACAATAAACTAATTACAAGTTATGGCTTAAGTCATATTGATGAAAAAGGCTTAAGGAAAACAGATGATAACTTTGAGTATAACTCCTTATTGGGGTTAAAAACATCTAAACTTTGGTTTGTTTCTTTTTTTACTAATTTTAAAACACAGTATAGTAGAGGTTATGAATATAAAGACAACATAAAAACACCTATATCTGACCTATTTTCTCCTGCTTATTGGAGTTTTGGCCCTGGTATGTTATGGAAAAAATCTGATAATCAAAGAATAAATATAGCGCCAGCAACTGCACGTTTTACTTTTGTTAGCTCAGAGTTTTCAGGTAAATATGGTGTACAAGAAGGGAAAAACACAAATTTCGGATTAGGATTCAATCTATCAGCTTATTTTAAACAAGAAATAATGAAAGACATTACCATGGAAAACATTATTGCTATTTATTCCGATTATTTAAGAAACCCTTTTAATATTGATGTTAATTATCAATTAAATTTAGTTGTTAAAATAAACAAATATATATCAACCAACCTTGGTTTTCATACTATTATTGATGATGATGCCTCTAGTAAGATACAATTTAAAGAAGTATTTGGAATTGGTGTAAATTATATTTTCCATCAAAAGTGACTTTTAAAAAATTATATTGTCTAAAGCCTAGATAAGGTGTAATTTTACACCCAAAAATAAAACTTATTATAATGAAAAAATTAGTAGCAATCGCTATTTTACTAGGTGCATTATCTATAAATGCTCAAGAAGAAACAGAGAAGAAAGAAGCTAAAGATGGTTGGAAAAGAGGTGGAAATATTTCTTTTCTATTTAACCAATCGGCTTTTAATAATTGGTTAGCTGGTGGTGCAAACAACATTTCAGGAACACTGGGTTTAAATTATGATTTTAACTACACCAAAGGAGATTGGACTTGGGATAATAAATTAATTGCTTCTTACGGACTAACAAAAATTAAAAAAGAAGCTGTTCAAAAAACAGATGATCGTTTAGAGCTAAACTCTTTATTAGGTAAAAGAGCTTCTGGGTATTGGTACTACTCAGCCTTTTTAAATTTTAAAACACAAATGTCATCAACTTATGTTGACAACGTACAAACATCTCATTTTTTCTCTCCTGCATACTTCCAATTTGGACCTGGTATGTTGTGGAAAAAATCTGATAATTTAAAAATAAACATTGCGCCTGCAACTTCTAAATTAATTTTAGTTGACGCTCACTTAACAGATTTAGGACCTGCTTTTGGTGTTAAACAAGGAGAAAGCTCAAGATATGAATTAGGTGCTGCAGTAAATGCTTATTATAAGTTAGACATAATGAAAAACATTTCAGTTGAAAATATTTTAAATCTTTACAGTAACTACCTTGAAGATGCTCAAAATATTGATCTTGACTACACTGTTAATGTTGTAATGAAAGTTAACAAATACATCTCAGCAAATCTTTCTATGCAAGCAATTTATGACGATAATGCCTACCGTGGATTTCAAACAAAAGAAGTATTTGGTTTAGGAGTAAATTACGGTTTTTAACAACTTAACACTTATAAAAAAAGAAAACCTCAAGGAATATTTTCCCTTGAGGTTTTCTTTTTTGTTTATTTTAGCTAAAATTTTAAAAAGAATGACTTTATTAATAATTTACGCAACAGCATCTATCTTTTTTTCTTTTATCTGTTCGATATTAGAAGCCGTATTACTTAGTGTTACTCCAACCTTTGTAAACGTAAAAAAGAAAGAAGGTAAAACATTTGCAATACAATTAGAAGCTTTAAAAAAAGACGTAGACAAACCTTTAATTGCCATTCTTACATTAAACACGCTCGCACACACAGTTGGAGCTATTTTAGTAGGTACTGAAGCAAAAAAAATATTTAATGATGATGGTTATGGTGTTTTTATAGTTTCTGCAATTATGACTATTTTGATACTTGTTGCCTCTGAAATTATACCAAAAACAATTGGTGCTACTTACTGGAAACAACTTGCTAATTTTACAACCAAAGCCTTAAAAATAATGATCTTTCCGTTAAGATGGACAGGGGTTTTATGGATACTACAATTAACCACAAAATTAATTGGCGGAAGAAGCGGACATGGTGAAAGTGTTTTAAGTAGGGAAGATTTTTCTGTTATGACAGATATTGCCGAGCAAGAAGGTGTGTTTCATGAAAATGAAAGTAATGTGATTAGAAACATGTTAAACTTTAAAGATGTTCAAATAAAAGATATCATGACACCTCGTACTGTTATTACAATTGCAAATGAAAACGACACTATTCAATCTTTTTTTGACAACAACAAGCAATTACACTTCTCAAGAATACCTGTGTTTTCAGAAAAAACAGATAACATAACTGGTTATTTTTTAAAAAATGAACTATTACTTGCCTTGATTGATAAGAAAGGAAATGAAGCCTTAAAATCAATTAAAAGAGAAATAATAATTGCAAATAGAGATTTATCTATTCCTGACTTATTTGACAAACTAATCAAACAACGTGAGCATTTGGCTTTAGTTGTTGATGAATATGGCTCAGTAAGTGGATTAGTAACACAAGAGGATGTAATTGAAACCTTATTAGGTTTTGAAATTATGGATGAAAGTGATAATGTTGCCGATTTACAAAGTTTAGCAAGGAATAATTGGAAAAAAAGAGCAAAAAACATAGATACTATTGATCATTCTAACGATTCTTAATTCTTAAATTTACATCATAAAAAAACCGAGCAAATGCTCGGTTTTTTTATGATGTAAATTAACTATAGAAATTAGTTATTTATTGTCCAAGAAACATAATATAATTGCCCTATTTGACCAGAGCCAGGTGCTACAAAATATTCTTTTCCGAATAAGTTTGTTCCTCCAATTTTAAATTTAGATTTCATTGATGGTATGCGATAATTTAACTGTGCATCTATTACTGTTCTTGCAGACACATTACCTCTTACAAAGGTAGAAACCCATTTGTAATTATCTGACCATCTTGCATTAACATTAAAACCAAAATCTTTAAAAAGTTTATTGTTTCCAAACTGTAATTTTACTGCATGTTTAGGCGTATTAAAGTTAGGTTCAAATTGACCATTATCTTTATCTTTCATAGAATAGTCATTAAAGCTATAGTTTACTCCAAAATCAAAATTTTGAAATAATTTTGTATGTGCTCCTAAAGTAAACCCATATGATTCAATTAATGATTTACTATTGGTAATAATATTAAACTCATTTACAAAACCATTATTAAATGCTATATTAGCTTCTTCATCTAATACCAAAACACCATCCACAATTAAACCGTAAGCATTTTTTGATTCTAATAGTTCATCTGCTGTTAACTTTCTGTTTCCATAAGGATATACTTGACCTCCATTAGGCACAACTACATCTTGAGTAAATACAAAATTATCATGTTTACTATAATAAGCATTTACATCTAAATCAAAATTTGTTTTATTATTTAAACGAAACATACTTCTGTATCCTAGTTCAAATGTTTTTACAACCTCAGGCACAACTTCACCATAATTCGATTTTTGATAAGACTCTCCAGTGTATGAATCAACATCATAATACACCGTTTTTGTTAGTAATGAATTATTAATTATTTCACCACCTGTTAAAGTTCTATATGCACCAACATATTGTCCTGATGCTTCATCCCAAACATTATAAAAACTATTTGGTATATATATCCTATTTAAATTGTCTTTTACTGTACCCACACTAGTTTTAACAGCTGGGTTTAAAAACATATACTGTTCTTGTACAGTTGGGTTTCTAAATCCTGTTTGATAAGAAGCTCTTAAAACATGATTTTTTTCTTCTCCTAACGAGTAATTTAGAGCAATTCTTGGTGAAAAATTACCATCAAAATTATCTGCCTTATCATAACGAAGTGATCCAGTTACTTTTAATTTTTCATTTAATAGTTTCTTTTGAATTTGAGAATACATACCATACTCTTCAATTTCAATAGCTTGATAATAATCATTAAATAATGTTCCTTTAGATGCTGGGTTATACTCTCTAAATGATCCTCCGATTTGTATATCTGCCCAGTTATTTAATAACCTTTTAAAGTTATAATTTCCGTCTAAGTGTATATAACTACTTTTTTCATATAAAGCACTACCCCCTTCAGAGGTTAAAGTTGTAGTAATTTTATTAAATTCGGTATTGAAAGAACTTGTATTAGGCTGTAACCTATTTACGTCAGCCAAACGCCTTGCTTCTTCAATAGTTGTGTTATTAAGGTATCGTTGAGTTACATATTCATCTCTCCAGGCAGCACTATTTGTAGCACTTTCATTAAGCGCAATACCTGTTCTTGTTAAATCATATGAATCACCAGAATCATTACCTGTATAGTAAGCCCTTAAATAAAAGTCTTTTCCTTTCACATTAAATTTATGCTGTTGCGTAAAGTACTTTCTTTGAGCAAATCTACTAGTTCCTTGAAAAAGGTTATCTCTTAATGAAAATCTAGAAGATAATTCAATTTCTAAACTTTCATCTTCAAACGGACGAAAATAAAGTGATCCAGAAAACCTTAAATTATTAGTTTTAAAATCATTTCTTAAAAGTTCGCTTTCCTTGTACCCTGTTCTTCTCGAAAGTGTTCCCCATGGAATTTCCTCAATACTAGGGTCTATATTTTGTAATGCATTATTATACAATGATAAATCTCCAAAAATTTCGTCTCCGTAAGTATTTACTCCATCATAATTAATTGTTGAAGTTTTATTACCTAAAATTAATTTATTAGTATCAACTTCTTTATTACGTAAATCATTGGCATGCCATTCTTCTGCTTCATAATATGATAAGTTTACTTTTGCTGCAAAAGATTCGTTAAACTTATAAGCCATTCTTACTGCCACATCATAAAAAGGGTTATTACCGCCTTCATTTTGACTCATGTATCCGCTCTTAAACATCGTACTAATTCCTGTATAATTAAACGGGTTTTTAGTATTCATAAGCATTAAACCATTATAAGCATTAGCTCCATATAAAGCAGATGATGCTCCTGGTAAAATCTCAACACTTAGTATATCTAATTCTGAAACACCTGAAAAATTACCAGTACTAAAACTTAAAGCCTGAGCCGCAGTATCCATACCATCTATCATTTGTACAAAACGAGAGTTACTAAAATCAGAAAAACCACGGGTGTTTATAGATTTAAAACCATAACTACCTTCTCTTGATTGAACTCCTTTTAAATTAACCAACCCATCATAAAAAGATTTAGAAGATGTATTTTTAATATCTGTCATACCAAATCGCTCAATTGTAACTGGAGATTCTATAATCCTTTCAGGTACTCTAGAAGCAGAAATTACTATTTGATCTAGTAATACATTTTCTTTTAAAATAATATTAATTGATTTTTTTAGAGTTGTAATAACAAGTTGCTCTGTTTGATAACCAAAAGCAGATACTCTTAATGTAATTGGTAATTTTTTACTCGTTTTTAAGGTAAATTGACCTTCTACATTTGAAGAAACATGTTTACCATCAAAGGTAATATTAGCATTGTAAAAAGGCTCTAGGTATTCATCGTATACCAATCCTTTTATTTCTACTTGTGCGTATGACATTATACTGCACAATGTAAAAACAATTAGTGTTAATTGTTTATTGAACATTTTAAAAAAATTTAATATAAATAATTGTGAAGTTATTCCTCTAATGAGAAGTTTATAGGAAATCCATACTTTACTGAAGTACGTATTCCGTCTTTTTTTGCGGGTTTAAATCTTGGTAATTTTGAAACTACTCGTTGAGCTTCATTATTTAATATTTCGCCATTATCGGGACCTAAAGTTTTGATGTTTTTTACATATCCATTTTTATCAATAATGAATCTTACCCAAACTTCTCCTTCAGTATGCGATATAACAGCTTCTCCAGGATAACTAAAGTGTTTTGATATGTGTTTTACCATTTCTGTATTAAAGCAATCAGACCTTTCATTTCTTTTTGCTTTTTCACAGCTTTTAAATGTTGGTATTTTGTCTACCGCTGTAAATCTTAATGCTTTATCAACCTCTTCTTTAGATAATTTGTTTTTAAGGCTCTCTATATTCTTTTTTAAATTTACCTTTTTAGGTAAATTTACAACATTTAAGGTTGCTGTTTCTTTTTTCTCGGGTGAATTAGCTATTCCTGAAGTACTTAAACTATTTGTTGACGCTATAGTTCTTTTCTTTAACGCTCTTCTTCTAGCAGAAACATTCACTCTAATTTGACGAGATCTTTTATCTTTAGATTTTTTTATTGGAGTAATTGCACATTTGGTAATACTTATAGTATTTAAATCTGCTTCAGCAGCATCAGGTGACTCACAAACCTCTTGAGAAAAAACTGTCACCACACACATCAAGAATCCTAAAAACAATAACTTATTCATAATAAAGGGATAAAAAATAAAAATCAACCTATTTTTAAAGGCCGCAAATTTACAACAAAAACAACAAATAACCACTTAAAACAAAAAAAAAGAGACAAATACATGATTTATCTCTTTTTAACCTTATTTTACTATTAGTTTATAGTCCATGATATATAATACATTGAACCTATTAATCCTGATCCAGGTGCAACAACATATTCTTTTGTTGTTAAATTAGTACCTCCAACTTTAATTACCGATTTTAATGATGGTATTCTATAATTCATTTGTGCATCTAACACTGTTCTACTTTCAACATTACCACTTAAGAAAGCTGATTGCCATAAAAACTCATTTTGCCACCTTGCATTAATATTAAAACCAAAATTATTAAATAAATTATCGTTTCCAAACATTAACTTCACTTGGTGCTCTGGAGTATTGAATCCTGGCTGAAATTCTAAATCTTCTTCCTGATCAAAAACTAGCTTACTTAAAGTGTAATTTAATCCTAAATTAAATGCTTTAAAAACTTTAGTATTCAATCCTATTCCTATTCCATATGACTCTACATTTGCTGTTGTATTTGAATTTATCGCAAAACCTGTTGCATCAAAAGGTTTACCATCAGCGCCAATCATAATTGAATTACCATAATTGGGTACTAAAACATTTTTAGTTGCTACAAAATTATCATATTGATTATAATAACCATTTACATCTAACTCTAAAATATTAGTATCACTTAAATTTACAATACTTCTATAACCTAATTCATATGAAGATACTTTTTCAGGTTTTATAGGCGTAGGGTCTACACTAACAAAACCTCCTGCACCTAATACAAATGCTTTTTCAAAAACATCTGCTCCAGTAATCTCACTGGTTGTTCCATTACTATTTAAAACCTGAGCAGAAAAGCGATCTATATTTTCTTGAGATGTACCTATTAAAAAGCTATCAGGCCCTGATCTTAAACCTAAATATTGCTCAATGGTACTTGGGGTTCTAAAACCTGTTTGATACGAAATTCTTAATATTTTGTTCTCTTTAATTGAGTAATTTAATGCTATTCTTGGTGAAAAATCACCATCAAAATTTTTAGATTTATCATAACGAACAGATCCTGTAAATTTTAAACGATCGTTTAAAAACTTTTTTTGCACTTGAGAGTATACCCCATACATGCTGGTTTTGATAGGCGCTTCTTTATCAGTAAATAATGTTCCTTGAGAATCAATAATAAATTGACGATATGAACCTCCTATTTGAAACTCAGCCCATGTAATTAAATCTCTAAAATTATAGTTTGCATCTGCATGATAAAAACCTGTCTTATCTCTTATACCAGCACCACCTTTAGCTATTGGCGTATCTATAACCTCGTTTAATGCTTGCTCAAAAGCACTTGTTCCTGGCTGTAATCTATTTCTATCAGCATAAGCTCTTGCTGCTGTGTCACTCCCCGGTGCCACACCCAAAATAGCTCCTGAAAATGCTGCTCCATATTCTCCAAACCAGATATTACTTGGATTATATTTTTCATTTAAAGCTATACCTGCAAATCGCAAGTCATGTGTTTTATCTCCTCCATTATTACCTGTATAGTAACCTCGAACAAAATAGTTTTTTCCTAAAACCTCTAACTTATGTTGCTCTACATAAAAATCTTCTTGTGAAAAACGGTTTGATGCTTGATACAAATTATTTCCTTGTGAAAAGCGAGAGTTATAAACAATTTCTAATTTTTCATTACCCATCGGTCTATAATGTAATGACGCATCAAACTTTACTCCTTTTCCATCGTATTCATACAAATCTTTTTCAGCATAACCTGTTCTACTAACTGTTCCAATACCTGGAAAAGTATAAGTAACTTCATCTCCATAAACATTTACCCCATCATAATCTGGAGTATCTATTCTATTTCCACTTTTTACAACACCTCCAACACCTGTTGTATTTGAATCATCTTCTGCGTGCCATTCTTCAGCCTTATAAGACACTAAATTAACTTTTGCAGCAAAATAATTACTAAACTTATGAGCCATTCTAACTCCCACATCATAAAACTGATTATTTCCTGAAGCTTTTTGGCTAATAACACCACTTTTAAAATATGCACTTATTCCATCATATTTAAAAGGATTCTTACTCCTCATCAATAAGATACCATTAAAAGCATTTGCTCCATACAAAGCTGACGAAGCTCCTGGCAATATTTCAACATCTCTAACATCCAATTCAGATAGACCGACAACGTTACCCGCAGAAAAATTTAATGCAGGGATTGACGTTTCTACACCATCTACCAACTGAACAAATCTTGTATTATCAAAAGTAGAAAAACCTCTAGAGTTTACCGATTTAAACCCATAACTAGCTTCACGTGATGAAATTCCTTTTAAGTTTGTAACTCCATCATAAAACGATACCGAAGTATTTCTTTTTATATCGGAAATCCCCATTCTTTCAATAGTTACTGGTGATTCAATAACACGCTCAGGGGATCTAGACGCTGAAATTACAACTTCATCCAAGCTTGTATTTTCTTTTAATATAATATTTATTTCTTGATCGAGGGATATTACCTCTACAACTTCTGTTTGATACCCAAATGCTGAAACCTGAATAGAAAACGGTAGCTCTGATTTTAAAGTCAAAGTAAAATTTCCATCTACACCTGAAATTGTTTTACCTTGTAATGAATTAATTAACGCATTAGGGAAGGGTTCTAAATATTCGTCATAAACTTTTCCTGATATTGTAACTTGAGCTGACAACAAGAAACTATAAGTCACAAAAAAACCTAAAAGTAGTTTTTTAAGCATAGTATTTAATTTAAGTTGATTTAATTTTAATATTACTCTTCTAAAGCAAAAGAAATAGGAAAACCATATTTCACTGAAATTCGCCCTCCGTCTTTTTTTGCAGGTATAAATTGAGGTAATTTAGAAACCACTCTAACAGCTTCTTGATTTAAAATCTGTCCATTTTTTGGCCCTAAAGTTTTTATATTCTTTACTTCTCCATTTTTATCAATAATAAAGCGAACCCATACCTCTCCCTGAATAGATTCTTTAATTGCATCACTTGGGTATCTAAAATGTTTGGATATATGAGTTACCATCTCTTGATTAAAGCAATCAATTCGCTCACCTTTTTTGGCTTTTTTACATGAATTAAATAATGGTATCTTATCAACTGTGCTAAATTTTGATGCTTTTCTCAGCTCTTCAGCAGATAATTTATTTTTAATATCCTTTATATTATTTTTTAACGAAATCGATTTCGTTATTTCCGAAGATTGTACGGTATTTTCTATAGAAGCCACTCCTAAATCACTAAGCCCTGCTGTTTTTTGTTTTTTTACAGCTTCCCTCTTCTTCAAATAGCGCCTATTTGCAGAAACCTTTACTGTAATTTGTCTTGATTTTTTATTATTTTTATTTTTTGATTCTTTTATAGTACACTTAGTCACACTAATACTATTTAAATCTAACTCTGCTTCTTCTGGTGACTCACAAACTTCTTGTGACATAATGCTGACAGAAAAAGAACACATTAATAACAATAAGATTTTTTTCATAAAAAACGGGGTATTACTCTATTAATAAACTATCTACAGAATAACAATTACCTAAGATAGTCTGCAAAGATATTGCTTTATTTATTAAATAATTGAATACAACAACAAAAATAGGAAAAACCCTGTCAAATTAAACATCTATTCCAACGTAAAACTCATAGGAAATGAATATAGAACTTTGACCTTAATTCCTTTTTCTTCTCCTGGTAAAAATTTAGGAAGTAACAAGACAATTCTTTTTGCTTCGTTTTTTAAAAGAACACTTTCACTCGTACCGGTTACTTTTACGCTTGTTACAGTTCCTTTTTCGTTGATAATAAAACTCACTTTTAAATCACCTTGAATTCCTCTCTGCAAAGCTTTTTCAGGGTACCTAAAACTATTTACAATGTGGTTTTGCATTTCTTTATTAAAACAAGCTGTTTCATCTAACTCATTGTCACTACAGGAAATAAATAATGGTATTTTTTCAACAGAATCAAAAGAAATACTTTTATTTGATGCGTTTTTTAGCACTGACAACAGCTGAGTATCTAATTTACTGTCCGTTTTAAAAGTTGAAATATTATTTGTTTTTAGACTACTACTTAAAGAAATTGCTTCATTTAAATAAACTCGTTTTTTTAAATATCTTCTTCTAGATACAACAGCAGTATTTTTGTAGGCTCTTCCTGTTTCTACTTCACACTTACTAATAGTATTTACATCTATCAAAACCTTATCTTTTGACTCACAGATTTCTTGTGAATACATTTGTTGCATCCAAAAAAAAGTGACTATAATTATCGCTAGCTTTTTCATTACATTTCTATTTTACATTAAATCAAGACTCTAATAGTTAAAACTATTCTAGCTCTCTTTAAAAATCATAAAAAAATAATTGAACCTATTTAAACTTTTGATATTTAAGTTTTCTTTTGGTAATTTAAACCGTGAAGTGTTATTTTTTTTCATTTTTAGGGGGAATAAAATGTATAAAATATTGTTTTTCTTACACTTAACTTTTTAATTAAGCGTTATTAAAAATAATAAAAAATCTTATAAACACAAAGAATTTATAAGATTTTTTATTATTTAGGTTGCCAATCAATTAAAATCACTCATAATTTTGATACAAAAAATCATTGTATGGAAAGCGCTGAATGTGTATTTTCTTTACTTCTTCATACACTTTTTCTTTAAAATTCTCTAAGTTTTCTTTATTTAAAGCTGATATAAAAAGGCTCTCTTTACCTAAATCATTTATCCATGTTTTTTTCCAATCGTCAAGTGTATAATGAATTTTTGATTTTTCAGTTATCATATCATCTTCAGCAATTGTTTCATGTGTATAAGCATCTATTTTATTAAATACCATTACCACAGGTTTGTTTGCACTACCAATTTCATCTAAAATTTTATTAACCGATGCAATATGATCTTCAAAATTAGGATGACAAATATCAACCACGTGCAACAATAAGTCAGACTCACGCACTTCGTCTAAAGTAGATTTAAATGACTCTACTAATTGAGTTGGTAATTTTCTAATAAAACCAACGGTATCTGTCATTAAAAAAGGTATATTTTTTATAACTACTTTTCGTACAGTGGTATCTAAAGTCGCAAACAGTTTGTTTTCAGCAAATACATCACTTTTACTGATAACATTCATTAATGTAGATTTACCTACATTCGTATACCCTACTAATGAAACACGAACCATTCTGCCTCTATTTTTTCTTTGCACTGCCATTTGCTTATCAATAGTAACAAGTTTTTTCTTAAGCAATGTGATTTTATCTCTAATAATACGTCGATCTGTTTCGATCTCGGTTTCACCAGGACCACGCATACCAATACCTCCTTTTTGCTTATCTAGGTGAGTCCACATCCTTGTTAAACGAGGTAATAAATATTGGTATTGCGCCAATTCTACTTGCGCTTTTGCTGAACTTGTTTGCGCTCTACTTGCAAAGATATCGAGAATTAAATTTGTTCTATCTAAAATCTTACAGTCTAAATAATTTTCAATATTTCTGATTTGAGCTGGAGTCAATTCGTCATCAAAAATTGCAGTACCAATATTATGTGTTTCTATATACGCTTTTACTTCCTCTAACTTACCTGTACCTAAAAAAGTTTTTGGGTTTGGTTTTTCTAATTTCTGAACAAAACGTTTTACTGTTATTCCTCCTGCAGTTGAAGTTAAAAATTCTAATTCATCTAAAAATTCTTCAGATTGTTTTTCATCTTGATGCTGGGTTATAATACCTATTAAAACCGCCTTTTCTGATATCGCTTCTCTTGTTTCTAACATAGAATGCAAAAATACAAATTTATCAACTTATGAAATCTAAATTATTTCTGTTACTTTCTTTTTTTACTTTGGGAGTATTTCTTTTCGAGCCAAGGATTTTTTTTCAATCAAAATCTATTTTCTTGGTGATGGGTGTGGCAATACAAAATATGTAGGTAAATATTCTTTATGAGTACTAATCGTTGCTATTAAGGTTTTTTAGCTTATTCTTTCAGGCAATACTTTTGTGCGTATACCCCTATTAAAATAATTATTTTTACATTGGTTGTTTTATTCATCAACAGGTTATGCCATTGCGGAGCACATTCTTTCATTTGCGGTAAATCTCCTGATTTGCCTTTTCCTTGATAATAGAAACCCATAGGGATAATACCAAAATTATTAGCATCATAAAACTGACCAACTTTAACTCCTAACCATTTTCTTAATTGTTTTCCACTAGCATCATCCCATGGAATTCAAGATTGATGAACCTTTAACCCTGGCGCTTGACCAATAATTATAATTCTTGATGTTTTATTTACAAGTACAATAGGTTTTGGATCAATACAATATTTACATATTTTACATTCCTTTATTTTTGCTGATAAATTATTCATAGCAAAAAAATTAAAAAAGCATAAAAAAACACTCATTTTCCCTAAAATGAGTGTTTTTCTTCAAAACTTATGTTAAATTAATGATTTATAGCATAGCCAGCAGCTTTACCAAACTCAGCTAATTGCTCAAAAATGTTTTTAAAAAAGTCTTGAATCCCCTTAAATAATTGATTTTTCATAATTAAAAGTTATTAATTAATATTCCCTTATCACAAATATACAAAAACACAACCATCTAAAAAACAGGATAATAACTGTTTTATATAATTAGCTTTTAAAGATGTATAACTGGTATTTATCTTTATTGTAAACAACCAGTATACTCAAGAAACTAAACTTAGGTAACTTTTATTAAGTAAACTTAATGAAAAATCCTACTTTATATAAGTAGGATTTTTTTTGTTATTCGAAAAAGTGGTTTTTTAACTTGTTATAAAACTTTCACAAAATCATCAAAAGCGACATAATAAGGTTGATCTTTAAAAACAGGTGAACCAACACTTTGAGAATTAGCAATACCGATTCCTGCAAACCATATTTTAGCATGTTGTTTTTTTGCATGCTCTTTAAATGTTTCCATCCACAATACATCGTATTCTTGTGGTGTTTGAATATTATTTGTCGTTTTTACTAAAACAAAAATGGTAGGCTCTCCTTTTTTAAACAATACAAACTGGGGATGTTTTTTAAGTTCACTATTTATAGCAACAAATTCGTATCCCATTTCTTGTAGTTTTTTTCCTACAATATTCATTCCTAAATTATGCAGTTCTTGTTTGGTAAGTGCTTGCATTATTTTTTCTTGTTTCGCATATTATAATTCTTATCTCCTCTTGTTTTTGGCTTTTTGTATTTTTTAGCAATTTCTCTACGATATGAACCTCCTTGGTTGGTTTTTTGGTTTTTTTCTTTCTTTTCATGGAAAGCTGGACCTGGAACATACTCTTGAGATGTTCTGTTTTTATTAACCTCTCTTTCTTCCTTCGGACGTTCTTCTTCTGTTAATTGCTTTGATATTTCAACTTGCTCAGGAATTTCTAACTTAGGAATCTCATAATTCATTAACTCCTCTATTCGTTGTTTTGCTTCTTGTTCTTTTTCAGTAGCAAATAAAATTGTTTTTCCTTCATGCTCTGCACGACCTGTACGACCAATTCTGTGCATGTAATTTTCAGGAAAATGTGGCGTATTAAAGTTAATTACGTGTGTAACTTCCTCTAAATCTAATCCACGTGCAATAACATCTGTAGCTATTAAAATTCTCTTTTCTCCTTTATTAAATTGTTCGATAGATCGCAATCGATAATTTTGTGTTTTATTCGAGTGAATTACACATGATTGTGATGGAAACTCTTCTTTTACACATTCAAATAATCTGTCTGCATTTCTTTTGTTAGGTGCAAAAATCAATACTTTGCTGTATTCATTTTTATCAAATAATAATTCATTTAATAAATTAACTTTGGTATAAAAATTAGGCACATCATAACTTATTTGTTTGATGTTATCTAACGGCGTACCACTAACTGCAATAAATATTTTTTTAGGCGCTGTAAAAAAATCATCAATCAAAGCTTCTACATCCTCTGTCATTGTTGCTGAAAACATGATGTTTTGACGTCGTTCAGGTAATAAATCAAAAATATTTAATAATTGAAATCTAAATCCTAAATCTAACATTACATCAACTTCATCAATCACCAACTTTTGAATTGACTTCATTTTTAAAACATTACTCAACGCTAAGTCATATAAACGCCCTGGTGTAGCTACAATAATATCTGCTCCTTGAGCCACCGCTTGTTTATGTCTATTTAAAGGAATTCCTCCAAACACACCAACGGTACGTAGTGTCATAAATTCTGACAACTTTTCAATTTCACTAACCACCTGCACTACTAACTCACGCGTTGGCACCAATACCAATACTCGTGGATGTATTTGTTTTGAAAATTTTAAATCTCTTAATATCGGTAACATGTACGCAAATGTTTTACCGGTACCTGTTTGTGCAATACCTACTACATCCTTACCAGATCTTATAATCGGAAAGGCTTCTTCTTGAATTGGTGTTGGGTTTACAAAACCTAATTCTTCAATTGAATTTCGTAGCGGATTTGATAAATCTAAATCTTGAAAAGTAATCATTTACAGTAATTTGCCGCAAAGGTACGCTTTATAACTTCAAATACCATAAGTATGTTACTTTGTAAAAAATAAACTAAAATTATACGAAAACAAAAAACCGATACATTGCTGTATCGGTTTTAACTATATTATAAAATAATCTATTTTTTATTGAAAAGATTACTTTGTCATATTTACTCGTAATGACATTGAGTTTTTATCCTCCAAAATCATCAAAACGGATGTTTTCATCATCAAGACCAAAATCTTCACCCATTTTTTGTACTGCTTGGTTCATTAATGGTGGTCCACAGAAATATAATTCTAAATCTTCTGGTGCATCATGTTTAGATAAGTATTGATCTATTACTACTTGGTGAATAAACCCAACAAACCCGTCTCCAGCTTCATCATTAATATCAGTTTTAACTTTCCAGTTATCTTGTTCCATTGGTTCTGATAATGCCAAGAAGAATTTAAAGTTTGGAAAATCTTTTTCTAATGCTCTAAAGTAGTGAATATAAAACAATTCTGCTTTAGAACGACCTCCGTACCAGTACGTTACTTTTCTACCAGTTTTTAACGTTTTAAATAAGTGATAAATGTGTGAACGCATTGGTGCCATACCTGCTCCACCACCTACGTATAACATTTCAGCTTCTGATTCATTTATAAAAAACTCTCCATAAGGACCTGAAATTGTTACTTTATCTCCTGGCTTTTGATTGAAAATGTATGAAGAGGCAACCCCTGGATTTACATCCATCCATCCGCCTTTGGCGCGATCGAAAGGAGGTGTAGCTACACGAACGTTTAACATGATCTCTCTTCCTTCTGCAGGGTAAGAAGCCATAGAATATGCACGCTCTACTGTTTCATTATTTTTCATTACTAATGGTCTAAGGTTAAACTTATCCCAATCAGCCTCAAACTTATCAGGCTCACCTGGGTGATCCTGTGGATGTGCTGTGATATCCATCTCTGAATATTTTATTTCACAATTTGGAATTTCAATTTGAATATATCCACCTGCTTTATAATTCATTTCTTCAGGAATTTCAACTACAAATTCCTTAATAAATGTTGCTACATTATAGTTACGTACAACGGTAGCTTCCCATTTTTTTATTCCAAAAATTTCTTCTGGAATAGAAATATCCATGTCTTGTTTTACTTTTACCTGACAAGATAAACGTACTCCACTAGCTAATTGTTTACGTGTAAAGTGTGGTGTTTCTGTTGGTAAGGCTTCACCTCCACCAGCATTTACGTGACATTCACATTGCACACAAGATCCACCTCCACCACATGCTGATGGTAAGAATATTTTCTCGTTACCTAAGGTTGATAACAACGTACCACCTGAAGCTACTTCGATTGTTTTATCGCCATTAATTGTAATTTTTACTGGTCCAGATGGAGCCAGTTTTTGTTTTACAAATAATAGCAATCCTACTAAAACTAATACAATTGCTAAAAAAGATATAACTGTTACAGCTATTGTACCTCCTGTACTTACTTCTAAAAATATCATTATTCTATAATTTTTTTAGTATTATCAGCTAATTTTTCAGCTTGCTGTTTTGCTTCTTCTTTCTTTTCTATTTTGATTTTTGCTTTAGGAGCTTCTTCTTTCTTTGCTTCATCATCACCTCCTGTTAACATACCTCCGAAACTCATAAACCCTATTGCCATTAACCCAGTAATAATAAACGTTATTCCTAACCCTCTTAATGCTGGTGGCACAGATGAATATCTGATTTTTTCACGAATTGCAGCAATAGCTACAATTGCTAAAAACCATCCAATACCCGAACCAATACCATAAGTTAATGATAAACCTAAAGTTGGTATTTCACGAGATTGCATAAATAAAGACCCTCCTAAAATTGCACAGTTTACGGCAATTAGTGGTAAGAAAATACCTAATGAGTTATACAATGCTGGCGCAAATTTTTCTACAATAATTTCTACCAATTGTACCATAGTTGCAATAGTTGCAATGAACATGATAAATGATAAGAAACTTAAATCGTAATCTGCATATTCTGCTCCTAACCAAGATAATGCTCCTGGTTGTAATAAATATTGGTCTAACAACCAGTTAATAGGTACTGTTACTGCTAATACAAAGATTACAGCAGCTCCTAAACCTACAGCTGTTGTTACTTTTTTAGATACTGCAAGGTAAGAACACATCCCTAAAAAAGTGGCAAATACCATGTTATCAATAAATATCGACTTGAAAAATAATTCTAAATGTTCCATTTTTCTATATTTTAATGAATCCTAACTAGGTTAGTCTTCGATTAATGCTTTGTTTCTACTACGCTGTACCCAAATAATAATACCTACAACAATTAATGCCATTGGCGATAATAACATGAATCCGTTATTCTCATATCCTAAAGCATATAATCCTGTTTGTTCTATTGGATCTCCTAATACTTTAAATCCTAATAAAGTACCAGAACCTAACAACTCTCTAAAGAAACCTACCGCAATTAAAATTACTGCATATCCTAAAGCATTTCCAATTCCGTCTAAGAAAGATCTCCATGGTCCGTTACCTAAAGCAAAAGCTTCAAAACGTCCCATAATAATACAGTTGGTAATAATTAACCCGACAAATACCGAAAGTGTTTTACTTAACTCGTAAGCAAATGCTTTTAATACTAAATCAACAATAATTACTAAAGCAGCAACTACGATTAACTGTACAATAATTCTAATTTTTGATGGAATGATGTTTCTCATTAATGAGATTACCACATTACCTACCCCTAATACAAATAATACTGAAATAGACATTACAATAGATGCTTTTAACTCTGCTGTAATTGCTAAGGCTGAACAAATACCTAATACTTGTATTGTAATTGGGTTATTATCCGCTAACGGATCCGTAATTAATCCTACGTCTTTTTTTGATAAAAGTCCCATAATTATTTTAATGTTTTAAAGTAAGGTACGTATAAACCTAATTCAGATTTAATCATTGCTGCAACACCGTCTCCAGTAATTGTTGCTCCTGCAATTGCATCTACCTCGTTATCATTTTTATCTTCGTTTTTCGGATCATTATTTGATTTAGATACAGTGATTCCTTTAAAAGAACCGTTGTTCATTAAATCTTCACCGATAAAATCATCCATAAAATAACGTTGCTTAATATTGGCTCCTAATCCTGGTGTTTCTCCTTTATGATCAAAAAACGCTCCTTGAATTACCATATTTTTATCCATTGCAACGTATGCCCATACAGCATCCCATAAACCTTTACCTCTAATTGGTGCGATATAAAACATTTTACCGTCTTTTTCACCCACAAATAATGGCAGTTTTCTTACGTTTCCTGCTTTGGCAGCTGTTTGTTGTTTTTTAACATCAATTAAATAAGCTTCAGCATTTTCGGTAACATTATCACCTTCAATAACTAATTGCTTTTTGATGTATTTTGAAAACTCACCAGCTACTTTATCTTTTGATACAAAAACGGCACTACTTTCGTCGTTTTCGTTAACGCCCATAGCATACAATATGTTTTGTTGCTTTTCGATACGTTTATTTCCGTCAATCATTGGGCGAAGTGATGAAGCTGTAAAAGCTAACAACGCACCTACTACTAATACCATTCCGATGGCAAAAAGTAGCGTATATCCATTACTATCTGTCTTCTTACTCATAATTAGGCAGTTTTAACTTTAGCACGTTTTAATCTTCTCTTTACATTTCCTTGAACCACATAATGGTCAATTGTTGGCGCAAAAACGTTCATTAATAAAATAGCTAGCATTACTCCTTCTGGGTATGCTGGATTAAATACACGGATCATAATTGAAATAAATCCGATTAAGAAACCGTAAATCCATTTTCCTTTATTGGTTTGTGATGCTGATACAGGGTCAGTTGCCATATAAACAGCACCGAATGCAAAACCTCCAATTAGTAAATGTTTCCAAAAGTCTAAACTCATTAATCCGTAAAACTTACTTGTTTCACCAATCCATCCAAAATCTACTACTTGATTAAAGATGAATCCCATTACTAAGGCTCCGATTACTGCAGATAACATAATTCTCCAACTTCCAATCTTTGTGAAGATTAAGAAAAGTCCTCCTAATAAAATTAATAATGTTGAAGTTTCTCCTACTGAACCTGGAATAAATCCGAAGAACATA
This sequence comes from Tenacibaculum soleae, assembly GCF_030549005.1. Lineage (NCBI taxonomy): Bacteria > Pseudomonadati > Bacteroidota > Flavobacteriia > Flavobacteriales > Flavobacteriaceae > Tenacibaculum > Tenacibaculum soleae. The sequence goes on from NZ_JAUOSW010000001.1 coordinate 107,827, forward strand.
TCAGAAACCGAATGTGTTAATGGTTGCGATTGTGCTAAACTACCTAAAATAGTTTCACCAGAAATAGCATCAGCTGTACCAGCTAACTCTCTAGCATCGGCAACCCATACTTTATCTCCACTCATCCAAGTTGGGTATGCGAAGAACAAGAATGCACGAATTGTTAAGGCTGGGTTTAAGATATTCATCCCTGTACCTCCAAATACTTCTTTACCAATAACCACACCAAAGGCTACTGCTACTGCTAACATCCACAATGGTAAATCAATTGGTACAATTAACGGTACTAACATACCAGTTACTAAGTATCCTTCTTCTATTTCGTGCCCTTTTATAATACAAAACACGAATTCTATTGCTAAACCAACTACGTATGAAACAATTACTAATGGTAAAATTTTAACCGCCCCAACTAATAAGTTGTCTAGGTTCCAAAAATCGCCACTAAAGAAAGACATTCCTTCAGTAAATCCATTAATTGCTGCATAGTGCTGATATCCTGCATTAAACATACCGAATAATAAACATGGTACTAAAGCCATGATTACGATATTCATTGTACGTTTTAAATCATCTGCTGCCTTTATATGAGTTCCTCCGTGAGTAGTCTCATTAGGCAAGTATAAAAAAGTATGAAAACCATTAAATAGCGGTGCCATTTTAGTTCCTTTATACTTTTCTTTTAAATTATGTAAATTTTGTTTTAAGCCCATATCTTATCCTAATTCTTCTCTCATTAAATCTAATCCTTCACGAATTATTTTCTGGTGAGGTTGTTTAGATACACAAATAAATTCTGTTAAACCGAAATCTTCAGGCGCAACTTCATAAGCTCCTAACCCTTCCATTTCGTCAAGATCCTTATACATACATGCTTTTAATAATTGCATTGGATAAATATCTAAAGGAAATACTTCTTCATACGCTCCTGTAACCACAAATGCTCTGTGTTCACCGTTTGTATTGGTGTTTAAGTCGTATTTTTTCTTCGGATTTAACCAAGAAAATGTAAATGCTCTTGAAGTAGAAACTTTGTTAAATACTGGTTTATTCCATCCAAACAATTCATAATCGTCTCCTTCAGGAATCGCCGTAATTGTATTTTCGTAATATCCTAAGTAGCCTTCTTCACCAACCTGAACTCCGCTTAAAACGTTTCCGCTTATTACACGAGCGTTGTTAGCTTCTAAATTTCCTTTTACTATATCAGCAATACTTGCCCCTGCTAAAGCAGTTACGTATTGAGGTTTACTAAATTTAGATCCTGCTAAAGCAATTGTACGCTTTGCATTAAATTTACCTGTTAACAATAATTCACCGATAACAACTAAATCCTGTGGTGTAACTACCCACACAACTTCTCCTTTATTTATCGGATTAATTTGTGCTATTTGCGTACTTACATTACCAATAGGGTGTGGCCCAGATACATTGTGTAATTCAACACCTTTGATATCTCTAAATGGAGATAATGTTGAATCTTTTGCAACTGAAACGTTTACTTTCCCTTCTGTTAGTTTAGTTAAAGCAGTTAAAGCAGCTTGTAATTCGGCTTCTTTACCTTTTAAAGCATAATCATAATCGGCTGCTAGTGGTGCACTTGCGTAGGCAGATACAAAAATTGCTTTTGGTGCTTGATTTGGATTTGCAACAACATCATACGGACGTTGTTTTACAAATGGCCAACAACCTGAGGTTAATAAGTGATTTTTCACTTCTTCACCAGACATTGCATCAATATCTTTTTTACCAAAATCTTTGTATTCCTGCTGTGCATCAGCAGTGATTTTAAATGCTAAAACTTTTCTTCGGGCTCCACGAACGATTTCTGTAATTTTACCACTTACCGGACTTGGAAATAAAATACGTTCATCACTTTTTGAATGAAAAAGTGCTTGACCCGCCTTTACTTCGGTACCTTCTTTTGCTAAAACTTTTGGAATAACGCCGTGAAAATCATCAGGCTGAATCGCAAATGTAGTACCTAACGAAAGTTCGGTAGTTACTTGCTCTGCGTCGCCAACTAGCTTGATATCCAAGCCTTTCTTAATACGGATGTCTTTTGACATAGGAACTGATTAAATTGATTTTCTAAAAACAAGCAAATTTACAGATTTTGATTTTTTTGGATACGAATTTGTATTTTTATCTTTTCAATACCTCTTTATTTATACTTGTTCTAAATAGATATTTGTCTTTGGTCTACATTTTGATACATTTGCACTTATGATAAAACACCTTGCATTACTTTTACTTTTTAGCTCGTACCAAACGATTTACGCACAAAATATCAAAACAATTCAATTGCGACCTAAACACAATGCCCAACAATTTTCGGCAATTGTAAGATTAGGCCAAGTTTTAGAATTATCTTTTGATGATTTGGATGCCGATAATAAAGAATATCAATATAAAATTGAACACATGACACATGATTGGAAGCCTAGCAATTTAACTTCTAATCAATATATTGATGGCTTTGATGAAAACGAAATCATAAACATCACCAACTCATTTAATACACTTCAACCGTACACTCATTATGCTGTAAACATTCCAAATCAAAACACTATTATTACTAAAAGTGGTAATTATTTAATTTCAGTTTTAAATGATAATTACGAAGTAGTCTTTACAAGACGCTGTGTTTTTTATGAAGACATTACTACCGTAGGGGTTGCCGTTTTTAGAAGTAGAGATACAAAGTCTAATAACCAGAAACAAACTGTTCAGTTTACCATAAATCATCAGAATCTAATTATTAATAATCCTACCCAAGAAATTAACATCTCTTTATTTCAAAATCATAATTGGAATACGGCTATCAACAATTTACAACCGCAATTTATAAAACCACAACAATTAGTTTACAACCATGTTTTAAAAACAAACTTTTGGGGAGGCAATGAATTTTTAAATTTTGATAGCAAACATTTGCGTAACACAAGTTTAAACATTGCTAAAACCGAACGAAAAGAACTCTATCATAGTTATTTATATACTAATGAGCAACGAGTAAACAAAATATACACCTACGCTCCTGATATTAACGGACAATTTGTTGTGCGAACTTTAGAAGCAAACAACTCAAAAACAGAAGCCGACTACTCTATAGTTCATTTTTCATTAGAAGCCTTTGAACCTTTTGAAGACAAAGAAGTATTCATATACGGAGCGTTTAATAATTATCAACTTACAGACGAAAACAAGTTAAAATACGACCCTGTTAATGAGCTATATGAAGCTTCAATAAAATTTAAACAGGGTTTTTACAATTATAATTACGCCACCTTAAACAATGATAAAATTGTAAACTTGAATGAGATTGACGGTTCTTTTTATCAAACTGAAAATGAATACACTGTAATAGTTTACTACAAACCTTTTGGCGAAATTTATGATCGTGTTATCGGCGTTGGAAACGGATATTTTAACCAAAACAGGTAATTAAAATTGACAAAAAACTTAAAAAAGAGTATATTTATAGCATGTTTCAACAAATAACAAAAGGCATAAAAATAGCTGTTAAAACTACTTTTAACGGAGTTGTTTATCGTGGCTATCAACAATACCATTCTTTTAGCTATTATATTCTTATCGAAAACAACTCGAAAGATACCGTAAAACTAACCACCCGTTTTTGGGAAATTTTTGACGCACTAAACCATACCGAATATGTAGAGGGTGAGGGGGTAATTGGCGAAACACCTGTTTTAAAACCAAACGAAAGATACAATTACCGATCTAACTGTTTTTTACTTTCAACAACCGGCGCAATGCAAGGCAATTACAAAATGACAAATATGGAAACCTCTGAAGAGTTTTTAGTAACTATTCCAACATTTCAATTAACTAGCACCCCTACTTTAAACTAATGGCTAAAAAAAACAACGTTGTAATTATTAAAGAGCCTAATTGCTTAAATTGTGGATACCCTTTTACCAAAGATGAAAAATTTTGTCCTGAATGCGGTCAAAAAAACAAGGGTAAAAAAATTACATTAGGTAGCTTTATTCGCGATGTTTTTGCTGGGTTTTTCTCTTGGGATGCCAAATTTTGGAGAACAATAATTCCCCTATTAATTAACCCTGGAAAAGTATCGACTGATTATATTGAAGGCAAAAGAAATCGTTATTCTAATCCTTTTCGATTTTACTTAACCGTATCTCTTATCTTCTTTTTAATTATAGGAATCACTCAAAGCTACGACTCTTTTAAAGAACTTCAAAATGGGAAAAAAGTAAGTGAAAACAGTCCGAATATTAAGATCGACGAAAATGGCATCAAAGCACTTGAGGTAAATTTAGATTCGATACAACAAGTTGTTGTTAATGAAATTAGCGCACAAGATTCTACCGAAGCTAAAATGGTTAATAACAAAATAGACTCTTTAAAGGTTGGAGTAAAATCAAAACAATCATTATTAAACATTGGTTTTGATGACACAAATAAATTTTCAAGAATTATAAAATTTCAAAAAGAAAATCCTGACATTACGATAGACGCTGCCTTAGATAGTTTAAAAATGCAAAAAACTTTCGGAAATCGATTTTTATATTCTCGAACTGAAGTTTTTAATACTTTTATTGCTAAAGATAGCGAAACTCAAAAATTTTATCGTCAAATATTATCCTATGCTTCGATAGCCCTTTTTATTTTACTACCGCTTTTTACATTATTTTTAAGCATCATATACATCAGAAGAAAGTTTACCTATGTTGAGCATTTAGTTTTTGTTTTTCATACCCAAACTGTATTCTTTTTGCTATTTTCTGGCTTTTATTTAATTGGCTATTTAAAGGACACTGAATTTTTATTAGGTATCTTTTTAACCCTTTTTACCATTTACCTTTTTATGGCGATGAAAAAGTTTTATGGGCAAGGGTACTTTAAAACCTTTATAAAATTTTTAATGGCAAATTTTGTGTTTTTCTTATTAGCAATTATTGGGTCATTTACGATTTCATTTATCGCTTTCGTTCTATATTAGGCTATTTTAGCAGTTGATAGAAATAAATTTGCGGAGAATTTTTAAAACAAATAGAAATTGCTATTTTATTTTTATTCGTTACAAAAGCCTCCATCTTCTTAACAGATTGCAAATATTTATTAAATCTAACAGATGTAATTTCACTTGCTTTAAGATAGTTTTCAGTATCAAAAGAAAAAGAAAATTTATGCTGTTTATCACTCATAAAGTGAGTCGATTTTTCTCTATTAGAATACAACACCAATTCGTTCGGTCTATTTTTTACATATGTTTTAAAAAGAGGGTTTACTACTAGCAAACTATCGTTAGCCACATACTTAATTGCTTGTTTATTGTATAAATAGTTAAAAAAATTATTACCCCCAAACTTAACCTTAAGATCTGGTTTTATTGTTTCTTGAATAGTTGTTTTTGCTACTTTATTAAAATCATCGTCATACTCGTACGTTACTATGGTATCTTTTTGATTGATAAAAGATGTTATTACTGCATCAACCTCTCCGTTCCAATGTTTTTTTATCGAATCTAACGATAGCGTTGTTAATTTTTTAACCTTGTTTTTTTGTTCATTTTTCACAAAACCAAAAAGCAATTCTTTATTTATTTTTGCTGAAATATGCGCTAAAGATTCAATATTATGCCGAGCTTTATATGGTAAAAAAAAGTCTGTATCATTATTTAAATTACCTATAAAAAACAACTTATTTTTAGCAATACCTAATTCAATAAAACCATCTTTTTTGGTGGCTATTACTATAAGATTATCTGTTTTTTTAAGATAATCTATAACTTTATTTTTTTCAGGTAAATAGCTATTCTTTTTTAAAATAAAATCAAGGATATGAGTTATATCTTTCTCATTATTAAAATCAAACAACAGTTTTAGTTCATTGTTTTGCACAATACAACTAAAGTTATTTCGCGTAAAAAAAGTAACATTTTTCGAATATTGTTTTTTGATGAAATTTTCTTGCTCTAAAAAAGCCAGCAACTTTTGTTTATCATCAATTTTAATTGCACTACTAATCCAACTATTTTTTAAATTATTATGATTTGTATAGCAAAAAATATCTGTAGGAATATCTACAGCATCTAACAATGATGTCTTACTCTTACTAGTGTTTGTTTTAATTGTTTTTTTACTGGATGAAAAATACAAAAAAGGATGTTTTACAACATCCTTTAATATTTTATATTCTATTTTTCGTAAGTTAACACGAACAACCACATCTGCATAAGCAGGTATTGTATTCGCTATATTTACAGTTGGATTATATCTAAAATACCCAACTGTAAACAAAACACCGACTATAATTAAAACAGTAAAAACTACTTTTTTTAGCATCTAATTACTTTGCTATATCATTAATAATTTTAAACAATAATTGTAACGTATTTTCATCTTTTCCTTTGGTATTTAATCGTAATTCAGATGAAATTTTATTTCCTTTTAATTTTGACACTCTAAAACTAACATCTTTAACATTAGCTTTTGAGATACCTGCCATTTTTTTCTCATCTCTTCCAAACCATTCAGTTGGCATATTTTTAATTAAAGCATTAACATCAGTATAAATAACACTTGAGTTTCTTTTTATTAATTTACTATGTTTAGTTGCTTTATAATTTATCCTCCCAGCTTCAATATTAATAGCTCTTACTTTTGATGTTGTTATATACAACACATCGTTTTTAATTACTGCATATATATTAAAAGGAATATCTTTACTTTTTTTAATAAATTCAAAAACATTGTTAGATACAGTTACAGTTTTGTGTTTTTGACCTAATTTAAATATTTTAGTTAATAATTCTTTTTCTTCTGAACCAATCATTAACGTAAAATCTGGCACTACTGTTTTTTTAGTTTTTGTTACCTCTTTACGCTTGTAGTTTTCATCATACTTATAACTTGTGTAACTAACCTCTTTTTCTGAAAAATCATTTAAAACAAATAATGCATCACCAGTTACTAATTTAGCAATTGCTGCTTCATCAACTAATAATGAAAATAAATCTGCAACAACCGATATTTCTTCTTTAAACTTTGGTACAATACCGCCATACATTTTATTTATCATTGTTGGATACTGCTTTAATAATTCTTCCGTATTCATCGAAATACTCCAAAAAGCCAATGCTTTATTATGATCAAAGCTATTAATTAAAGTACTATTCATTTTTTGATTGTAAATCTTCTTAAAAGATTTCGACATATCATCACTAACAGCCATATCTAAAGTAATACTTGCATTATTTTCATTAAAAAACAAATTTGCAGTAACCTCTTCTACTCCGTAAATATTTTCTCCTTCTTTAGGCATAAAATAAGTCATTGAAGAACTTAAATTCCTACTAAAAGAACCTATTAAGTCAGACACTAACATTCCGTAATTACGAACCCAAAGCGTAGCAACTGAACCCTTTTTCTTTCCTTTTTGAAAACTTGAATTTGTAGCAATTCCGTTAGATGTTGAATTTTCTAAAATTGAAAAAGCATATTTTTTTGTCCATAATTGTGCAAATCTCTTTCTAACCGAATATATCGATTCTCCTTTTTCTTTTAATTTTTCAAAACGTTCATCATGTTTTTTAAAGTAGCTGCGTGACTTATCTCCGTTAACAATTAAAAGAATTTTATCATTCCAAATTCTTAAATCATTATACCCCTCAATGAAACTATAGCCATCTTCTTTTCTAATTTTCTTAATATCTCTTTCCGATAACATAGATTCAAATAATGCTCTGTCGTTTAGTTCTACTAAGAAAGTATGATATGAAATACTATCGCTTTTTTGAAAAAAGTAATATCCATTCGATTTAATATTAAAACCAGCCTTGCTTACTGATGTAATTTTATCTTCTCTTTTTCTATTAATATTTTTTAATATTTTTTTTCCAATAATATTTTCATTTACATCAGAAACACTTATTAAATCAAATAAATTATCTGCATTTGCCATAATAACAACATCTGCATTATTTGGTATTTTATTTTCTAATTTTTGAGCCTGTAAAACAACAATAGTGTTTACAAATAATAGGATAGCAATAATCTTTTTCATGGTTAATTTTAATTGTTAAGTTGTATTTTATTTTTTATGGTTTGCTTGTTTGATATAATATCTTGGGCAGTAACACGTAACATTACTGCCTTTTTATTTTTTGAAATTTTTGCTTGTTGATTCGTACATGATTTCACTGTAGATTCAAATCGATAAACACCTGTATATGTGGCTGTTTCAAAAACTTTACGATCTTTCATTTTTGTGCTTTGAAATGCTTTACCAATATTAAAATGATGACTACGCACAAATGTTTGTGTTGTTTTATCGTACTTAAAATGCTTGTGTTTTTGCATCGCCAAAGCATCTCTTTTAGAGCTAAATGCCGTTAAAACTGTATTAAGTGCCTCAACAGTATCAAAATCACACGATACTGTAACTATATACTCATCAAAGTTTAAAGTGCTTTTTACATGATGAATCCCTTTAGTTACTTTAATTTTTTGAACAATTTTATCCAGCTCTTTTTTTATCGTTTTTTTTGATGGCACTTTATAACCATTAACACTATCTAACAACATTATCGATGCTATTTTAGTTTTACTTTTACTTAAGTTTATGGTTAACATTGCCGACCCTGAGCCATCTTTATTAAAAGATATTTCTTCAATAAACTCAAAACAACTTGTAAATAAAAAGAGAGAAATTACTGATAAAAATAACAGTCATTTTTTACACATAGCTTTTTAGGGACAAAAATAACAAAATCTTTTGTTCGTTACCTCCCTATTTGTAGCCAAAAATGAAAAGTGTAACTATACAAATGGTTGATATTTTATTCCTGTTTTATTTCCTTCTTTTAAAACAGTCGTAACACTTACAGTTTTTACTTGCAATCTTTTCATTTTCAAAGACACATCAGCAGTTCCTTTTGTTTCGTCTGTATGAAAATCAAAAATATCTTTTTGAGAAAATTTTTCATTTTCTTGCAACCATTCATTAAACCAATCACGGCGTAATTGTTTCATTTCTTGAGTATACAGTGTAGATGACGACCAAATTTTAGGTTCATTTGCTAATTTTTCGAAGTATTTTTGCGCTCCATCCCATACCAATTCATATGCATTTAAACCGTTATTCCAATCAATTAAAACAATCGTGAAAGGTTCAATTCCTTCAAAATTAAACTGCTCTATTACAGTTATTACATCGGCTACTTTTAAAAATTCTTTTACAATTACCCCTCTACTCATTCGGTAACTTTCGACACGTTTATGTTTTTCAAAACCACCATTTAACAAACAAATTAATCGTTTTTTTTCAGACAAACCAATCCAAGTTCCACCCGCTAATTCATCTTTCGGATACGTTAATTTAACACCATCTTCAACATATTCTTTAGGCGCTATTGTTTTCCTTTTCGGGTCTTCATCTCTATTTGAAGTTAATATAAAATTATGATCTCCTAAAGGTAAATAAGTTACCGTGCACATATTGTATTATTTTTTGATAAATGAGACGTAAAAACAACTTAGTAATTACTAAAATAAATGGTAACTTTGTACTATCAAGCAATTAAAATTTGTTTGACAAAACGAGCCACATAATCTTTGCAAATTAATAGCATTAGATTTTGTTTTTCAATTTTTATTAAAAAATATTTTTTAACACAAACAACATACTAAAATGACAAGAGGATTTTTTAATGTTCCTAAAGCAGTAAACGAACCTGTAAAAGGGTATGCTCCTGGATCTCCAGAAAGAGAAGAATTATTAGCAACATACAAATCAATGTTTAATAGTAATATTGATGTGCCAATGCACATTAATGGTGAAGAAATAAGAACTGGAAACACCAAAAATATTACACCTCCACACGATCACCAACACGTTGTTGGTCAATACCACACAGCCGATAAATCGCATGTAGATACAGCAATTTCAACTGCTTTAGCTGCAAGACAAGAATGGTCTAGTACAAGCTGGATGGAAAGAGCTTCTATCTTTTTAAAGGCTGCAGAATTATTAGCTGGTCCTTATAGAGCAAAAATGAATGCTGCAACAATGATTGCACAATCTAAAAATGTACACCAAGCAGAAATTGATGCTGCTTGTGAAATGATTGACTTCTTCCGTTTTAACGTAGAATTCATGATTGACATATTTAAAGAACAGCCTGCTTCTGCTCCTGGAATTTGGAACAGAGTTGAATATAGACCATTGGAAGGTTTTGTATATGCAATTACTCCTTTTAACTTTACATCTATTGCTGCAAACTTACCTGCTGCTGCTGCTTTAATGGGGAATGTTGTTGTTTGGAAACCATCTGATCATCAAGCATACTCTGCACAAGTAATTGTAGATTTATTTAAAGAAGCTGGTTTACCTGACGGTGTAATTAACGTTGTTTATGGTGATCCTGTAATGATTACTGATACTGTATTAGCTTCTCCAGATTTCTCTGGGTTACACTTTACAGGTTCTACACATGTTTTTAAACATTTATGGAAGCAAATTGGTAACAATATCGATATTTACAAAACATACCCAAGAATTGTTGGAGAAACTGGTGGAAAAGATTTTATCTGGGCACATAACTCAGCAAATCCTTTACAAGTAGCTACAGGAATTACCAGAGGTGCTTTTGAGTTTCAAGGACAAAAATGTTCTGCAGCTTCAAGAGCTTACATTCCTGCTTCTATTTGGGAAGAAGTTAAAGGTCATTTAATTTCACAAGCTGCTGAATTAAAAATGGGTTCTCCTGAAGATCCTGCTAATTTCGTAAACGCAGTTATTCATGAAGGTTCTTTTGATAAAATTGCTAGTTATATTGATGCTGCCAAAGCGGATGCGGATGCAGATATTATTATTGGTGGTGGTCATGATAAATCGAAAGGTTACTTTATTGAGCCAACTGTAATTGTAGCAAAATCACCTACGTATGCTACTATGACAACTGAATTATTCGGGCCTGTTATGACAATTTTTGTATACGAAGATGCTGAATGGGAAGCTTCATTAAAATTAGTAGATGAATCTACTGAGTATGCATTAACAGGTGCTATTTTCTCAACAGACAGATACATTGTTGAAAAAGCTTCTAAAGCTTTAGAAAATGCTGCAGGTAACTTTTATATTAACGACAAGCCAACAGGTGCAGTTGTAGGACAACAACCATTTGGAGGAGCAAGAGCTTCTGGAACAAATGATAAAGCTGGTTCTCCTCAAAACTTATTACGTTGGACATCTGCTCGTTTAATTAAAGAAACATTTGTAACACCAACTGATTATAAATATCCTTTCTTAGGGTAAAATGTATATTATAAAACACATTATTAAACCTCTTGATCTAAAATCAAGAGGTTTTTTTATTATAAATCAATCAGATATTTGTAGCGTTATTAAGTAATATATAACATATCCGCAATATGTTGCCTCCTAAAAAGTAATAAATCCCCTTAAAATAAACCCTTAACTTATGTGTTACGTTTTTTTACATAAAACTGAAACAATTTCTTTTGTAAAAAATAAAAAGGTGCTTTATAAAGCACCTTTTTATTTTTATTGAAGTAAAGTTTTATTTTAACTTCTTCTTTACTGCTACTTCAGTGTAAGCTTCAATTGTATCGCCTTCTACAATATCATTGTATCCTTTAATTTGAAGTCCACAATCATATCCTTTAGTTACTTCTTTAACATCGTCTTTAAAACGTTTTAATGAAGTTAATGAACCATCATGTACTACAATTCCGTCTCTAATAATACGGATTTTAGCATCACGAGTAATCTTACCTGTCATCACCATACATCCTGCAATGTTACCAACTTTAGAAATTTTATAAACTTCTCTAATTTCAACATTACCAAGAACTTCTTCTTTCATTTCAGGAGATAGCATTCCTTCCATTGCGTCTTTAAGATCGTTAATAGCATCGTAGATAATAGAGTATGTTCTAATATCAACTTCTTCTCTGTCTGCAACTACACGTGCATTTCCTTGAGGACGCACATTAAATCCAACAATAATGGCATCTGAAGCGGTTGCCAATAACACATCCGATTCGGTAATTGCTCCAACTCCTTTATGTAAAATATTTACTTGAATTTCTTCAGTAGATAATTTTTGGAATGAATCTGTTAAGGCTTCTACCGAACCATCTACATCTCCTTTTAAGATAATGTTTAGTTCTTTGAAATCTCCTAACGCAATACGACGACCAATTTCTGCTAATGTTAATGTTTTTTGAGTTCTTACCGATTGCTCACGTTGTAATTGAGAACGTTTTGCTGCAATTTGCTTCGCTTCACGCTCATCTTCAAATACATTAAACTTATCACCAGCTTGTGGTGCACCGTCTAAACCTAATATTGATACTGGTGTAGAAGGGCCTGCTTCTAAAACTTTCTTTCCTTTATCATCAAACATAGCTCTTACTTTACCACTATGTTTACCTGCTAAAATATAATCTCCAATTTTTAACGTACCTGCTTGTACTAAAATTGTTGACACATATCCTCTACCCTTATCTAATAATGCTTCAACAACTGCTCCTGTTGCATTTTTATCTGGGTTTGCTTTTAATTCTAAAATTTCAGCTTCTAATAAAACTTTTTCTAATAACTCAGGAATTCCCTGACCTGTTTTTGCTGAAATATCTTGCGATTGTATGTTACCTCCCCACTCTTCAATTAATAAATTCATTGAAGATAATTGTGTTTTCACATTATCTGGGTTTGCGTTTGGCTTATCAATCTTATTAATTGCAAATATGATTGGCACACCTGCAGCTTGTGCGTGTGATATTGCTTCTTTTGTTTGAGGCATTACATCATCATCGGCAGCAACTACAATAATTACTAAATCGGTTACTTGAGCTCCACGAGCACGCATTGCTGTAAAGGCTTCGTGACCCGGTGTATCTAAAAATGCAATTTTTTGATCGCCAACAGGAACTGCATACGCACCAATGTGCTGCGTAATTCCTCCTGATTCTCCATCAATTACATTTGCTTTACGAATGTAATCTAATAACGATGTTTTACCGTGATCTACGTGACCCATTACTGTAATAATTGGTGCACGTGTTATTAAGTCTTCTGGTTTGTCCTCTACTTCTTCGATAGATTCTTCTACCTCAGCTCCAACAAATTCTACTTTATAATTAAACTCTTCTGCAACAATAACTAATGTTTCAGCATCTAAACGCTGATTCATCGTTACCATCATTCCTAACATCATACATGAAGAAATAATGTTAGTTACAGGTACATCCATCATTGTAGCAACTTCACTTACGGTAACAAATTCTGTTACTTTTAATATTTTGTTATCTAAAGCTTGTGCTTCCTGTTCTGCTTCAGTTTGTTCTCTGTGAGCATCTCTTTTATTTCTACGGTATTTTGCTCCTTTTCCTTTTTTAGATTTACCTTGAAGTCTTTCTAAAGTTTCACGTACTTGCTTTTGTACTTCTGCTTCTGTTGGTTCTTCTTTTTTAACGGCTGGTCTTTGAGCACCTCTACCCCTAAATCCTGGGCGATTATTACCGCCTCTATTACCTCCACGGTTTTGATTAGGTCTTGCTGTTCCACCTGTTTTATTAGGTGTACCAGGTTTGCTAATTCTTTTACGTTTCTTTTTATCCCCGTCAGACTTAGCGTCAGGTTTTTTCTTCTTAGGTCTTTCAAATTGTTTTAAATCAATTTTTTGACCTGTAATTTTAGGACCGTCTAATTTTTTATACTGCGTTTTAATTTTCTCAGCAGTTTCTGGAGTAACTTCGGGTGCTTTTTCCTCTTTTACTTCCTCTTTTTTAGTTTCCGTAGCCTTTACTGTTGGTTTTTCTTCAACTTTTTTAGGTGCTTCTTTAACTATTTTAAACTTAGCTTTTACAGGCTTTCGTCTTTCAACCTTTGCAGGTTCTTTTTTAGTTTCCGCTACCTTTTCTATTGGCTTTGGTGTTTCTTTTTTAGGCTCTTCAGCAGGTTTTTCTTCTTTAAGTGCTGCTACTTCTTTTTTAGGTGCTTCTTCTTTAGGTTCTGATTTTTCTTCGACTTTTTTACCAGTACTTACATCAATTTTACCTACAGTTTTAAGCTCTAATTTTTTAGCTTTGGCTTTTAAAACTTCTTGCTTTTTAGCTTCGTCTTCTAACCTCTTCTTCTCTTGCTCTTCTTCTGCCTGTATACGAATAGCTTCTTTTTCTTTACGTTTTTCTTCGCTTACTTCTTTAGAGGCTACCTTCTTAGATTTATCTGTTTGAAAACCATCAAATAATATTTGATATTCTTTATCAGAAATTTTAGTAGTAGGACGAGCTTCTATTTCATGACCACTTTTAGCTAAGTGTTCTACAGCTCTATCTAAAGAAATGTTTAATTCTCTTAATACTTTATTGAGTCTTAATTTGTTGCCTTCAGCCATAAATTATTTTATACTTTATATTCAAAGAACACACTTTATAGGTTAGTATAGTTATGTTCTTTTTCTTTTATTGTCAGATTTCGTATTAATTCTCATCAATTTTGCAGGAGACTGACTTCCTTTATATTGTTTATTCTTCGAATTCTTCTCTTAAAACTCGTTGAACATCTAAAATTGTTTCTTCTTCTAAATCGGTTCTTTGTACTAACATAGAAACATCTTTTTCAAGTACACTTTTAGCTGTATCTAAACCTATTTTTTTGAATTCTTCAATTACCCACGCTTCAATTTCATCAGAAAATTCTGTTAACTCAACATCTTCTTCCTCTAAACCTTCACGTTGTACATCTATTTCGTAACCAGTTAATTCACTAGCTAAACGAATATTAACTCCTGAACGACCAATTGCTTTTGATACTTCTTCTGGCTTTAATAAAACGCTTACACGTCCTTTTTTTCCATTTTTTTCTTCTTCGTAAGGCTTAATATCAACTGAAGTTACTTTTGCAGGGCTTAATGCTCTTGCTACAAATAACGACTCATTTTTGGTATAATTGATTACATCAATATTTTCGTTTCCTAATTCACGAACAATACCGTGAATACGAGATCCTTTTACCCCTACACAAGCTCCTACTGGGTCGATTCTATCATCATAAGAATCAACGGCGATTTTTGCTTTATCTCCTGGTATTCTCGCAACACCTTCGATAGTAATTAATCCGTCAAAAACCTCAGGAATTTCTTGCTCAAATAATTTTACTAAAAATGCTGGTGAAGTTCTTGATAAAATAATAGCTGGTTTGTTACCTCTTAATTCTACCGATTTTATAACTCCTCTAACTGCATCTCCTTTTCTAAAAAAATCTGAACGAATTTGTTCGCTTTTTGGCAAAACAATTTCATTTCCTTCATCATCTAACAAAATTACTGCATTATGACGAATATGGTGTACTTCTGCACTATAAATTTCACCTTCTAAATCTTTAAATTGCTTAAATATATTAGTACTATCGTGTTCATGTATTTTAGAAATTAGGTTTTGACGTAATGCTAAAATTGCACGTCTACCTAAATCGATTAACTTTACTTCTTCTGATACATCTTCACCTATTTCAAAATCTGGCTCGATTCTTCTAGCTTCTGCAAGCTCAATCTCTTCATTATCATCTTCAGAAAAACCATCTGCTACAACAATTCGGTTTCTCCAAATTTCTAAATCTCCTTTATCAGGATTAATAATTATATCGAAGTTATCGTCAGATCCAAACCTACGCTTTAATGCTGCACGAAACACTTCTTCTAAGATAGCCATTAAGGTTACCCTATCTATACTTTTATTATCTTTAAACTCTGAAAATGACTCAATTAACGCAATATTTTCCATTTCATTCTCTTATTAAAATATGATCTTCACTTTTGCTTCTTTAATATCTTCATACGTTAAAATCATTGTTTTTTCTACCGTATGTTTTCCTTTACCTATCGGTTTAGGTTCTCGTGCTTTCCAATACAACGTAATATTCTCTTCTGTTGCTTCGGTTAACGTCCCTTCGAATTCTTCAGTTGCTGTTTTAACTTTTAAAATTCTATTTATATTTTTTTTATACTGACGTTTAACAGTAAGTGGATGAGCAATATCTGGAGTAGTTACTTCTAAAGAGAAATCTTCTTCCTCTCTATCTAAATTGTTTTCTATTTTTCTACTAATACGAATACATTCATTTAAGGGCACTCCTGAATCTCCGTCTACAATCACTTTTATTTTACTGTTTGCTAAAAATTGCAAATCAATTAAATATAATGATTCGTTTTCTTGCAAAGCTTCGTCTAATAATTCTTTTACTATCTCTTGATTCATCCTAAGGTATAAAAAGAGGGGACTATCGTCCCCTTCCATCCATCTAATTAATAAATTTGCTGCAAAGATAGTAAGTTATTACTTAATACACAAACTCCGCTACGCTTTCTACTTTGATTATTTTTTTGTAAATTGAAAGAGCTATCTATCTTTAAACCTTTTTATTATGAAAAAAATTTTACTTCCAATCGATTTTTCAAAACATTCTGAATACGCATCAAAACTTGCTTCTAAAATAGCTTTAAAAACTGATGGCGAAATTCATTTAATTCATATGATAGAACTACCTAGTGGTTTTAATGATGTCGCTTCAGGAACAAACATAAGTATACCTGAAAGCATGTTATACATTAAAAAAATTAAAGAGAAACTTATTGATTTTAAAACTAAATTTTTTCCAAAAGTTGAAAAGGTATATCATGCTATACGTTTTCAAAATCCCTATGAAGGAATTAGAGATTATTCTAAAAAAATCAATGCTAACTTAATTATCATGGGATCTAAAGGGCAAACAGCTTTAGAAGAAATATTAATTGGATCTAACACCGAAAAAACAGTTAGAAACTCAGACATACCTGTAATAATCACTAAAAAAGATAACGATAATTTTAAATTAAAAAAACTTGTTTTTGCTTCTACTTTTGAAAATGACGAAGCAAAGGCGCTTGAAGGTTTTTTAGATTTCGCTTCAAAGTTTAAAAGTAAAATACATTTTTTAACAGTTAATACTCCTAATAATTTTGAAAACACAACAGAGTCTAAGAACAAAATAGAAGCCTTTATTAAAAAATATAATGTGAAAGATTATTCTATAAAAGTTTATAATGACAAGACTGTACAGGATGGAATTTTAAATTATTCAAACGAAAATAACATTGATATGGTTTCACTTGCAACACACGGAAGAAGTGGTTTGTCTCGTTTTTTTAACGGAAGTGTATCGATAGATTTATCAAAAAACATTTTAAAACCCGTACTTACTTTTAAAGTATAGTTTACTTAGGGTTAAAAACTTGCTTTCTTTTCCAACTTTTAACTCTTAGTAAACTATTTTCTCGTATATCTTGCCAAAATAAATTGATGTCACCTACATGATAATTTTTAAGAAAAGACATAAAAAAACGTAACGGAAATTTAGGGTTTGTTGCCCAAACTAAACCATCGGTAATTTGAATTGCTAATGCTTTTTTATACATTTTACCATTACTATACAAAAATCCTTTGTGTTGATTTAGAATTGTTGTTTTCTCATTATTCCATGTTATGGGATTACTTGTTACAGCGCCTTTATACCATTTTTTGTTTTTCGGAAAATGCCCTTTTTTAAAGGTGTTCCATGAAACAAAACCCCCATTTTCATCGGGAGTTATCATTGGTTTTATTGATATAAATTCATCTTTTTCAACTCTCATTCCAGGAATATAAGCTGCAATTAATTTTTTCTGCAAAGGCTTTTCATCAAAAAAATCCTTTAATAATTGTATTGCATGCAAAGCCCCCTGACTATGCCCTGCTATAATTATCGGTCGGTTTTTATTGTATTTTTTTAAATAAACTTCAAAAGCATTTTTTACGTCTTGGTAAGCTAAATTTAATGCCTTATCTCCTCCTATTTTATATTTATTATCAAAAGATCGATAATGTGCTTGCCTATAAAAAGGTACATATACTCTACCTGAAGTTGCAAAGACAGAGGCTTGATATAATACTGACGAATTGAGTACTTTATCATTTTGAACCTCATCATTTAAAGGAACATTCCAACGATTATCTTTTTTACTTGTATTTAAAGTAGGATAAATAAAAAAAACATCCGCCTGTAAAGTATCTATTTGTTTAGACGCGTATTCTTGAAAATTTTTAGGATATTTAGAAGGTAATACCGCCCATGAACGCTCCAATTGATAGTCTGGTTTTAACGGCGTGTTTTTAACGTTAAATACTTGTGTATCGTACGTAGATTTACAACTAACTAAAGCAAGCATTAAAACGATAGCAATATTAACTTTAAACACTCTAACCCTATAACTTTTCATACAGTTCCACCAATTCTTGAGCTTCTTTTTTTGCGCTCCAATTTTTTAAAATCTCAGTTCTTGCAACCACTCCTAACTCAGGTAATTCATTTTTAATCACTTTAACAAGTATAGCTTTTAGTTCTTCTTTATTTCCTACTTCAAACAAATACCCCGATTGATTTTCTGTAATTAATTCAGAGTGTACTCCCACATTTTTTGTTGCTATTGTTGTAGTTTCACATGACATTGCTTCAGCACAAACTAAAGAAAAACCTTCTGTATATGATGGAATTACTGCTATTTTAGCTACCTGATAATACGATACAATATCTGTAGTCTCATCAATAAAATAAACTTGTTTTTCAATGTTATTATCTGCCACAACTTGTTTTAACTCTTCTAAAAACTCAGGTTTATCAACCTTACCCACAATTACTATTGCCCAATCTGTAAAGTTTTTTATTTGAGTAGCCAATGCTGCTACCAAATCTTTTTGTCCTTTTGCTTTTCGAACTCTACCAGCACAAAGAATAATATTTTTTTGAGATATGTTTTTTAACTGAACTCCTTTTTTAGGCGCAAACAACGAAGTATTTACTCCATGGGATACTTTTGTATTCTTTATCCCTAAATTTTTATGCATTGATTTTGTTAAAGTAACAACCGCATCTGATTTTTTTAATAAAAACCTTGTAAAGCCCGAGGGGCTTGTTTCGGCATGTCTTGTTGCTACAATTTTAAATTTGGCTCCTAAAAAACGATACCATAAAATTTTAAGAATTTCGTTATTTCTATGGCAATGAACAATGACCTTTTTATTTGAAAATAATAACTTTTTTAATACTGAAGTTGGTATTTTTTCACCTTCAATACCATAACCGTAAAGATAGGTTTCGCATATATTTTTTAAATCTGGAAGCGTATTTTCAATACTACGCGTAACTCCCGTTCTTCTTTTATGAAAATGTGTATGTATAACTATTAAATCTGATTTCATCTACGAAAACCTTCTTTCAATTATTTCAAATAGTCGTGCTTCATGTACTTCTTTTTCAGACCAATCATAATCTGGCTTTATCATTTTACTGATAAACTTCTTCGCTTCTTTTTCTGTTTTAAATGTATTTAATTGAGACACTACTCTATTAAAATCACTTTGACTACCGTCAAACAAATGCTTTACAAAAACAATCCTATCATTTAAATCTATTTGAATTGTGCTTTGTAAATGATCATTTAATGATTTTTTAGCATCTACTTTTTCAAATAAATCTGCCATCACATCAACCGAAATAGTTCCTTCTAATTCATCTTCAAGAGTTGCTGTTTTTATTTCTCCAACATCTTTTACATCATCCTTAACAGTATCATCCTCTTTAAATAATAAACTTTCTATCTCATCAAAAGGTTGCTCTATAATTTCCTTTACTTCTACCTCTGCAACTACTTCTTCTTTAACTTTCGTTTCTATAACATCAACTGTTACATCATCTTTTTCATCTTTTATAAAAACTGCCGTATCTTCTTTCTTAGGTTCAAAAACTTCTTCTACCTTTTCAATAACAGCTTTAACTTTATTTTCTTTAAACTTATTTTCTTCAGCCAACAAAACACTTTGCAATAGTTCTTCTTTTGTTTTTAAAGAATTAGGCGTATTATTAATATACTCTTCTACGTATGCTAAAACCGAAAGTTTTTCATAAACTTCGTGTGCTTTCTGCTTCAACACAAACACATCTTCTTTATTTTTCATCTGTAAAATACTGTGTGCTATACTGGTTAAATCGGATGCTAGTTTTTTGTGCATAAGTTGTTGTTTGAATTTAAAATTTGCTATTAAATTTTAATAAATTTGTTGCTTACTCGAAAGTAAGACAAAAATCAATAATTAGCGGTTAAAATTACAAAATGTTTCTTGAAAATACAGTAAATCATACAGAACAATTTGGTTGGATTGAGGTAATTTGTGGCTCAATGTTTTCGGGTAAAACCGAAGAGTTAATTCGTAGACTAAAACGTGCGCAGTTTGCAAAACAGCGTGTAGAAATATTTAAACCTTCGGTAGATACTCGTTATGATGATGAAGAGGTCGTATCACATAATGCAACCCGAATTAGATCGACTCCGGTACCAGCATCTTCAAATATTCGTTTACTAGCTAACAATGTAGATGTTGTTGGCATTGACGAAGCACAATTTTTTGACAATGAAATTGTGGCTGTTTGTAACGATTTAGCAAACAGAGGTATCCGTGTTATTGTGGCTGGTTTAGATATGGATTTTAAAGGAAATCCTTTTGGCCCTATGCCAGCATTAATGGCCACAGCCGAATATGTTACAAAAGTACATGCCGTTTGTACACACACAGGAAACTTAGCACATTATAGTCACAGAAAAGCTTTAAATGACGATTTGGTTTTATTGGGCGAAACCCAAGAGTACGAACCCTTAAGTAGAGCTGCTTACTATAAAGCAATGCAAAAACAATATAAAGAAAAATTATCTGATGAATAATCATGTTACTGTTTTAGAAATTGATGCGAAATCTGTAGCACATAATCTTGCTTATTTTAAACAAAAATTAAACCCTTCAACTAAAATATTAGCTGTTGTAAAAGCTTTTGGCTATGGTAGTGAAGCTGTAGAAATTGCTAAATTACTTCAAGACAAAGTTAATTATTTTGCAGTGGCTTACTCAAATGAAGGTATTATTTTACGTGAAGCTGGTATTAAAACACCTATTTTAGTTTTACATCCGCAAATACAGAATTTAGCAGAAATTATAAAGCATCGATTAGAGCCTAATTTATACAATTTTAAAATATTTGATGCTTTTTTACAGCTAGCAGATGAAAAAACCTTAATGAATTACCCAGTTCACATCAAATTTAATACTGGTTTAAATAGGTTAGGTTTTTGGCATACTGATACACCTGCTCTTATTGCTCAATTAAAAGAATCAAACAACATAAAAGTTGCTTCTATCTTTTCGCACTTAGCTGCCAGTGAAGACCCCAACGAACAAGAGTTTACCATCGGTCAAATAAATAATTTTGCTTATATCATAAAACAAATTTATGAGCATTTAGGTTACAAGCCTATGATTCATATTCTAAATACTTCTGGCGTTATAAATTATCCACAAGCTCAGTTTGACATGGTGCGTATTGGAATTGGTTTATACGGTTTTGGAAACAACGAACAAGAAACAGCTCAGTTAAAAAACACCCACAGTTTAAAATCAATCATTTCACAAATACACCTAATTCAACCTGGTGAAACTGTCGGATACAATAGAGCATTTGTTGCTAGTAAACCAACACGTAGTGCTACAATTCCTATTGGGCATGCCGATGGTATTTCACGTAAACTAGGAAACAAAGAAGGTTTTGTGTTTATCAACAATCAACCTGCTCCTATTATAGGAAATGTTTGCATGGATATGATCATGGTAGATGTTACAAAAATTGATTGTAAAGAAGGTGATGAAGTTATTATATTTAACCACCAACAACACATACAATACATGGCTCATAAATGCGAAACCATTCCTTATGAAACACTTACAGCCATATCACAACGCGTAAAAAGATTGGTGAAACGCTAATTTTTTTATATTTTTCAACGCTATTAACTATTAAAAACAAAAATAATGGGAATGCTTAAAGAATTTAAAGAGTTTGCAATGAAAGGTAACTTAGTCGACATAGCTGTTGGTTTTGTTATGGGTGCTGCTTTTAAACAAGTAGTAACCTCTTTTACTGGCGGAATCGTTTCACCTTTAATTGGTTTATTATTTAATGCTGATTTTAAAGACCTAAAATACATCGCAAAACAAGGAGTAGCCGATGAAACTGGTAAAATCACAGGAGAAGTCGCAATTCTTTACGGTGAGTTTTTAACTAATATTATCGATTTTATTATCGTTGCATTTGTAATGTTTATGGTTGTAAAAGGTGTTAACGCTTTAAAGAAAAAAGAAGAACCAGCTCCTGAAGCCCCAAAAGGACCTAGCCAGGAAGACTTATTAGGAGAGATTAGAGATTTACTTAAAAATAAATAATATCTGTTACCAATAAAAAAAGCCGGTAAAATTAAATTTTACCGGCTTTTTTTATTGGTTTATATTTTTAAACATGCTTTCCTTTTTCCCAGCCATGTTTCCCTAAATATTGATTTCCACTTTCTACTGCTCCATCTTCAATTGATGTCCCCATAGAATCATTCCATCTATTTAAATATCCGAAGAGAGAAATCACTCCTAACATCTCTACAATTTCACCTTCATCCCAATATTTATACAATTCTGTTTTTATCTTATCATCCACCATATTTGGCACCATCGATGCCGCTAATGAAAAATCTAACGCAGCACGCTCTGCATCCGAAAAAGCAGGGTGTGTTTTATATTCCCAAATATTATCTAACTGCTCCTGTTCTGCTCCATAGCGCTCTGCAGCTCTAATAGCATGCGCTTGACAATACCTACAACCTGTAGCATTACTTGACACCCAAGCAATCATTCTTTTTAAGGCTGATGTTACTTTTCCCTCATTCGCCATTACTGCTTTATTTAAATTGATAAAAGCTTTTGAAATGGCAGGACGACGCTGCATTGTTAAAACCGAATTCGGGCAAAACCCAAGGGTTTCGTTAAAAAATTCAGCTAATTCTTTTGTTTCTTTATCATGCTCTGCTGATAATGGTGTTACTAATGGCATATATTCTATTTTATTAATACTATTTTTACTGTAAGTTTGTCTTTAAGTTCAATAAATTTTATCGACACTATATTAAATTCGCTTACGCAAGAAACAAAAAAAAAATTAGATTATGGCATCACACACAGTTACAACAGTTTGGAAAGAAAACATGCAATTTGAAACCGACAATCCTAGTGGACATAAAACCTTTATAGATGTAGGCGAGGAAAATGGAGGAAAAGGAGATGGATTAAGACCAAAAGCCATGATGTTATCTGCCTTAGCAGGATGCTCGGGTGTAGATGTAATTCCGTTATTAGAAAAAATGCGTATCTCTGTTGATGATTTTAAAATTGAAATTACAGGAGAGTTAACAGAAGAGCATCCAAAATACTATCATAAAGTTTTTGTTGATTATCATTTTTACGGAACCAATTTAAACGAAGATAAAATTAACAAAGCGGTACAATTATCGGTTGATAAATATTGTGGCGTAATGGAAATGTTTAGACGATTTGCTGAAATAAAAATCAATAATCATTTTCATAATCAATAAACATTCGTATTAATTGATAACTTTTACGTCATTCTAAATTTATTTCAGAATCACACATAATAAACAACTGAAGGTTAACTTACTAATCCTTTCGTTTTAAATTAAAAATATGCGTTGGACTTTAAAGCAAGAACCCGATTCTAAAAAAGTAACTCAACTAGCTAAAGAATTATCCATCAATAAAACCCTAGCTAAAATTTTGGTACAACGTAATATTGATAGTTTTGATAAAGCAAAACAGTTTTTTCGCCCTTCATTAAACGATTTACACGATCCGTTTTTAATGAAAGATATGGCTATTGCTGTTCAGCGAATTGAAAAAGCAATTGCTAACAACGAAAATATTTTAGTTTTTGGGGATTATGATGTTGATGGAACTACTGCCGTTTCTTTAATGTCGTCTTATTTAAAAACAATTCACCCAAATATTGCCACTTATATTCCCGATAGATATGCCGAAGGTTATGGTGTTTCTTATATGGGTATTGATTTTGCACACGATAACGATTTCTCTTTAATTATCGCTTTAGATTGCGGTATAAAAGCCATTGAAAAAGTTGCATACGCATCTGATAAAAACATCGATTTTATTATTTGCGACCACCATAAACCCGGAACAGAAGTACCGAAAGCCGTCGCTATTTTAAACCCGAAGCAAGTAGATTGCTATTACCCGTATGATGAATTATGTGGTTGCGGTGTTGGTTTTAAATTGATACAAGCATTGGCATCCAAAAGAAATCAAACGATTGATGACTTAGTAGCTTATTTAGATTTGGTAGCCACTGCAATTGCTGCAGATATTGTACCAATGACTGGCGAAAACAGAACTTTAGCCTATTGGGGATTGCAAATAATTAACTCGCAACCCAGAAACGGAATTAAAGCAATTATTCATCAATTAGATAAAAAAGAATTAACCATTACTGATGTTGTTTTTATTATCGCTCCGCGGATTAATGCCGCTGGTAGAATGAAACATGGTAACCATGCGGTCGAATTACTAACCGAAATGGATTTTGAAACTGCAATTGATTTTGCTGCATCCATAGAAAAATATAATTCTGATAGAAAAGAACTCGACAAAAAAATTACACAAGAAGCCTTACTTCAAATTGAAAACAATGATGAAACTAAGAAATTTACCTCAGTTGTTTATAACGAAAACTGGCATAAAGGGGTTATCGGAATTGTAGCTTCTCGTTTAATAGAAACCTATTATCGTCCAACTTTAGTTTTTACCAAAAGTGGCGATAAATTAGCCGCTTCAGCACGCTCTGTAAAAGGGTTTGATGTGTATAATGCTTTAGAGCAATGTAGTGAGTTTATTGAGCAATTTGGCGGCCATAAATATGCTGCTGGTTTAACGCTATTACCAGAACAATACGAAAATTTTAAAAACAAATTTGAAGAAGTAGTTGCAACAACCATCGATAAAAACTTATTAACCCCAGAAATTAGTATCGATTCCGAGTTAGATTTAGAAGATATATCTCCTAAATTTTATAGAATATTACAACAAATGGCACCTTTTGGTCCACAAAACCTAAAACCAACCTTTACCACCTCATCGGTTAGAGATAATGGTTACGGAAAACCTGTTGGAGCTGATAAAACACATTTGAAATTAAATATTATTTACGGCTCAGACAAAAGAACTTATAATGCTATTGGTTTTAACTTAGGTAATAAAATGTCGTCAATTCAAAATGAATTTGATATTGTATATACCTTAGATGAAAATACTTGGCAAGGAAACACCTCAATTCAATTAGTCTTAAAAGATTTAAAATAATTTATTTAGATTAATTCTAAATAAATTATATATTTGTTTCCATAATAAATTATTTATGGAAGAAATTATAAAAATATACGACAACGAAATAGGAATTGCATTTCATTGGAAAAACAAAAGTGCTAATTTAATTCAGTTAATATTTCGTGACACAGGTTTTCATTTAACCGTACATGAAATTGAAGTTTTTTTAGAGAAGGTACTAGATTCTAAAAACCAAAAAAACTGTGCCACTTGTGTAAAAGGTGATAATTGTAAATCTATCTTATTACAAACACCCTCAAATAAAGTAAGCATGGCGGTATCAATAATAGAACTAAGTCAGATAGATGACTTACTTAAAGGTACTTTATTTCAAATGCGAATGAATAACTACCTTAACGATTTATGTAAAAATTAAAGTTATTTCTCTTTAATTACATACATGTAAACTGGGTAATGATCGCTATAACCGCCAGTGTATTTTCCGCTTGAAAAACTTCTGAAAGGATACCCTTTATAGCGTCCTTTTTTTTCAGTTAAAAATTGTTTATTAAAAATTGCTGACTTAAACATTTTAAAAGATGAAAAATCTTTTTCTCCCCTATCTAAAAGTGGAGCACTAATAATTATTTGATCAAATAAATTAATTTTATCTCGATACATTAACGTATTAAATCCGCGTCGAAACATATTTTCGTAAGGATTATAAAGACTCCCTTCTATAACATCTTTCTTTTTTGCCTTCGTTTTTAAAACCGTTTTTAAACTTGAATTTATAGGGTCGTCATTAAAATCGCCAATAATAAATACTTTTGGTTTCGGGTCATTCTCTTTAATTTTTTCTATAATTTGAGTTACTTTATATGCGGCTTTTTCACGCAATGGCCTACTCTTTTTTTCTCCTCCTCTACGCGATGGCCAATGATTTACGAT
The DNA here is from genome assembly GCF_030549005.1 of Tenacibaculum soleae. Taxonomy (NCBI): domain Bacteria; kingdom Pseudomonadati; phylum Bacteroidota; class Flavobacteriia; order Flavobacteriales; family Flavobacteriaceae; genus Tenacibaculum; species Tenacibaculum soleae. The sequence goes on from NZ_JAUOSW010000001.1 coordinate 134,091, forward strand.
TACATGAATTAATTCATCATCTAAATAACCAGAAACCCACAATATATCTCGGGTATACACTTTTTTATTTTCTTTATACACATTCGGATTAAAAGCCTCAAAGTGAATCGGTTTAAAATATTTTTCTTGATATAAAAGTGCAACATCAATACCTCGTTTGTCAGGAGAATCAAAATGAATAATTTTATATTCTTTTGATTTTAATTTATCTGAACTCACTAAATCTTCTAATACTTTTTTGTTTTCTACCTCAGCAACGCCCAGAATAGCAGGACTTGTATTTGTTTTTTCTGCACCTAATTGTGATATAACCTTACTTAACTTATCAATCTTATCTTTATAAATTTCTTCGCGACCATGCTGAATATGCATTATCGGACTCGCTTCATCATTTTTTTCAACATCATTAACTGTATCAAAAAGGTTTTCAAGATTATAAAATCCAATAGTTCTTATTTTATAGCTTTTATTGGTTTGTTGCGCATAAGAAAACGACGCTATAAATACTAAAACGATACAAACTATTCTTTTAATCATTTTTAAAATTTTTCTTAAAAATACTATAAAAAAAAGAGAATGGTTACAATTCCCAAAAAAATACTATTTCTACGAAAAAAGTTTCTTAATTTTTCTTTTTAAAAATCAAGCAGGTTATTTACTTTTAAAAAAACTAGATACGTGAAAAGTAGATTACTATCAATAGATATTTTAAGAGGTTTAACTATCTTTTTTATGATAATTGTAAACACTCCTGGATCATGGAGTCATGTTTATAAACCTTTATTACACGCTAAATGGAATGGATGTACTCCTGCTGATCTTGTTTTTCCTTCCTTCCTTTTTGTTATTGGAATGTCGTTATTTATATCTTTTAAAAAGATGTTTAAACTACCCCATGCAACAGTTGCTAAAAAAATAACTAAAAGGGCTTTTTTAATATTTTTAATTGGCTTACTGCTTAATTGGTTTCCTTTTTACAACACTTCTTTTACAGATTTAAGATTTTTTGGTGTGCTACAAAGAATAGCTTTGGCTTTCTTTTTTGCAGGATTACTTATCCTTTTATTAAAAAAAACTAACGCAATTTTAATAGCCTGTATCTCATTAATGTTAGCGCATTGGGGAATACTGTTTTTTTATGGAGATGCAGATAACTATTTAACTTTAGCGGGTAACATTGGCAGGCAATTAGACATTATGATCTTTGGCGAAGCGCACCTTTATAAAGGATACGGAATACCTTTTGACCCTGAAGGTTTATTAGGCACATTATCAAGTATTGCACAAATTTTACTCGGATATTTTATAACATCACTTGCTTTATCTAACAAGAAAAATTCTTTACAAAAAATTAAACAACTTTTATTAACTGCAACAGCAATGCTAGTTTTAGCTATTATATGGAACATTTTTTACCCGATTAACAAATCGCTCTGGACAGGTTCGTATGTTTTATACACCTCAAGTATTTTATTGTTTATATGGGTGCTATTAATTTATATTATTGATTATAAAAAAATTACTCGTTGGACTTTTACATTCAACGTTTTTGGTATAAATCCTTTAATCAGTTATATTTTATCAATCCTTTTTATAAAAATATTTGCTAGCGTTATAGTATTTAAAAACACCAATTTATATGCATATTTATATAATGTTATTTTCCAACCAATTTTTGGCAATAAATTAGGTAGTTTACTTTTTGCTATTGCTTTTACTTTTTTCATCTGGTTATTTGCTTATTGGTTATTTAAGAAAAATAAAATAATTAAAATATAATACCAACAATTACTAATCTGTAAACAAATCCTGAATTAAATTTTATTTTTTTCAGTATTTGTTTAGCTAAAAACCATAAAAAACTGAATAACAATAATATATAAGTTTGTTTTATCTTAAAAAAATGTATCTTTAAATAAAAATTAGCGCGATTAATTAATATAATTAAACAAGCATCTATGAAAAAGATTACAATAGTATTGTTATCAATACTTTCGTATTCACCTATTTTAAATGCTCAAAATAGTGTAATAGGAAAAGTAATTGACCGCGATTCAGAAAAACCCTTGCAAAAAGTTTTTATAAGTATAAAAAACACGAAAATTAAAAATGCAACAAATGTTTTTGGCTTTTTTGAATTAAACCATTTGCCTGAAGGGAAACACATTTTAAGCGTTACCTTAAAAGGATATCAAACACAAAATTTCCCCATTCTTGCATCTGATAAAATCATTGATTTAGGCATCATTTTAATGCATAAAAACATCATAGAAGAACAAGACCTTAGTACCATTATAATTACAGACGATGAACTTAATGACGACTCAAGTACAGCTGATAATATTTCAGGACTGCTACAATCTTCAATGGATACTTATTTGCGTACTACTGCTTTTGAATGGAGTTCTTCTTTTTACAGAGTTAAAGGTTTAGATTCAGATAATGCCAAAGTATTAATTAACGGAATTGAGATGAATAAACTATACGATGGCCGTCCGCAGTGGAGTAATTGGGGCGGATTAAACACCGTATTAAGAAATCAAGAATTTAGTAATGGCTTAACTCCATCTAACTATACTTTTGGAGGTGTTTTGGGTAGCACCAATATAAATACTCGCGCTTCTGAGTATAAAAAAGGAATAAGTGTTTCGTATGCTTCTTCTAACAGAAGTTATTCACATCGTCTAATGGCAACATACGCTTCAGGAAGCACAAAAAAAGGATGGTCGTTTGCGGCATCAGGAAGTAAAAGATATGCAGATGAAGGTTTTACAGAAGGCACCAATTACAACGCTTTTTCGATATTTCTCTCTATAGAAAAACAACTTAACAAAAAACATAGTATAAATTTAACCGCCATTCAAGCACAAAACAGTAGAGGAAAATCTGCCGCTAACACACAACAAGTTTACGATATTAAAGGCATAAAATACAATCCCTACTGGGGATATCAGAACGGGAAAATCAGAAATTCGAGAATAAAAAGAATTCACGAACCTATTATTATGTTGCATCATTTTTGGAATATTAACGATAAAACTACACTAAACACGGGTATTGCTTATCAGTTTGGCGAAACAGGTAATAGTCGTATTGATTTTAATGGAGGTGGTGATCCTGACCCAACTTATTACCGAAAACTACCTAACTATTTTTTAAATGATTCCTATGGCGCCGATCATGAAAATGCTTATAAAGCATTGATAAATTTTAAGAATGATGGACAATTAAATTGGCGTGATTTATATATAAGCAATCAAGATAGAAAGGATGACGCGTTATTTGCCTTATATGAAGATCGTAACGACAATAAAAAATTAACAATAAATACTCTTTTAAACACTCAATTATCAGAAAACACCACACTTAACAGCGGATTGAGATACAGTAAATTAGATTCAGAAAATTTTGCAACTGTTTTAGATTTATTTGGAGCCACAGGCTATGTAGATATTAATAAATTTGGTGATCCACTTGAAGATAATTATCAAAATGATTTATTAAACCCTAATCGAATTGTAAGAGAAGGAGATCGTTTTAAGTATAATTACAAATTAACCTCAACTGTTTATAGTGGTTTTTCACAGTTACAATTTAAATATAACAAAGTAGATTTTTACACGGCTGTTTCAGTAAACAACACCACATATCAACGAGAAGGCTTATATAAAAACGGTATTTATCCTGGTAACACCAAAAACGCTGAGATTCCTAACTCTTACGGAAAATCAAAAAAATTATCTTCTTTTGGCTACGGCATAAAAGGTGGACTTACTTATAAATTTACTGGGCGACACTTACTAGACTTTAATGCAGGTTATATTAGTAAAGTTCCGTCTATAAGAAATTCTTTTGCTAACGCTAGATACAACAACCTAACTATTGATGACATAAGTACTTTAGGTAATGAAAAAATTACTGCTTTTGATGCTAGCTATATTTTAAGATCACTGTTTATAACATCAAAAATAACAGGATTTTACACCGCTATAAAAGATGCTACAGATATCGCTTTTTACTTTACTGGTAGCGAAGCTTTATTTATACAAGAAATTGTAACAGGAATTAACAAGCAACATTTTGGTGTAGAGTTTGGTTTCGAAGCACAAGTATTATCCACATTTAAACTAAAAGCTGCGGCTAATATTGGTCAATATACTTACAATAATAACCCTAATATTATTCTAACTTCAGAAATTAGTAGCGCTTCTAATTTAGCAGGTTTTGATAAAAGAGGAATTAAAGATTACGGACAAACAAATCTTAAAAATTATAAAGTAGCATCTGGACCACAAACAGCTTATTCTTTTGGCTTTGAATATCGCGATCCTGAATACTGGTTTATTGGGGTAACTGCAAATTATTTAGATAATGCTTATGTAGATATTTCTCCAATAAAAAGAACAACTTCTTTTATTTCTGATGATGGGCAACCTTTTCCAAACTTCGATCCTATTACAGCAAAGCAACTATTAACACAAGAAAAGTTTGATAGTTATGTTACCCTAAATGCTATCGGCGGAAAAACTTGGCGAATTGGCAATAGCAAATACATTGGTTTTTTTGCTAGTATAACTAATCTACTAAATGAAGAATATAAAACTGGAGGTTACGAACAAGGAAGAACCTCAAATTACAAATTAGAAAGTAATGATAATATAAACGGAGCACCCAATTTTGGTAGTAAATATTGGTACGGACGAGGCACTACATATTTTGTAAATATAAATTATAGATTTTAAAAAAATGCTGAAAAATGAAAACAATAAACACCTTTAAATTCGTTACAATATTTTTTATTTCGTTCATTTTATCTAGTTGTGTAGAAGATGGAAATTTTACCATTCCTACATTGGGCGATGATAAAGAATATACAACTATAAAATCATTATCAGAAATTGCACAACTATACCAAGGACGTTTGGTTGAATTTAAAGAAGGTATTACCACTTTCGGGTATGTAATTTCTAATGACAAAGCAGGTAATTTTTATAAAAGTATTATTATTCAGGATGCACCAGAAAATCCATCCGTAGGTTTTGAAATATTAATTGATGATTTTAACTTAAATGCCCGATACGCTATTGGACGTAAAATATTTATCAACTTAAAAGGATTGTTTTTAAATAAAAAAAATGACGCTTATCAAATAGGAATCGAAAACACTTTTAGAAATGGTGTTGATCGAATTGGTACTAATGATTATGTACATTACATCGATAGAGCTTCAGAAATTGCAACCATAACCCCTACCGAATTAACAGCAGCACAAATAACAGATGCAAATATAAACACCTTAGTAAATATTAACAATCTACAATCAGAAATACAAGGATTAACTTATGCAAACGCTTCGAATACCGATACTGTTGATAGAATTTTTATGAATTGTGATTCTTTTACATCAATAACATTAACTACTAGTGGTTTTGCCGATTTTAAAACATTTCTTATTCCTGATAAAAAAGGAAGTATCACTGCTGTTTTAAATAAATTGGATTTAGAATACCAGTTATTTATAAGAGATACAAACGATGTACAACTTACCCAAAACTATGGTTGCTACAATAACGCCACTGAAGTTTTATTGGACGATATTAAAACACTTTTTACAGGTAGCGAAACAACTATTACCAATAATTTAAAGGTAAAAGTAATTGTTACTTCTGATCTTTCTAAAAAAAATATCTCAAACAAAAATGCTTTTGTTCAAGATTCATCTGCAGGAATATTTTTAAACTTTAACGATACGCACAATTTAAATTTAGGAGATGAAATAACAATTGCTGTTAATGGCTTAAAACTTACTAAAAACAATGGATTGTTGCAGTTAAATCTAACTACTTCGAATATATTAAATACAGTAAACGGCACGCTACCGACTCCTGAAATCATCACTTTTACCGAAGCATTATCAGGAAATAATGAAAGTAAATTAGTACAAATTGAAGATATACAATTTAAAAACATTACAAAAAACTATGCCGGTGAAAACACTTTAACATCCGATTGTAATAATGAGTTAAAAATACTTTCTGTCAACTCAGGAGCTGTATTCGCAAACAATCAAGTTAGTAACAAAAAAGGAACCATTACAGGAATTATAACTCGAAACAATATCGTTCAATTATATATTAGAGGTGAATCTGACATTAACTTTACCCAAACTTATGATTGTACAGCTACCGGAGATGGTTCAGGTAACGATTTATTTTTCTCTGAATATGTAGAAGGTTCAAGCAACAATAAATACCTCGAAATTTATAACGACACAGGAAACACAGTTGATTTATCTACATATAAAATAGAATTATACGGTAATGGCTCTGATAGTGCCACCAGAAGTTTAGATTTTAGTACACTTACTAACACAACCTTAATAAACGGCCAAACATTGGTTGTATATAGTGCAATTGCAAATGATTACATTAAAAATCAAGGTAATGTGGCATCAGGCGTAATTTATTTTAATGGTGATGATGCCATAGCACTGTTAAAAAACAATGTCGTAATTGATGTGATTGGTAAAATAGGTGAAGATCCAGGAACTGGATGGGAAGTTGCTGGAATGTCAGAAGCTACTAAAAATCATACTTTAATTAGAAAAACATCCATTATTAAAGGAAATATCGACTGGAACACAAGTTCAGGAACAAACACTACTAATTCAGAATGGGAAGTAAAAAACATCGATGATTTTTCTTCCATAGGTAATAGATAATAAATTATATTTAAAAACTCTGTTTTATAAACTCGTTTTTTTTACGCATATTTATCTTATAAATAATATTGATGTCTTCAAATCATAGAATTAGTCGTGCTTTTAAACAAGCAAAAAAAATACCTTTAAATAGCCAATCAAAATATATTTTATTTTCAGATTGTCATAGAGGTGATAATAGCTTTGCTGATGATTTTTCTCACAATCGTAAAATATTTCATTATGCATTATCGCAATACTTACAAAAAGACTTTACTTATATTGAATTAGGAGATGGTGATGAACTATGGGAAAATAAGTTTGTGAATATCTTTAATGCCAATAAACATGTGTATCTTCTTTTAAAAAAGTTTCACGATAAAAATCGCTTGCATTTAATATGGGGAAATCATGATATGGACTATAGAAATCCTAAAAATGTAAGGAAAAACTTAAATTACTATTATGATGTTATTGATGGAAAAGAAAAAGAATTAATGATAAACATTTCTTTTTCTGAAGCCATTCGACTAGAACAAGAAGATAAAAAATCAATTTTTTTAATGCACGGTCATCAAGCAGATTGGTTTAACTATAATTTTTGGAAATTAAGCCGCTTTTTAGTTAAAATATTATGGCGACCATTACAACTTATTGGTATAAATGATCCTACAAGTCCTGCTCAAAACTTTAAAGAACTTATAAAAGTTGAAAGCCGTATTGAAAAATGGATTAAAAACAACAATAATCAAATGACAATTACTGGTCATACACACCGCCCTAGGTTTCCGTCTCAAAACGAATTACCTCATTTTAATGACGGTAGTTGTGTTCACCCTCGATGTATAACTGGTCTTGAAATAGAGAACAATAAAATTACGCTTATCAAATGGCATCTTGCCACTAATAAAAATGGAACAATGCAAATTACAAGAACCATTTTAGAGGGCCCCGCGTCAGTAACTCAATATATTTAGGTTTAAATAACCGTTTATTAAATTACTATTAACATTAAGATAAAAGAAAAGAAATACTTTTGACACTCTTCTTATAAGAAACAAAGCCATTAGATAAATATTAGTTTTTGTCGACTATTTTATTAGGCTAACTGCCTTTGGCCGAGGCAGTTTTTTTAATTTAATATCCTGTTAACAATAAGTTAACATTAGTGTTAGTTATTTGCAGCGACAAAAACTAATAAACATCACTAATGAAGCTTAAAACAGCACTTACAATTGTAAGTATGTTTGCGATATCTTGTATATATGCGCAGCAAAAAAACACTCCTAAATTCGGAAAAGGACTATTCAATTTAATAGGTAAAGATAGTACTTGGTCGATGAATATCGGAGCAAGAATGCAATTTTTAACCATCGCCAAATGGGATTCTCATGCAGATGGACTTTCAAACCCGTCTTCTTCATTTCTAGTAAGAAGAGCTCGATTAAAGTTTAAAGGTTTTGCTTACTCTCCTAAATTAAAATACAAATTAGAACTTGGCTTATCTAACAGAGATATTGGCGGAGCTTCAGAATTTACAAACAACGCTCCTAGATATATTTTAGATGCAGTTATCATGTGGAATTTTTACGAAAATTTTGAGCTGTGGGTAGGACAAACTAAACTACCAGGAAATAGAGAACGTGTGGTATCTTCTGCAAATCTTCAAATGGTAGATCGTTCTTTATTAAACAAACGATTCAATATTGATAGAGATATGGGCTTGCAATTAAGACATCATTTTAACTTATCAGATGACTTTATTGTGCGTGAAGTTTTATCCATCGCACAAGGAGAAGGTAGAAATGTAACTACAGGAAACCTTGGAGGACATGAGTATACTGCTCGTATTGAGGTTTTACCTTTTGGTAATTTTACTAGCAAGGGCGATTATAAAGGTGGAGATTTGAAAAAGGAAAAAACTCCAAAGTTAGCTATTGGTACTAGTTATGATTTTAACAACAATGCTGTTAAAACAAAAGGTAACCAAGGATCGTATATGGTACTAGATACAGGTGAGATGCACAAAACAAATATTACTACCCTTTTTGTTGATGCAATGTTTAAATACAAAGGCTTTTCTTTTATGGGTGAATATGCTTATAGAGACGCCAAAAATCCTTTTGCAGTAAATTCTGATGATTCTATCGCTAGTATCGTTCAGGTTGGTAGTGGATTAAACCTACAAACCGGATACTTGTTAGGTAAAAACTGGGAAGTTTCTGGACGTTATACAAACATTAGCTTAGATAAAAAAATAACTGGTAAAGGTGCTGAAAATCAATATACTTTAGGGGTATCTAAATACATTGTTGGTCATAAATTAAAAGTGCAAGCTGATGCTAGTTATTTAGATTTAGGCCTTGGCACAAATGAGTTAATGTGCCGCTTACAACTTGACATCCACTTTTAAAAAAGATAACATAAACCTAACATAAGCACTAACATAGTGTTTGTAAATTTGCAAAAAAAACAAAAATAAAAAATGGGAGATCCATATATTTTAATGCTTGTCGCCTTAGCTATTTTAGCTGTCGTTGACTTAGTCGTAGGAGTTAGTAATGATGCTGTTAACTTTTTAAATTCAGCAATCGGTTCTAAAGCCATTAAGGTGAGGAACATCATGATAATTGCTAGTGTAGGTGTATTCTTTGGAGCGATTACCTCTAGCGGAATGATGGAAGTAGCACGTAAGGGGATTTTTAATCCAAATATGTTCATGTTTCAAGACATCATGTTCATATTTATGGCAGTAATGATTACTGATATTTTATTATTAGATATCTTTAATTCATTAGGTATGCCAACCTCAACAACAGTATCTATTGTATTTGAATTATTAGGAGCAGCAGTTTGTATTTCACTAATAAAAATCTCATCAAGTGACTCTCAAACAATCTCAGATATATGGAATTATATCAACCATAAAAAAGCAATCGAAATTATTAACGGTATACTACTATCTGTTGTTGTTGCCTTTTCTGTTGGTGCTATTGTTCAGTTTATATCTAGACTAATATACTCTTTCAATTTTGAAAAAAGAGCAAACTATATAAACGCTTTATTTGGAGGTTTTGCAATTACTGCTATAACTTACTTTATTATTATAAAAGGAATGAAAGGAACCCCTTTTTACAAAGATATAAAGCATTTAATAGAAGGAAACACACTATTAATTATTGCTGGAAGTTTTATGGTTTGGAGTTTAATTTCTCAAGCATTAATTAGCTTCTTTAAAGTAAACGTTTTAAAATTAATTATCGGAGTAGGTACATTCTCTTTAGCAATGGCTTTTTCTGGTAATGATTTAGTAAACTTTGTTGGTGTACCAATTGCTGCTTGGAACTCATTTCAAGCATGGGAAGTTTCTGGCGTAGCCGCCGACGCTTTTTCAATGGGAATATTAGCTAAAAAAGTACCTTCAAATGTTTATTTATTATTATTTGCAGGTGCTATTATGGTAGTTACATTATGGACTTCTAGTAAGGCTCAAAATGTAATTAAAACTGGTATTGATTTATCTAGACAAGGTGAAGGGCACGAAAAATTTCAACCAAACCCATTATCTAGAATAGTTGTAAGAATTGCAATGGGTATTAACACAGGTATTTCTAAAATATTTCCTGCGAAAACACTTGCTTTTGTTGACACTAAATTTCAAAGACCTGTAATTGAATTACCAAAAGATAAAACTTTTGAAATGCCAGCCTTTGATTTAGTAAGAGCTGCTGTTAATTTAGTTGTTGCAGGTATTTTAATATCAATAGCAACCTCTATGAAACTACCATTATCTACAACGTATGTAACCTTTATGGTTGCTATGGGTACTTCTTTGGCTGATAGAGCTTGGGGACGTGAAAGTGCCGTTTATAGAGTTGCAGGAGTAATTAATGTTATCGGCGGATGGTTTTTAACTGCATTAACTGCATTTTTAGCTGCTGCCCTTGTAGCCTACTTAATTAGCTTTAACATGGTAATGATTCCTATTTTATTATTAGTAGTAGCACTTTTAATAGGTAGAAATACATTAAAGCACAGAAAAAAATCGAAAGAAGTAAAAAAACAAATGCATTTTGAAAGAGCTGAATTAATTACAATTAACGGAGTGATTGAAGAAAGTGCTGATCATATTGCTGAAGTTGCGGCTCGTGTAAATAAACTATACACTAGCGTTGTTAACGACTTAGCAAACCATGATTTAAATAAATTGCGTAAAACTGATAAGCATGTTGCTAAGTTAAATGATGAAATTGACGAATTAAAAGATGGAGTATTCTACTTTATTAAATCTTTAGATGACACATCTGTCCAAGCAAGTAGATTCTATATCTTAGTATTAGGATACCTACAAGATGTTGCACAATCTATTAGTTATATCTCTAGAGCAAGTTTTAAACATGTAAATAATAATCACAAAAATCTAAAGAAAGGTCAATTAAAAGACTTAAAAGAAATTGACAACACCCTTTCTAAATTATTAGATGATATTAGTGCTACTTTTGAAAACAGAAGTTTCGATAATTTAACAACTATTATTAACGAAAAGAAAGAATTGTTAAAAGATGTTGCAGCATCTATCGAAAAACAAGTAGCTCGTATTAGAACAGATGAAACAAGTCCTAAAAACACCACTTTATACTTTAGTGTTTTAATTGAAACACAGGACTTAGTCGCTGCTCTTATGAGTTTATTGGAAACCTATGAAGAATTTCATATAAGTAGTAAAAATGTATAATTTTTACTTAAAATAATAAAAAAACCGAGTGAAGATTTCACTCGGTTTTTTTATTAACTAAACTTTCGTTTTACTTTTTCATTGGTCGTATTAAACCTTCTTGTGCTACTGAAGCTACTAAAACACCTTGCCTTGTATAAATATTACCACAAGCAAAACCACGAGCCCCAAAAGTGTTGGGGCTTTCAATTGAAAACAATAACCAATCATCAAAATCAAAATCGCGGTAAAACCACATAGAATGATCTAAACTTGCCATTTGTGTATTCCCAAAATTAGCTACACTAGCATTCGGGTTTAAGCAAGCCGTTAAAATATTATAATCAGAAATATAGGTTAAAATTTGTTGCTTTAAAGCTAAAGACAATCCTTCTGAATTTCCTTTTAACTTAAACCAAACATCAACTACAGGTGGCAAATCCTTTATATCAAGTGGATTTACAATGTGTACAGGTTTAAAATCTATCGGTCTTTCAATACTTAAAAAACTTTTTAATTTTTTAGGCAAAAACCCCCCAAATTGATGTAACATATCTGTCCAACTTAATAACTCTTCAGGTTGCTTTAAGTCTTTTTTAATAGACATTTGATGCTCATGCCCTTCTTCTTTTTTATGAAAAGAACATGCTAATATAAAAATTGTTTTATCGTTTTGATGCGCTGTAACACGACGAGTAGAAAAGCTACCACCATCACGAATAATTTGCACATTATAAGTTATTGGAACTTCTAAATTTCCTGCCTCTAAAAAATATGAATGTAGTGAGTGTAAAACACGACTTTCTTTAACGGTTCTATAAGCTGCATTTAACGATTGTGCTAAAACTTGTCCTCCAAAAACATTTGGGCTTCCAATATCTCTACTAATTCCGTTAAAATTATTGTTTCCAACTACCTCCAAGGTTAGTATATCTAATAATTGTTGAGTATTCTTCATTTTATAAATTAGCTTATGCTATTAATTCTTTATTTTAAACGGGTGCTTTTCTTTAAATTCAGAAGGTTGAATTCGTTTTAAAAACAAACTTAAAATACGATTTGTTATTGTTTTTTTATGTCGCAAATAAATAGTTAAATCTTGCGGAACAGCACCTACCGAACTTTTTATTTCACTGGCTGTTCTTCCAAAGTTTATCATAGTTACTTTTTTTTGGATTCCTATTAAAATATAATCATAGAGCATACGCTGATATATAGCGTATTCTTTATTAAGAGCATAATCTATCCCTACAAAATGTGCGTCTAATGAGTTTTTGTTAAAAACACCTGATGAAAACCCTACTAGTTTATCCTCTAACCAATAGGCCCTTAAAAAATAAGCAGCTCCTAAATCATCTTTTAATACTTTATAAGTATTGATATTAAAATCTCCTAAATTAAAGCTTGATTTAGTAGCAACCGTTTTATATAACGTTTTCATTTCTGGCAATAAATCTTTAAGTCTTTCTGCTGTAATATCCTCAGTTTTTAAAGCCTCACTTAACTTTAAAGCTTTTTTTGCTTTTACTCTAAATTTTGTTTTTAATGCAGATAAATAATCATTAAAACCTATCCAAACATGCTCTAACCTTAAAACCATATTAGGTTCTACATTAAATGAATTATAACCTTCATCATGCAGTTCATCAGTAATAAACAATGATTCCTTTTCAAAATCTTTTAGCATAAAAAAATCGACTTTATTCTGAGGTTTTAGTTTAGTAAAGTCAATAATCGCCTTAGCAATTTTTAAAATTATCTCATTTTTATTCTGATCATCTTTTATAAAAACGCCGTGTTCTCCACTTACAAAAGTATTGCCACAGGTAAGTATTTTAAAAGGTTTTTCTGGCGATAAAATTCTTAATTTTCTTCCAACACATTTTATCCATTCTACAATAGATTGCATGTTGTTTTGAACACTATCTAAATAAAAATCTACTATTTGAACTGTAGCAATTGCTACCGCTTTAGTCTCTTTAAATAGAACAATATAAGCGAATTGTATCTTGGGGTGTGTTTGCTGTAATGCTGCTAAATATTTAGGATTATAATATAAATTTTCTGTGCAATTTAATTCTTGCCAAACTTTATTTGGTATATCATTAACTGCATAAAAATATTTAACATTCAAAGTATGCTTTGTACAAGATAAAAAATTCACCAACACCTTTTTATTTTGGATGTAAATTACTAAAAGTTTATGTAAACAATATTACATAACTCCATTATTCCAAACTGGCACCTTTAAAAGCTTACTAATTTTCATCATATCACTTAAAATATACATTTTATCTCCATGATTTAATAAGTTATATCTAATACCTTTATTTGTTATTAAATTTAACTCGTATGAAAAGTAACCTCCGGACGAACCACTTCCGGATGAAAATTTTTGCAATACTTGTAATGCATATACTTGTTGAAATTGTAAAATTTCGCCTCCAATAATAATTTTTCTTTTTCGAGTATGTATAAATACTTTTGGTGAAAACATGAACAACAATACTAACCCAATTAATAAAAAAGGGCCTCCAGAAGTAAAAAACAATTTTCCGCCTTTCATAAAAGTAAGTGGAATATCGTAAATATGATAATACTCATAAAATGAAATCACAACATAATTTAATCCTATCAAGAAAAAACTCCAAGCAAATATTTTTGTAAACGAACTAGATGTTATTTTATAACCTTGTGCTGTTTTTTTATATACTTCACTCGCAAAATTACTAGCAGAGTTTTCTAAAGCATCCCACGATATTTGTTGGCCAATTACATCATTTGTTGGGTCTTCAAAAACAAAATCTATTTGTTTGTTTTTAGGAGATGTTTTCTTTCTATTAGAGATATAACTTGTTAACACCATACCAATTCCCATAAATGCTAAAACAAGTAACATTCCTCCTGTTTTATAAAACAGAAATTGCTCGTTACCGTAAACCTTTTTATGAACAGGCACAGTTATTTCTAATTTTTTAAGTAAATGCTTCCCTTTTGAACTTAGTTTTTTTTCTTGTCTTAAAGAATCTAACCTGTAAATGTCTTTTTGAAGCGTTATTTGATTATTATTATACCTATCGTATTTTTTTTCTAACTCAGGTACAACTACAAAAAATATAATTCCTAAAGGAATTAATAAAAAAAGCCAAGAACTTTTTAATGCTATCTTATTCATTCTGTTTTTTTATAAACTTTTAAAATTCCTTTAGATTATTTATATTTAAGCTTCATTATTACCAAAAATAATGAAGATACAGCTGTTATACTATTCGCTAAAATCATAGGTGTACTTTTTAAATGGATTCCATAGATTAACCACAGTACAATACCTATAAAAAACACAGAATACATTACTAATGATAATCCTTCTGTAGATTTTGTTTTCCATGTTTTGTATACTTGCGGTAAAAATGACGCTGTTGTTAATGTAGCTGCTAACAAACCTAATACTTCATAAAAATTATCCATAGTATTTATTTTTATCAAAAAAAAAAGGAAGACTTTTTAAATTTCAAAAAAAGTCTTCCTTTTATACTTATCTTTATTTTTATCCTACAATATTAATAATTTTACCAGGCACTATAATTATTTTCTTAGGCTCACGTCCTTGTAATTGTGCTTGAGTTCTTTCTTCTGACATTACTATTTTTTCAATTTCATCTTTACTTAAATCTAAAGACAAGTCTAACGTAAAACGCATTTTTCCGTTAAAAGAAACTGGATATGTTTTAGAACTTTCTATTAAGTGAGAGGCTTCAAATTTAGGAAAATCAACTGTAGAAATAGATGTTATATGACCTAACTGACTCCATAGTTCTTCAGCAATATGTGGTGCATAAGGTGAAATTAACACTAATAAAGGTTCTAAAATTGCACGCTTATTACATTTTAAAGCTGTTAACTCATTTACTGCAATCATAAAAGTAGAGACCGAAGTGTTAAAAGAGAAATTCTCAATATCTTCTGCTACTTTTTTAATTGTTTTATGTAATACTTTTAATTCGTCTTTAGTTGGTTCTTCTTCCGTTACAATAACGCCTTCTTCTCCAATATATAATTTCCAAAGCTTTTTTAAGAATGAATATACTCCCGAAATCCCAGAGGTTTTCCAAGGTTTTGTTTGTTCTAAAGGCCCTAAAAACATTTCAAATAAACGCAAAGCATCTGCACCAAACTCTTCACAAATTAAATCTGGATTAACAACATTGTATTTTGATTTCGACATTTTTTCAACCTCTCTATAACATACAAATTGTTTGTCTCTACCAAAAACAAAGTTTGCCGTTTTAAAGTCGTCTCTCCATTCTTTTAGTTTGTCAATATCAACAGTTATATCTCCTTCAAGCGTGCTTACATTAATATGAATTGGTCTAAAAGTTAATGATTTTTCATTTTCTGAGGTAAGACCTGAGGCTACTAATTGTTTATTTCTTCTTGTCCATAATTCAGTATCTTTTTCAGTTATTTGATTCTCTCCTTGAAAATAATCAGATGATAAGTAAATATTTTTAGTTTTCCCTTCAAATAATGCTTCATATACAAAAGCTGAAGTTCCTAAAATCATTCCTTGGTTGATTAGTTTTTTAGCAAATTCATCAACTGGCAAAGCACCTTTATCGAACAAGAATTTTTGCCAAAAACGAGCATATAATAAATGTCCTGTTGCATGTTCTGAACCACCAATATATAAGTCTACTTGCTTCCAGTAATCACCAGCTTCTTTACTTACAAACTCTCCTTCATTGGTTGAATCCATGTAACGGTTAAAATACCATGAACTACCTGCCCAACCTGGCATTGTGTTTAGTTCAAGAGGAAAAACAGTAACTCCGTTTATCTCATCATTACTAACAACTTGAGATGTTTCAGTATTCCAAGCCCAAACTTCAGCATTTCCTAACGGTGGTTTTCCATCTTCGGTTGGTAAATACTTTTCTACTTCTGGTAAAACGATTGGCAAGTGTTTTGCTTCAATCATTTGTGGCATTCCATCTTTATAAAAAACAGGAAAAGGTTCTCCCCAATAACGCTGACGGCTAAATACAGCATCACGTAAACGATAGTTTATTTTTCCAAAACCAAAACCTTTTTGTTCCATTTCGTAAATCGCTAATTTCATCGCTTTTTTGTACGATAAACCGTTTAAGAAATCAGAATTTGCAATTTTAGTTCCTTCTTTATCTGCATGCGCAGCTTCAGAAATATCTACATCTTCAAAAATATTAGGAATCTCTAATTCGAATTTTTTTGCAAAATCATAATCACGTTGATCTCCACAAGGAACCGCCATAACAGCACCTGTCCCGTAGCTTGCTAACACATAATCTCCAATCCAAATTGGTACTTTTTTTCCCGTAAACGGATGTAGAGCATACGCACCAGTAAAAACACCTGAAATCGTTTTTACGTCAGCCATTCGTTCTCTTTCAGAACGTTTTGCAGTAGCTTTAATATAATCGTAAACCGCTTTTCTCTGCCCTTCAGATGTAATTTTTGCTACCAACTCATGTTCTGGTGCTAAGGTCATAAATGACACACCATAAATAGTATCAGGTCTAGTAGTAAAAACGTCAATTTTATAATCGTTTTCTACTATCGTTTCTTCAACTTCAACAGTTGATTTTTCAATTGGTTTTGCAAATTGAATTGTATCATTAATTTTAGATACTGCGCCTAAAACATTTTCTAATACTTCTTCGTTTGTAAAACGCACTACGTGAAACCCTTCACTTGTAAAGTAAGCATCTCTTTTTGCTTCATCTTCCTTACCAGAAAATTCTACAATAATATTTTTTGCTAAACATACATAGTCTACTAAATAAGAACCGATAGTATATTTTTTTCTGAATTTAGCAGCGCCTTTTTTATTTTTTAATTCATTCCAAAGTACTTCTTCTGCCTTCGAAAGATTTAAACGCATTTCTTTAACCGCCTCTAACTCTTTAAATGACAGTTTTGCACCTGTATCTGAAACTTCTAAAGGAGCTACCTTAAAAGTTACCATGGCTCCTTGACTTCTTCCAATCCAATTGGTTTGGCTATCTTTTAAAGGTTGTGGCCAATCGATGTTTTGTAGCCCGTCTAACAAACGTTGTGCGTATGCCGAAATTCGCATAGACCATTGGGTCATTTTTTTACGAATAACTGGATGACCTCCACGTTCTGAAACTCCGTTTATAATTTCATCATTTGCCAATACTGTTCCTAATTCTGGGCACCAGTTTACTTCGGTATCTGATAAGTAGGTTAAACGGTATTGTAATAAGATTGCTTCTTGTTCTTTGGTTGAAAATGCTTTCCATTCATCCGCAGAAAAAATAGTAATATCTTCATCAGAAACAGCATTAACTGTTTCGTTTCCTGCTGTTTCAAAAACAGCAATTAAGGTTTCAACATCTTCTGCCTTATCAGTATCTTTATTATACCAAGAGTTAAATAATTGTGTAAAAATCCACTGTGTCCATTTGTAATACTCTGGGCTTGACGTACGAACTTCACGAGACCAATCGAAAGAAAAACCGATGGTATCTAATTGTCTTCTATAAGTGGCAATGTTTTCTTCGGTGGTTTTTGCTGGGTGCTGTCCTGTTTGAATAGCATATTGTTCTGCTGGTAAACCAAAAGAATCATATCCCTGCGGATGCAATACATTAAAGCCTTTATGACGCTTATAACGCGCGTAAATATCTGATGCAATATAGCCTAATGGATGCCCTACATGTAGTCCTGCTCCTGATGGATAAGGAAACATATCTAACACATAATATTTAGGTTTTTCAGATTCATTACTGGCTTTAAATGTTTGGTTATCTGCCCAAAACTGTTGCCATTTCTTTTCTATCTCTTGATGATTATATTGCATTGTATTTCTTTTAAGAAGCTGCAAATTTACGGTTATTGTGTGGAACAATAAAGCGGATCCCTTTTTTAAATAAAGGCATAAAAAAAAGTGCAAAGAAATGTTTGCACTTTTTAATAAAAGTATATTTTTTGCTTCTCAAAAGAATTTATTTTTTATCCCTTTACAGGTACTGATACAATTGTTTTTCCCCAACCAAAATACATGTTTGCATTATTATCTTCTCCGTCAAAAACGACTGAAAAGGCTTCAATTGATTTTTTTGATTTAGAAACTTTACCTGCTACTCTAGCAACATCTTCGGTTTCATTATAAAAATAAGATCCCCAAACATTTTTAGCAGTACTTAAAATCACTGTCCATTCTTTGTCTCCTGGAATTGTGAATAACGTATATGTTCCTGCTTTTACATCTTTCCCTCCAAAATTAACATCCTTGTAAAAAGTAATTTCAGCTGCCTCATTAGCACCTGTTCTCCAAACTTTTTCATTTGGTGCCAATTTAGAAACTTTTCTCCCTTTTAATTGTGGGCGACTATAAACTACTTTCACTAATTTATCTGAAACTCTATAGCTACTTGGATATGCTGCTGCATCCATTGGGCTTTTATCTAATCCAGCAAAACTTTGTGCAACTGCCTTATTTGTAAATACAAGTGCAATTGTAAATATAAAGATTGATACTACTGATTTTTTCATAATTATGTATTTTTATTTATTTATACTTATCGTTAGTCTTTTTGAAGCAGTAAACTTACAATCTTTTCTCTTAAATTATATGGATTTTATCTTAATTACTAAATTTTAAAGCACGGAGTTTCTCATATAAAAAGATCAAAACTACACTAAAACCAAACATAGGAAACACAATTGAAAGTCCTATAATCAATACTATATTACTTTTAGTTAATTTAAATTTAGTAGACACCTTTGGTACCCCCCAACTTCCTTTTTGCTTTCTATAAATATAAGATATTATAGCTGCCAAACTCATGGCGGTTAAAGCAATTGCTATGCCAAACATTAACCACCAATTCCAAGCTCCAAACTCTCCTTGATGAAATGCCATAACCCACATGCGTCCTCTCATTAAAAAACCAACATCACTCCAAGTATGTTCTTTAACTAATTTACCTGAATACTGATCAAAATGCAACATTTTTTGAGCAGCTAAAGGAAAGGTTTTATTAGAAACACTAAAGGTACTTTTTGCTGACTTTGGAAATCCTAAACTAATTACACCTGGTAAGTTTTGTTGCTTGGCTATTGCAACCATCTCTTCAATTGTAATTCTTTTTTCTTTTAATGTAGATGTTAACCCTCGTCCGCTCCATGTTTTAGGATACCCTGTATTGGTTACTTTCTGCACCCATTTAAAGTTGCTTCCAAAAGCATCTGTCCAAGGAAAACCTCCAGCTAAAATAACTAATAATAAAATAGATATCCAAAAACCAGTTACAGCATGCAAATCTCTATACAAGGTTCTTCTTCCTTCTTTAAATCGAATAACAAAAGCTCCCTTTATTCCTTTAGAAAAAGGCCACCAAATATACAGTCCTGTTAAAATTAAAACAACCATCCAACTAGCAGTTAGTTCTACGATTTTTGTTCCAACTTTACCTCCTAATAATTCTCCATGAAGTTTTCGAACAGTATACATCCAAGTCTTTTTAGCACTGAAACTTCCAGAAACTTTACCCGTATATTTATTTACAAAAACACTTTTTTTACCACCAAATCTTCCTGAAATAAATTCATTACCTTTTGTAACCTCATTATTTAGAATTAATGTATTTGGTTTCTTTTTTAAATACTCCTTTGCATTTTCATATTGCTTTTCATAAGAAACCGTTATAGCCTGAGTACTTTCTATATTTTGAATAGTAGCTATTGCTTCTTTTTCTACATCTGGTTTAAATAAATAAATTGCTCCCGTTATAGAAAGCACTAATACAAAAGGTAATGAAATGATTCCTGCAATAAAATGCCATTTCCAAAACCATTGATTTAATTTTTTATCTTTTTTCATTGTTTGAGATTGAATTCCTAATAATACTTATCATTTTGTATCATTAAGAATAATAGAATAAATTAATTATTAAAAATTGTATTTAACCCCTCCATAAAAAGAAACAGGTGCTCCTACACTATATTTAACCGAACCATAGCGATATGAAGCCCTTGTTGAATATAATTTATCAAATAGATTTAAACCTTGTGCCCAAATTTCAAAATTCCTATAAGTATAACTTGCCTTTAAATTAATAAGATGATGACCATCATATACTGTAGTTTGCCCTGATTGACCATTTACTATAGCAGCTCCTTCAAAACTTGAATTATATTTACCTAATTGCTCGTGCTGTAAGGTTAACAATAAGTTCGTTATGGGCTTGTATTTTAAAGATGTTGAAGCAATATATTTTGGTGCGATTGGCATTGCGGTATTAGAACGATCTATAGTAAAATAGTTTCCTGTTTTTCTATCTTTAGCTGCCTCAGTAAAAGTTATGTATTTATGGCTTGCATAACTACCATTATAATCAAATTCTAAATTATCAGTTATTTTCCAATTAAACCCTAACTCAACTCCTTGCGAACGTGTTTCTCCTGCATTTTGAGATAAATAATTCCCTGCATCGTCAGAAGTTGTAACAAAACGGTTTTTACCATCTAAACGATAAATAGCAAGATCTAACTTAACATTTGAATTTAAGGTTGCATAAGCTCCAACCTCAAAATTATTAAATTTCGCTGGTTTTAATTCATACAAATCACCATTTAAACCACTATTTCTAAATAATGAACCTATTTGAGGTGGTGTAAATCCTTTTGAATAATTAGCATATATACCTGACCTTTTATTAAAATTATAGTTTAACCCAATTTTTGGCGCAAAATTATTGTAAGTAACTTTTTGGTCTTCAACTCCAGAAGCCCCCTCATCTTTATTATCATAATCATAACTAAAACCATCGTAGCGAATGGCAGCAGTAAATTTTAGATTATTAATAGGTGATATTTCAAATTGTGCATAACTCGCATAGTTTAATATATCTGCATCGTAAAACATTTTATAATTGTTTGTCACGTCATAATCAATAAATTTTTTGGTGGTAGCATCGTACGTAACTCTAATTTGTTTCGCATAATATTCTTGTGGCGAATAATCTACTGTTCCCCCTATAATTAATGATGCATCAGCAAAGTTAAAATCTATTTTATGTTGAATTAAACCTACAACACTTTTAAATTTATTGGAATTAATTTCACCAAATTCACTTCTTGTAGATATTCTGTATGACGGAATTTGATTCATTTCATTATCACGATAAATGAAATTGAATGATGTTTTATTATTATCATTCCAAATTTTATCTAATGTAGATCGAAAGCGTAGTGATCTTGCTTCTCTTTCTGCGAATGTATGATTGCTTTCATATTTACCTGCTAAATAATTTTCTTCTGATAAAGAACTTGACCCCATATCAGATCGAAAATCTATAAAGGACACCGTATTTGTCCATCGTAAAGATTCACTAAAATCATTTACATTCTTAAAAGTAATTGCAAATTTCTCATAATCTGAATGTTCAATTAATCCATTTACACGACGCACTTTATGTACCCCTACATAAAAACCATATTTATCTAATGCAGTTGTTGAAACCTCTGCTTCAATCTTTTGCAATCCTAATGAGTTTCCCTCTATACCAAATGACCCTCCAAATTCTTTTCTTGGATTTTCAGTAATAAAATTTATACTACCCCCAATTGCTTCACTACCATAAATACTCGATGCTGGTCCTTTTAAAACCTCAACTCTACCAAAGGATGTGCTATTCATTTCTAAAAGCGCATTATGATTAAATACTGCCACAGGTCTAATTGGCAAACCATCTTCTAAATACAAGAATAATGCTTTGGTTGCGATTGGTGTACGAATGGCCATCATATGTTGTTCGTTACTTGCTGCCATTGATGAACTCATATATACTCCTGGAACCTGATTTACTAATTGATCAACTCCAAAGGCTTTCGTCTCATCAATATCTTTTGAAGTAACAATACCAATAGCCCCAGGAACCTCTGTTCTTTTTTGCGACTCTCTACTTGCAGAAACAATAACTTCATCTAAGCTATGTTCGTCTTCTTCTAATGTAATTTTATTAAAATCGCTAATAAGTTTAATCGTTTTTGTTTTATAACCGACACTTGTTATCTGTACTGTTGATTTTTGTAATTTAATTATAAAATTACCTTCAAAATCGGTAGCAACTCCTTTGTTTTTATTTACTGTTGAAATAATAGCAGCTCCTACAATTGGATTATTATCCTTATCACTTATTTTACCTTTGTATTTAACCTGAGTAAACCCTTTATAAATAGGTATTAAAAGTCCTATTAATAAAATTATTTTTAATTTTTTCATCATGTTAAAAATTGTAATTGATATACAAACTTGTTCTATATTTTACCTCAATAGTTCCTTGCGCTAAATTTTGGTTGATTGGATACATTGCTAACCCACCAAATGTCATTTTTTCAGTATTATACTCAACCCCTATGTTTGTAAACAACGCGTGTCCGTTTGTATTTATCACCTGAATATTAAAGTTTTTGTTATGTGCATAAAACTCTCCTGACACACCTAAAGAAGGCACAAAAGCATGATTTTTATTATCTTTAAAAACATAAAAAAAAGTACTATTAAAATTAAACTGATTTCCGAATCTGTACTCTTTTTTATTGGTTGTTTTGTAATAGTAATTTAAGTAGTTTGTTATGCCGAATTTATTGTATTTGTAAACATATTGCATGTTTGCTATATAATCTACACTTCCGGTACCTAGTTGAAAGCTAGGATTGATACTATTGTTTATTGCTGCATCATAGTTACCTGTTGGCAACTTTACTCCTACACCAATTTTTAATAAGTGATTTGAAGAGGAAACCTTATCTGTTGCTTCATTATACGCGCCATTTTTTTTATTTAAAATCGTATAATTAGAAAGCACTGTTATATCTCCAAGTCCATTTATTTCATTTATTTTATCTACATAATTTCTATTATGAAAATGAAAAGGAATAAAAACCTGTAGCGCTATTTTTTTTGCAAGAGGAATACGCGACCATACTTGAAGCGTATTAAATGTTTCGTTTATTATTGGTGAATTATTAAAAATTCCATCTCTCGATTCATATTTTTGATATAAATATCTCACTCCTACAAAATTATTATCAACAACACCTCCCATTCCTAAACTTCCGCCATTATTACTACAACCACAGGCGTCGCAATCTTCTAAAAAAAGACGGTAATCGGCAGGAAAAGGATTTCTAGAATACATGACTATTGTTAACATGCAAAAAAGAAATGTATGTGTTTTTTTAGTCAGCAAATCTTTTATCTTCAATAAATTCATCATCGGTTAATGTGTTTAAAAATGCTATAATTTTGTTTTTTTCATCTGTTGCTATTGAAATTCCTAAATTTCCATTAGCATGTTTTAATATGGGATCTAAATTTTGAGTTTCTTGTACTCCGTTTGCATAAAAATTAAGTACTGATGCTAACGATCCAAAACGACCGTCGTGCATATAAGGTGCCGTTAAAGCAATGTTTCTTAAACTTGGTACTTTAAATTTATACTTATCGTCTTCTACAAGTGTAACTCGCATTCTGCCTAAATCATTAATTGCTGGATTTATAGGCAGTCCATTATTTCTAAAAGCATCATCGGTAAATAATGCTGTTTTATGACAAGTGGCACATTTACTTTTAAATAAGTCCAAGCCTTCTTTTTCTTCAATTGTAAAATTACCACCAGACTCGTGTCTAACATACTTATCGTATTTAGAGTTTGATGAAACCATCGTTACCATAAATTGCGACAAGGCTTTAAAAGTATTTTCTGTATTTATTTGACCGTCATCAAAAGCTTGATTGTATAATTTTTCATACATTTCGTCTTTTCGTAATTTTTCTAAAATATTGGTTACGGTTTCGCCCATTTCATCTGGATTTGTTATCGGAATAATTGAAAATAAATCTAAATGAAAGGCTGCTCCATCCCAAGAAAACTGTTTTTGAAATGCCATATTTTGTACTGGTGGCGCGTTACGTGTTCCCTTTCTATCGTCTACTCCATGGCTAAACTGATGCCCATGATGTGTAAATGCAAATTTTTGTTGATGACAAAATGCACAAGCAACGACTCCGTCGGATGACAACTTACCTTCATAAAATAGCTTTTTACCTAATTCGACACCTTTTTCGGTAAGCGGATTATTATTTAAAGTATACGTTACTTCGGGAAAGTTACTCGGTTTTACGAATGTTATTGGTACTTTTTCGTAAACTCCTTCATCATTATTACAACCAACAAAAACACACATACCTATTATTAATAGTATATACTTTTTCATCTATATAAATGTTTTAAGTAATTGAAATAAACCTTAGAAATTTAAAAAACTTCTAAGGTTTAATGTAAGTTTAGTGATGAGAATCACTACCATTATGCACATGGTGTACCGAAAACATTTCCTTGTTATTTTCGGCAACTAACCCTGCTTTTTCTCCGCCCATTATCGTTTCTCCTTCAGAAAGTTTAACTTTATTAGCGCCGTCAAGCATTTTACTTGCATCAACTTGTATATGAATTTGTGGCGATTTATCATTGCTAACCAATGCTGTTTCCATCGAAAGTGTTACCTCTTTATACAAATCTACCGTGGTACCTCTGCTTGCAATATGTAACATAAAATTTTTCTCTTCAATTTGTGTAGCTGATTCAAAACCACCTTCTAAAACCACAAATTTATAACCAGCTTGCCAGCTCCAAGTTAAGCTGTAGTCTTCAGCTTTAGTCCAAAAATTTTCTTGTGCTGCTTGTCCTTGAATATATCTTTCTTGATCTACGCCAATACCAAATTTTAGTTGAGTATACATCCCAGCAGGAACATCTTCTAACATTACTTTTACATTTTTAACTTTATCACCACCACCTTCGCTAATAATAAAATACCCCTTTTCTTTAGGGTATATAACCTCTTCACCACTTTCAGTAACTAAAACAAAATTACTTACGATATAATCAAAAGCGCTTATGGTTAAGTTTTCGTTATTACCATTAGTGTATGAAGTGTTTCCTAAAATTAAATCATCTCCTTTAAATGAGTTATCAAATTCTATTGAAATATTATTTTTTCCTTCTAAAGCCAAAGGAGTATTATCGCTACAAGACGCGAAAGTAAAGGCAATAGTAATTGCCAATAAAGTGATTGTTTTTTTCATTTTATACGTTTTTAGTGTTGACAAACTGTTTTATGTTTGTCAACTATTTTTTATTTGATCAAACTGCTTTATCTAAAAACTAAAATTAGTTCAGTTTTTTGTACTGTATTTTTTCTTAATTAAATTTTAAACATTTGCTTAAAATTTAACATTAGGAAACAAACAGAATAATAGATAAATTGATCGAAATTCTATTTAATAAATAGCATGTTATACTCATATTATAAACACAAGTATAAATTAAGCCAACCGTTATAAATGAAAAGTATTTGGTGGATGAAATGTAGCAGATACAAACAAATAAGAATAGGTTTGTTTGTAAAAAAAATGAGTCTGGTTTATATGTTTCTTTTGTTTTTTATCTTTTAAACTAAGCAACTCTACAAAACCAATTGGGTAATCTTCAGCAACAATTCGTAAAGATCTAAAGTCATCATCTTGTTGTTGTTGTATTTTTTGCATTAATTGACATTTACCATTACACTGAAGTGCTGGTTTATCTTTATTTATACATAACACTTTTGATATATAGTCGTAGTTTATTGCATACTCTACAAAGGGAGCTATAGGTCGTAACATAGCGACCATGTACAATAAGATGAAAAAATATATACTTAGTTTTTGTAACAAAACTTATGTTTAAAAATACTTAGTACAAAGATAGTTTAAGTATTTTTTTTACTCAACTAAAACTTAAGAAAATACTATTTTAATTTATTCTAAATAAAGCAGTATATTTGCACCGAATTACATAAGTTATGATTGTATTTTATACTCAAAATAAAAAAGCTCTTCCTGTTGTTTCAATGCAACAAGAAGCCGTATGCACTTCTATTTGCACTGCTAACTGTATAAAACCTAAAAATAAATGCTGCAATAAGTACCAAAAAAAAGGCATCAACTGTAAGCGATGCCCTTTAACTTTTGATATTAAAATAGCTTCTTAATTACGCTACTTTTAATAAAAAATAACTCTTTTTTCCGCGTTGTAATAACACATATTTATCAGCAATTAAATCTTTTGCTGTAATTGTAAAGTCTTCTTTTACTTTTTCTTTATTTACCGATACCGCATTTTCTTTTAAAGCTCTTTTTGCATCTCCGTTAGATTTTAAAAAACTAGTTTTACCTGACAATGCATCAATCATTGATAAACCTTCTGAAATATCTGCTTTTAAAACTTCCGCTTGCGGTACGCCATCAAAAACATCTAAAAATGTTTGCTCGTCTAAACTCTTTAAATCTTCCGATGTAGATTTTCCGAATAAAATATTAGAAGCTGCAATTGCTTTGTCTAATGCTTCTTTTGAGTGTACAAAAGTAGTAACTTCTTCAGCTAATTTTCTTTGCAATGCTCTTTGATGTGGTGCTTCCTTATGTGTCTCAATTAATGAATTTATAGTAGCTTCATCTAAAAAGGTAAATATTTTAATATACTTTTCAGCATCCTCATCTGAAGTGTTTAACCAAAATTGGTAAAATTTATATACAGATGTTTTATCGGCATCTAACCACACATTTCCTCCTTCTGATTTTCCAAATTTAGAACCATCTGCTTTGGTAATTAACGGACAGGTCATTGCGTATGCCTTTGCTTCTTCACCAACATTCATTCTACGCACTAACTCGGTACCAGTAGTAATATTTCCCCACTGATCTGAACCTCCCATTTGTAACAAACAGTTATGGTTTTTATACAAATGATAAAAATCGTATCCTTGAATTAACTGGTACGTAAATTCGGTAAAACTCATTCCGTTATTAGAATCACCAGAAATTCGTTTCTTTACAGAATCTTTCGCCATCATATAATTTACTGTAATACGTTTACCAACATCACGCGCAAATTCGATAAATGAAAAATTTTTCATCCAATCGTAATTGTTAACTAAAATTGGAGAGTTTTCAGTACCATTATCAAAATTTAAAAAACGTGCTAAAGTTCGCTTAATTCCATCAACATTTTTAGCTAAAGCTTCTTCATTTAATAAATTACGTTCGTCTGATTTTCCTGACGGATCACCAATCATTCCAGTAGCTCCACCAACTAAAGCAACAGGTTTATGTCCTGCTTTTTCAAGGTGTACAAGCAATATAATTGGCACCAAACTTCCTATATGCAATGAATCAGATGTTGGATCAAAACCAATATATGCTGCCGTCATTTCTTTTTGTAATTGCTCTTCTGTTCCTGGCATCATGTCGTGAACCATTCCACGCCAACGTAATTCTGCTACTAAATTTTTGGTCATTTTTATGAGTTTTAAAGACACAAAGATACATTTATCGTTTAAAAAATTCTATTTTCGTTATATGATTTTAGTTACAGGAGGAACAGGTTTAGTAGGCTCACATTTATTATATCATTTAACTCAAAAAAATGATACGATTCGTGCTATTTATAGAACTGAAGAAAAAAAAGAGCAGGTAAAAAAAATATTTTCTTACTATACCGAAAATATTGAGCAATTATTTAGCAAAATTGAATGGATTAAGGCTGATATTACTGAAATTCCATCTTTAATTCCTGTTTTTAAAGGTATAACAAATGTATATCATTGTGCTGCTTTGGTTTCTTTTAATCCGAAGGATTATAGAAAGATGCGTCAGGTAAATATTGATGGTACCGCAAACATGATTAACTTATCTATTGATGCTAAAGTTGTTAAGTTTTGCTTTGTAAGCTCTATTGCTGCGGTTGGAAATGCTATAAACGGAAAACCTATTGATGAGGAAAATGAATGGGCAGACGAAGATAACAATAACGGGTATTCGATTACAAAATATGGTGCCGAAATGGAAGTTTGGCGCGGTAGTCAAGAAGGATTAGATGTTATAATTGTTAACCCAGGGGTAATTTTAGGGAGCGGTTTTTGGAATGAAGGATCGGGAAAATTATTTACACAAATAAACAATGGATTTAAGTTTTACACAGAAGGTATTACTGGGTTTGTAAGTGTAAAAGATGTTGTAAAAGCAATGATTTTATTATTGCAATCTGATATTAAAAACGAACGATTCGTATTGGTATCAGAAAATAAATCTTTTAAAGATGTTTTATTTACTATTGCAGATGGTTTGCACAAAAAGAAACCGTATATAAAAGTTGGAACGCTAATAACTTCGTTTATTTGGAGAATTGATTCGGTAATAACTTTGATAACAAAAAAAGAGCCTTTGCTAACTAAAAATTCAGCAAAGGCCTCTCACAATAAATCTTATTATTCGTCAGAAAAAATAGTAAAAAAATTGAATTTTAAATTTGAATTAATCAATACGTCCATCAATCAAATTTGTGAAAATTATAATTCATAATTATTCACGCTTCTTTATATTTAACGGTTTTCTTTTAAAAACAACTTTACTTTCTTCCTTAAAATCTTCTTCTAAAATTAATTTGTCCTCAATTTTTTTATTTTTACCCCTCAAGGTATCTTTTCCGATATAATATGTTTCTATAGAGTCTAAATTCTTTTTCACTTCTTTAATCATATCAGAATATTCTTCTATTTCAGAAGTGTAATATTTATTACTAAGATCAAATCGTAAACTATCAATTTTATACTTTTCATACACCAACATCATATAGTTTTTTTCTTTTTTTAAAAACTTATTTTTAACATTTTCGGCAGACGAAGCGATATACATATCTGTTAACAAAATAACCA
Organism: Tenacibaculum soleae; assembly: GCF_030549005.1. Taxonomy (NCBI): domain Bacteria; kingdom Pseudomonadati; phylum Bacteroidota; class Flavobacteriia; order Flavobacteriales; family Flavobacteriaceae; genus Tenacibaculum; species Tenacibaculum soleae. The sequence continues at coordinate 163,331 of NZ_JAUOSW010000001.1, forward strand.
TAGAGTCTTTAGGGATTAAAGATTTTGGTGCTTTGTAAATAGTATTACTTGTGGTGCATGAAGTAATAAGTAACAGAACGATTATGTAGGTTATTTTTTTCATTTATGCTTTAAACTCTAAGCGTTTTCCTTTTGTGTTCTCGTCGAAAACTCCATTAACAAACATCAAGTTTCCGTTTACAAAAGTGTGTGTTATTTTACTTGAAAACTCAACACCTTCAAAAGGAGACCATCCGCATTTATATAAAATATTTTCTTTAGCAACCATCCATTTTTTTTCAGTATCAACCAAAACTAAATCGGCATAAAAACCTTCTTTTATAAATCCGCGTTTTTCTACCCTAAATAATTTTGCTGGGTTATGACACATTTTTTCTACCGCTTTTTCAATTGGCAAAACTCCTTCTTTTACTTTTTCTAAGATAGCTGTTACTGCATGTTGCACTAATGGTCCTCCACTAGGTGCTTTTGTATATACATTGTCTTTTTCATCTAAAGTATGCGGCGCATGATCAGTGGCAATTACATCAATTCTATCATCCAATAGAGCTTTCCATAATCCGTCTTTATCTTTTTGAGATTTTACTGCCGGATTCCATTTTATGTGAGTTCCTTTTTCCTCATAATCTTTGTCTGTAAACCATAAATGGTGCACACAAACCTCGGCGGTAATTTTCTTTTCTTCTAACGGAATATCATTTCTAAACAATGCTGTTTCTTTAGCTGTTGACAAGTGAAAAACATGTAATCTTGCGCCAGTTTTTTTAGCCAACGCTATTGCTTTTGAAGATGATAAATAACAAGCTTCTTCACTTCTAATAATTGGATGGTATTTTAACGGAATATCATCACCATATTTTGCTTTATATTCTTCGGTATTTTTTCTAATGGTAGCTTCGTCTTCGCAGTGTACCGAAATTAACATATCAGTTGATGAGAATATCTTTTCTAACACCTCTTCGTTATCAACCAACATATTTCCGGTTGATGATCCTAAAAACAATTTAATTCCTGCTACATTTTTAGGATTTGTTTTTAACAACTCTTCTAAATTATCATTCGTACCACCAAACATAAATGAGTAATTAGCATACGATGTTTTAGAGGCTGTTATAAATTTATCTTCTAACAACTCTTGCGTAGTTGCTTGTGGTACCGTATTGGGCATTTCAATAAACGATGTTATTCCACCAGCAATAGCTGCTTTACTTTCGGTAGCTATATTTGCTTTATGAGTTAATCCTGGTTCACGAAAATGTACTTGATCATCAATCATACCCGGAATTAAATATTTTCCTTCTGCATCGATAATTTCAACATTTGAATTCGCATTAATTTCGGTTGAAATTTCTTTTATATAATTCCCTTCAATTAAAACATCGCCTTTAAAAACTTTGTTTTCGTTAACAATAGTTGCGTTTTTTATTAAATATGATTTCATAATTATTTTGGTAAACCTTTTAATTTCATTTTTATAACTCCAAAAATAGCTTCTTTTATAATTCCTGAACTTAGTTTTGATTGTCCTAAAACTCTATCAGTAAAAATTACCGAAACTTCTTTTATTTTAAATTTATGTTTCCAAGCTTTAAATTTCATTTCTATCTGAAAAGCATATCCTATAAATTTAATTTTATCCAATTGTATTTTTTCTAAAACTTTTCTTCTGTAGCATACAAAACCTGCAGTGGTATCATGAATTGGCATTCTTGTAATTAAACGCACATATTTTGAAGCAAAATAAGACAATAACACTCTGCTCATAGGCCAATTAACAACATTTACACCTACAGAGTAACGTGACCCGATAGCTACATCTGCCCCGTTATTTTTGCAAGCTTCGTATAATTTTACTAAATCGTTTGGATTGTGCGAAAAATCGGCATCCATTTCAATAATAAAATCATAACCTTTATTTATAGCCCATTTAAATCCATGAATGTATGCGGTACCTAAACCGTTTTTACCTTCTCTTTTTTCTAAAAAAAGATTATTTGGATATGTTTTTTGTAATTTTTCTACAATATCTGCTGTTCCGTCAGGTGAATTATCATCAACAACTAAAATATCAAACTCTTTTTTTTGATTAAAGGTTGTTTGTATTATTGCCTCGATGTTTTCTTTTTCGTTATAAGTAGGAATTATAACTAAAGCGTCTGATTTCATGTAATTTTCATCTAAATCTGAGCAAATATACACTAAATAATCACTAATTTTGTGTTAAATAAAAGCATAAAACAAATACAATTGCAAGCAATAGAACGCATTATAACTGACAATAATTGGATTACTTTGGTAATTGTATTTGCTATTATTTTATTAGCGTTAATGAAATTACTTGCGCCAAATAAGTTATTTGGTTACACCCTTGCTTTTTTCACCCCTGGTTTTTTTAAAAAAAAAGTAACTAATAACACTTCTTTTTACACACCTTTTAATTTATTATTGTTTTTATTTTCTTCGGTTGTGATTGCTCTTTTTTTAATTTTAATAATCAACTTAACTGATACTGATTATGATGTTAGTTTTTTTAATTATTTAATTATATTTTCTTTCTCTATCTCTTACTTATCTATAAAACATTTTTTAAATTTCTTCCTATCAAATACATTAGGGCTTTCACCTATTATTAAGTATTTTTTAGTACTTAAATCAGAATACTTAAACTCTCTCTGCTTACTACTACTTCCTATTATTATTGTGTATCAATATGCCTTTAATAGTGTTATTTTTTTATTAATGTGTTTTGGTATCTTATTTATTTTCAGAGGGTTTTTAATTTTAAAAAACAACAAAAAGATAGTATTACGTAAGTTATTTTATTTTATTTTGTACTTTTGCACCCTTGAAATAGCACCGCTATTAATTGTTTATAAAATAACAACGACTACGTAAAGAGAAAAACATATGAAAGTAAAAACTATTTTAGTTTCTCAACCAGCTCCTAAGACGGAAACTTCTCCTTATTTTGATTTAGCTGAAAAACAAAAAGTAAAAATTGATTTCCGCTCTTTTATTCATGTTGAAGGTATTGACGGAAAAGAAGTTCGATCTCAAAAAATTGATTTAAACAACTATACTGCAATCATTTTAACGAGTAGAAATGCAGTAGATCATTTTTTTAGAATTGCTGAAGAGATGCGCTTCACAGTACCAGATAGCATGAAATATTTTTGCCAATCAGAAGCTGTAGCTTATTATTTACAAAAATATGTAGTATACAGAAAGCGTAAAATTTATGTGGGTACTCGTACTTTTCCTGAATTAAGTAAATTGATAAAAAAACATAAAGACGAAAAATTTTTACTTCCTTCGTCAGATAAACTAAAACCGTTAATCCCAGCAGAATTAGATAAATTAGGTGTAAATTGGAAACGTGCTGATTTATATAAAACAGTTGTGAGTGATTTATCAGATTTAGAAAATGTTTTTTACGACATCTTAGTGTTTTTTAGTCCTTCAGGAATTGATAGCTTATTTAAAAATTTCCCTAATTTTAAACAAAATGACACTCGAATAGCTGTTTTTGGTAATTCAACAATTAAAGCTGTTGAAGACAGAGGGTTGCGTGTAGACATTGCTGCTCCAACCCCAGAAACTCCTTCAATGACTATGGCTTTAGATAAATATATTAAAGACAACAACAAAAAGTAGCATTTACTTTTTTATAATTATAAAAACCATCAAAGATTTTGTTCTTTGATGGTTTTCTTTTTTATATCCGTAAGTATAAAGTACGTTTTACGTCAAAATTGAAAAATTAAATTCAATGATCTTATTACTACTTTTTATTGCCGCATGTTTTTTAGCATACAGTAATGGTGCAAATGACAATTTTAAAGGTGTTGCTACCTTATTTGGCAGCGGAATTACTAGCTATAAGAAAGCCATAAATTGGGCTACAATTACAACTTTTTCAGGGGCTGTTGCTGCTATTTTCTTAGCCGATGAATTAGTTAAAAATTTTTCAGGAAAAGGATTAGTTCCTAATGATTTAATACAAACTCCAAATTTTGCAATTGCTATTGCCTTAGGTGCCGCCATTACCGTTTTTACTGCAACTAAAATAGGGATGCCTATTTCAACAACACACAGTTTAGTTGGTGGTTTATTGGGTGCAGGAATTATGGCCGTAGGTGCAGAATTTAATTTTACAAAACTTAGTAATACTTTTTTAATCCCATTAATTGTTAGTCCACTCATGGCTGCATTTTTAAGCTTAACTTTTTATTTATTCTTTAAGTTTTTACGAAAACAAATACCCACATTAAATAAACAACACTCAACTTTATTAAACATAGATTCTAACAAAATTTTAGATTCGTTACATTATATAAGTTCAGGTATTGTAAGTTTTGCTAGAGGATTAAACGACACTCCTAAAATTGTAGGTTTATTAATAATTATTAATACAATTAACATTAAATGGAGCATGATTTCTGTTGCAATTATTATGGCTTTAGGTGGATTGATAAATGCTAAAAAAGTAGGGGAAACAATGAGTAACAAAATTACAAAAATGAACTCAGGTCAAGGCTTTACCGCCAATATAATTACCGGGCTATTAGTAACTACCGCAAGTGTTCATGGCTTACCTGTTTCTACAACACATGTTTCAGTTGGTTCTCTTTTTGGAATTGGAACCGTTACAAAAAAAGCAAACTATAAAGTAATTGGTAAGATTATTTTATCTTGGATACTTACCTTACCAATAGCAGCAATTATGAGTGCGCTGATTTTTAAATTACTAGAAATTGTAGGATAAAAAATTAGTATATTTATTGTGTAGTTACTAACATATTTTATATGTAAATGAATAAATATTTAGACATTATAAAAAACTCTTATAGAGATTATTGGAACTATCTAAAACAATCTGTTTTAATGGAATTAAATTGGGAGAATTATTTTTACGGTTTAATTATAATTTCTTTAGTTGTTTGGGCGTTAGAAATAGTTTTTCCTTGGCGAAAAAATCAATCAATATTTAGAAAAGATTTTTGGCTAGATCTTTTCTATATGTTTTTTAACTTCTTTATACTGAATTTAATCGTTTTAATAGCTTTATCTAATTCGGCAGCACAATTTTTTAATGATTTTTTAAATACGTTCAAGTTATCAATTAAGAGTTTTCAAGTTTTTGATATTAATCAATTTAACTTTTGGATAAGAATTTTTGTCTTTTTTATAATTATCGATTTTGTGCAATGGTTTACACATACATTGTTACATAAATATAATTTTTTGTGGAAATTTCACAAAGTACATCATTCAGTAAAAGAAATGGGATTTGCTGCGCATTTACGTTATCACTGGATGGAACCTGTGTTATACAATTCAATGAAGTACATTCCGTTAGCAATTATCGGTGGTTTTACAGCCAAAGATGTAGCTTTTGTTCATTTTTTTAACATTACTATTGGTCATTTAAATCATGCTAACATCAACTGGGATTATGGTTTTTTAAAATACATTTTAAACAATCCTAAAATGCATATTTGGCATCATGCAAAAGAACTTCCAGAAAACAGAAAAACCGGTGTCAATTTTGGAATAACCTTAAGTATTTGGGATTATATTTTTAAAACAAATTACATTCCGTATAATGGAAGAGATATTGAATTAGGTTTTGAAAATGATGAAAATTTCCCGCAAGATTTTATCAGTCAAGAATTGTATCCGCTACGCGAGAAGTAATTAAATGAGCTTAAAAATACTGCCCAATTCCAAAAACAAATCCTTTTGATGCATTTTTAGTTAAACCATATCCATAATCAATTCTAAATATTGCATTAAATATTTTTTTGTTGATAAACCGTAATCCTAATCCTGAGTATGCTTGCATGTTTTTTGTTTTAGTAAAGTCATTAAAACTACCTCCTGGATTTCTCCAACTACCTACATCAACAAAAGCATTTCCTTGTATTGCTAGCCAATTGTTTTCATACATTGTGTGTCGGTATTCGGTATTCCAAACAATACTACCTGTACCTCTATCAACTAAAATACCAACACCTCTTAAGTTTACGTTATTATCTAATGCAAAAGGTGCAAATGGACTTTTTATATTTGATGCCAAGCCTACCCGTAATCTATTTGCCCAATTTCCTTTTTTTCCTATTCGTTTGTAATACAAAAAGTCGTTCCAAAAAACTAAAAAATCATCTTGATATTCATTTTCAGAAATCACGTATTGCCCGTAAAATTGACTTTTAAATCCACTTATATTTTGATAATGATAATTTAAATTATCGTAAGTATAAACTGTTTTAAACAACAACTTATTTACATCTAATTTTAAGGGGATTTTTGCCGATGTATTTCCTGATAAATAATTATACTTTTCTTTGAAATAATTCAATCCAAACTGCAGGTTATTTTTAAAATTTATTTGATACAAAGCAAGCGCTTCGTATGATGTGTTTTGATATTTATAATTGGCGGTTTTATCATCAAAATACAAAGGCTCTTCACTTATCCATTTTTGATGATTTAACGCCAAGCCCCATTTATTAGAAAACAATGTTGGTGCTTTAAAATTAATGCCATACGAATCAAATCCGTTATTTTGATAAAATGCCCCGAGTATAATATTTTGCCCTAAAAAATTATAGTCAGAAACCCCAATTTTATACGCTGTTTTTTCATTCGTAGTTGTCCAAAGGTTTAACTCTGGTATTAGCGTATGATTTTCTACAACATTTACAAAAACATTGTACTTGTTTTCATGTGAATGAAATACTTGAAAATAAGCATGTGAAATTGCAGGCAAACGTTTTAAACGCACCATATCTTTACTTAACAAAACAGAATCTAAAGAAGTATTATTTTTAGTTGCTAAAATCTTTTTTATCAGCCCTATTTTTGTTTTTTTTAACCCTTTAATTTTTACATCAAGAATTGTATTTTTTTGTGAAAATGAACAAAAATTGATTCCAATAATTAAAAACACTATTATTTTATTGCGCATATAATTTTCTAATTAATTCTTCTGTTGGTTTATTTTGTGGCGTAAACCTATTATTTTTTTCTCCACCAACTTCTTGGTGGTTATGAAACCATTTCCAAATAAACCCGCCAGCAAACCAATTTTCTTTCCAAAATTGATTATACAAAGCTTGCATTGCATTTTTTTGATTTTGATGGTTTATTTTATCAATAACCCTTTTAGAATCCCAAGGTTGTTTCCCTGTATAATCTATACTTCTATATCCAAATTCAGTAAACAAAACAGGTTTGTTTAGTTTCTTTCTAACCCTATCAATTTCCTCTTTATGAATTTGCCAACCTTGTTCAAATTCTTTGAGAGTTGGTGATTTTTTATCACTTAACGGAAAATAGGCATCAATACCTATATAATCTAATTCATTCCAAAAAAACACTCTTTTATACTCGTCCCAATTGGCTGCATAAGTAAGTTTTCCTTTATAAATACTTCTAATTTTTTTTATCAGTCCTTTCCAAAAAACCGGTCTATTTTTAACAAATTGTTCTAATTCGGTACCAATACAAAAAATATCAGCTTTTAAATTTTGTGCTGTTTTTGCATACGTTAAAATAAATGCTGCATATGATGTTTCTAGAACCTTCCAATCATCTTCATTTTTCATTGTTATATTTCCGGTAAACTCGCCTTTCCAAACCCATATATGAGGTTTTATCATCAGTTTAATATTATTCTTTTTAAATTCCTCAGCATATTGAATTACTCCTTTTTCAGTTTCGCCAAACCATTGTCGATTTGTATTATGAGTTATTGTAGGTGATGCTAAATCTTTAATAAAACCAAAAGGCATCAGCGCAACATAATTGGCAGACACCTTTATAACTGGGGATGTATGTTTTTGGTTTATCTTATCAGAAGAAGCTACAAAGCTAATTCCGTTTATTTTTTTTGTTTGACTTTTACATGATAAACAGAGCAAACAAAGTAAAAGGAGTTTATATAATTTCATAACTCCTAATTTACACATTTTTTAAAATAACGCTCGTATGCCAATATTGAAACTCTGCCCTAATCCATTATTGGTTCCTCTAACAAAATTACTATACAAAGCTTCTATATTTAACTCTTTAGTTAATTGGTATTTCCCTCCAAAGCCTAACGCAGTATAATCTTGTGTAAAATCTCCGAAACGCTCAGAATGTTGAACAAAACCTAAAACAGTTGCTTTAGATGATGGAAAATAACTCATAAAAACACTTGGCACTAATAAATAGCTATTATTAGCATAACTTTTACCTTCCTCTCCAAAACTATATTCAGTATTTAGTTCAGTAAATAATTGCCATTTGCCTCCTTCGAATGTATAGTCATAAAAAAATCTATTTTGAAAAATCCATGAAGCTTGATCTAAAAAAACTCCATTAGCATCTTGCTCAACATCAACTAAAGGAATATGAATTGCAGATTGTATCGAAAAACTCCCTAAGCTTTTTATCGGTTGAAATTTAATTGCCGGAGCAATAGAGGTAATTCCTTTTCTTTCGGTTTGTCCAGTTTCTAAACTAAAAACAGATAAAGCTTGTCTCCCACCAATTGTATTGGATCTAAACTCTGCTAAAAAACCAATATTAAAACGATTATTATCTGAAATCCCTGTAAAAATCTCAACAGACGATGTAAAAAAGTTTTCTCTTAATTTTGATTTTGAATCTCCGTTTTCATTTGCAAATTTTGTTTCTGTATATAAGTTATTTCCCCATTTAACATCCCATTGCCCTTTATTTAATAGCTTTGATGGTGTATACGTTTGTATATTACTTTTTTCTAACTCTTTTTCTTGAGAGTAACCTCTTATAACGCTAAACAACACTATTGCAACAATATAACCGAATTTAATTTTCATTTTTAATCTTTTTTAATTGAATTATAAGACGTAGTATTTTTAATTTACTTGCATTTTATCTTTATTTAAAACCATTCTAAATTTATTTATTCTATTAAGTTCTTAACTTTAACAACGACCTAACTGCAAATCAACTTTTATGGAACACGTTGTTATTATCGGTAATGGAATATCTGGTGTTACTGCCGCAAGGCATATCAGAAAATTATCTGACAAAAAAATTACCATTATTTCTTCTGAAACTGAATACTTCTTTTCAAGAACTGCCTTAATGTATGTTTACATGGGGCATATGAAATTTGAACATACGCAACCTTATGAACCTTGGTTTTGGAAAAAGAATAACATCGAATTAAAAAAAGGGTTTGTTAGCCATATAGATACTCAAAAAAAGGAATTAGAATTTAAAAATGGAGAATCTTTTTCTTTTGATAAATTGATAATCGCTACAGGTTCTAAACCTAATAAGTTTGGTTGGCCAGGTCAAGATTTAGAAGGTGTTTTGGGAATGTATCATAAACAAGACCTAGAAAAATTAGAAAAATTTGCTCCTAATAACAAAGTATGTAAAAGGGCTGTAATTGTTGGTGGTGGTTTAATAGGAATAGAACTTGCTGAAATGTTACATAGCAGAAATATACCCGTAACTTTTTTGGTTCGTGAACAAAGTTTTTGGGGTGGAGTTTTACCAAAAGAAGAGTCTGCAATGATTAACAAAGAAATTACTAACAATCATATTGATTTACGATTAGGTGTAAACCTAAAAGAGATTAAAGCTGATGAAAATGGACAGGTAAAATCTGTTATAATTGCTGAAACTGGCGAAGAAATAACATGTAACGTAGTTGGATTAACAGCTGGAGTTTCGCCAAATATCGATTTTATAAAATCTTCAGAGATAGAAATTGGTCGTGGTGTAAAAGTAAACTCGTTTTTAGAAACCAACATTAACGATATTTATGCCATTGGTGATTGCGCTGAACAACATGAAGCAATTGGTAATCGCAGGCCAATTGAAGCTGTTTGGTACACTGGTAGAATGATGGGAGAAACTGTTGCGCAAACTATTTGTGATAACAAAACTGCCTACAAACCCGGGCATTGGTTTAACTCTGCTAAATTTATTGATATTGAATATCAAACCTACGGTTGGGTTTGGGCGAAACCTAAAGAAAATGAAGCTCGTTTTTATTGGGAACACCAAAGTGGCAAAAAATGTATTCACATTAATTATGACAAAAACACCCATGAGTTTATTGGAATTAACACTTTTGGTATTAGAATGCGTCATGAGTTTTTTGACGCTGTTTTAACCAACAAAAAATCGGTAGAACATGTTTTAGAACATTTAGCAGATGCTAATTTTGACCCTGAATTTTTTAAACTTCACGAACCAGAAATTATTGCAAAATTCAACAAAGAAAATGACACTAATATTCAACTAAAAAAGAAGAGTTGGAAACGAATTTTTAATAAAGCATAATTACATGAAAACAATTAAAAACATCGGATTGCTAATATGCTTTATCGGTTTTGCAATTTTTACTGCAAGTATATTTACAGGTACAAATAACGTTTCTCAAAAAACTTTTGACACGTGGGTAGTTCAAAAGGTAAAAAGTGAGTTTTTTATAGAAAAGGCACAGCATGAAATTGTAGATAAAAACTTAAGTACCTATGCTTTATCTTCTAAAATAATCGAAATAGCAAAAGCATCAAACCAATACCATAAAGCACAAAAAGAAATTGCTTGGGATAAAATTATCTGGTTAAAATGGAACAAAACATCTAAAGATTTTATATATCCTTTGGTTAGAGAATCGGCAACGGGTTGGGTTAAAAACAATCAAAGTTTATTTTTCTTTTTAACGTTTGGATTAGCAATTTTAGGAGGCACAATTGCTTTTGCTACAGATTACAAATTATTAGGTCCAGCAGGGATTAAAAACAATGGTATTTTTCAACATTCAGCAACCAACAGAGGTTATTTAGGAATTGTAGCTTTTATATTTTTTGTGGGCTTTTATATGTTCCTATACTTTTACCCTAACTATTTGGTAAATCCTATTTTAGCAACCAACCCTATTAGTAAAAATTTAAGTGGTAACCCTGCTAGCCAATGGTTTTTATACGGATTTATGTATTGCGCAGTAATGAGTGTTTTTGCTATAAGAATGTTTATCAAGTACCGTCATAATAACTATCAAATACTACGAACAGCAGTTGTATTATTTTTTCAAATTGCTTTTGCCTTTTTAATTCCTGAAATATTAGTTGCTTTTAACAAACCTTGGTTTGATTTTAAAAATGCCTTTCCGTTAAATTATTCTTTCTTTTTCGATTGGAATATCAACAATTTATTAGAAAGCGGAAACTTAGGTGTTTTTATGTTGGTATGGGGAATTTTACTAACCTTAATTATCGTTCCTGTAATGGTTTATTTTTATGGAAAAAGATGGTATTGTTCTTGGGTTTGTGGTTGCGGTGGATTGGCCGAAACCCTAGGTGATCCATATAGACAGTTATCGAGTAAATCATTATTTTCTTGGAAAATTGAACGCTATTTAATACACGGAGTTTTAGTTTTTGCGCTAGGGATGACTGCCTTAACTTTATACACTTATTTTGCTGAAATAGAAAGCTGGAAAGAAATTGCTTTTGGTATTTCTGCTTATGATATACAAACTAGCTACGGATTTTTAATAGGCTCTATTTTTTCTGGAGTTATAGGAACCGGATTTTACCCTATTTTAGGAAACCGTGTTTGGTGTCGTTTTGGTTGCCCGTTAGCTGCTTATATGGGATTTGTGCAGCGTTTTAAATCTCGTTTTAGAATTACCACAAACGGAGGGCAATGTATTTCTTGTGGTAATTGTTCTACTTATTGCGAACAAGGAATTGATGTAAGAGCTTATGCACAAAAAGGAGAAAACATTGTTCGTTCAAGTTGTGTTGGTTGTGGTGTTTGTTCTGCTGTTTGTCCGCGTGGAGTTTTAAAGTTAGAAAATGGCCCAGAAGAAGGGCGTATAAATCCGACAGAAGTATTACTAGGAAACGATGTTGATTTAATGAAGTTAGTGAATGATAAATAAAGTAAAATATAATATTCAAAGTATTTTTTTGCTTTTGTTATTATTTATGAGCATTACAATATTGGGACAAAATAAATATACAAAAATCAACTTTAACAATGGTAATATAAAAGCTGAAGGTTGGATTTTAAAAACAGCAAAAGTTAAGTACTGGAAGTTTTACTATAAAAACGGAAACGTTAAAAAAGAAGGGCATTTTAAAAACAATCATCCTGATAAATATTGGTACTTTTACCGTAAAGATGCTTCTAAAGAAAAAGAAGGACATTTTAGTAATGGAAAACAAAACGATTGGTGGTTATATTATGATAAAAACGGAAATATTAATCATAAATGCCAATTAAAAGACAACCAAAAAAATGGTTATTGTTTACTGTATAAAAATAAAAAATTAACGAGAGCATCTAAATTTAAAAACGGAAAAAAAATAAAAGAATGGGATAGTTTTTCTTCTTTCAAAAAAGAAAACAAACTCTCTGACTTACAATAAATAATGAAGCAATCAATTAAAGTTATCATTCCTGCTTACAATGAACAAGATTCTATTGGACTTGTAATTAACGATATTCCATCAATTGTTGATGAAATAATTGTAATTAGTAACAACTCAACCGATGCTACCGAACAAAATGCAAAAAAAGCGGGAGCAACCGTTTTAACAGAAAACAGAAGAGGTTATGGGCATGCTTGTTTAAAAGGTATGGAACACATTGCTAATCAAAAAAACAAGCCAGATATTATTGTTTTTTTAGACGGTGATTATTCTGATTACCCTGAACAACTTACCGAATTAGTAAGCCCGATCATCAATCAAAATATAGATTTTGTAATTGGTGCTCGGGTTGAAAAATTAAGAGAAAACGGTTCAATGACTCCACAACAAATTTTCGGAAATTGGTTAGCTACTTTTTTAATGAAATTTTTTTTTAAGGCAAATTTTACAGATTTAGGTCCATTTAGAGCTATCAAATACGATAAATTACTTGCTTTAAATATGGAAGATAAAACCTATGGCTGGACGGTTGAAATGCAATTAAAAGCTTTAAAACAAAAATTTAGCTATACCGAAATACCTATGAAATATAGGAACAGAATTGGTGTATCAAAAGTTTCTGGTACCGTAAAAGGTAGTATCTTAGCCGGCGTTAAAATATTAACTTGGATATTTAAATACAGTTTTAAATAATGATTTTAGAGTATATAATAATAGTCATTTATACTATTTCGTTGATACTAATTTTTATGTATGCTTTAGCACAATTAAACTTATTGTTTAATTACTTAAAAGCGCAAAAGCAACAAGATAATTCGCCAAAATTCGATTTTTCTAAGCCCGAAGAAATCCCTTTTGTAACCATTCAGCTACCGGTATTTAATGAGTTGTATGTAATGGAGCGTTTGCTAAATAACATTGCAAAAATTAAATACCCGAATCACAAATTAGAAATACAAGTTTTAGACGATTCTACAGATGAATCAGTAATTTCTACCGCAAAACATATCGATCAACTTAAAAAAACAGGATTAGATATTGTACACATTCGAAGGGAAAACCGTCAAGGTTTTAAAGCCGGAGCGTTAAAAGAAGGACTAGAAATTGCTAAAGGAGAGTTCATTGTTATTTTTGATGCCGATTTTTTACCTCAAGAAGATTGGTTAGAAAAAACTGTTCCTTATTTTAAAGATCCTAAAATTGGTGTGGTACAAACACGTTGGGGACATATTAACAGAAATTACTCAACCTTAACAAAAATTCAAGCTTTTGCTTTAGATGCCCATTTTACGTTAGAGCAAGTTGGTAGAAATAGCAAAGGGCACTTTATAAATTTTAATGGTACAGCAGGTATATGGCGTAAACAATGTATTTATGAAGCTGGTAATTGGGAAGGCGACACCTTAACTGAAGATTTAGATTTAAGTTACCGAGCACAATTAAAAAACTGGAAATTTAAATACCTAGAAAATGTAGAAACACCAGCCGAATTACCCGTAATAATTAGTGCAGCTCGCTCACAACAATTTCGATGGAATAAAGGTGGTGCCGAAAACTTTCAAAAGATGTTTAAACGGGTGGTTACCAACAATAATCTATCCTTTAAATCAAAAATTCATGGGCTCTTACATTTGTTAAACAGCTCTATGTTTTTAAACGTATTTATTGTTGGTATACTAAGTATTCCTATGTTATATATTAAAAATGAGTATGCTCATTTAAAACCTTTCTTTTACACAATGAGTTTTTTTGTTATTAGCTCTTTAATATTTTTCATTTGCTATTGGCATATGTATAAAAGAACCTATGGCGCTGGTATTAAAAACTTTTTTAGCTATGTAGGTACTTTTTTCACATTTTTCTCTATTGCTATGGGGTTTTCTTTACATAACTCAATAGCTGTTTTAGAAGGTCATTTTGGTAAAAAAAGTGAATTTGTACGTACACCAAAATTTAATATTAAAAGTCTTAAAGATGGCTGGAAAAACAATAAATACATTCGTAAAAAAGTATCTTTAAACGTAATCATTGAAGGCTTTTTAACCCTATACTTTGCCTTTGGTATGTATAGTGCTTTTATTGTTGGTGATCAAGGAGGTGATTTTGGTTTATTTCCTTTTCACTTAATGTTATTTACTGGTTTTGGATACGTGTTTTTTAAATCTCTTTTTTCTAAATCTTAATGCTCTTGTGGAAAAAATATAATGGAATTACCGCTATAATTTTATGTGTAATTTTATATTTTTTCTTTGGATATTTTTTAGAACGCACGCAGTTTAATTTGCTTTTATTCCTGTGGATTTCTCTCTTCGGATGCTTTTATTGGCTATTAAAAAGTAATACATTCTCTTTTAACACCTTAGCTTTACTTTCTATTTTATTTAAACTGATTTTTCTAGTTGCTATACCAAATTTATCACAAGATTTTTATCGATTTATTTGGGATGGCAGAATGATTTTTGAGGGATTAAATCCTTATTTATCATTACCAAAAGTATTTATCGAGCAGCAAAAATACCCAGTAAACCAAGCCGTTGAATTATACAACGGAATGGGAATAATGAACGGAAGTCATTACACCAATTATCCACCAATAAATCAATTATGCTTTTTAATAGCTGCTATTTTTGCCAACAAAAGTATTTTAGGTAGTGTTTTGGTTATGCGAGTTATTATTATTTTAGCGGATATTGGAATTTTATATTTCGGAAAAAAATTATTAGCATCGTTAAATTTACCAGTTCGTAACATTTTTTTATATGCTTTAAACCCCTTTATAATTATCGAAATGACTGGTAACTTACATTTCGAACCTGTTATGTTATTTTTTTTAGTGTGGAGCTTGTATAAACTACAGCAACAAAAATGGGTGTTAGCAGCAATACTTTTCGCCTGTTCGGTTTCGGTAAAATTAATTCCTTTATTATTTTTACCCTTATTTTTTCAATGGTTTGTAAAAAAAAGGGTTCATAATAAAAGTTTAATTACATGGAATTGGTTTAAGTTTTACTCCGAAAAACCACAAAAATTACTCTATTTTTATCTATTGATTCTAGCGATTATACTTTTATTGTTTTTGCCTTTTTACTCATCAGAATTAATTTCGAATTATTTTAACTCCGTTGGTTTATGGTTTAAAAGTTTTGAATTTAATGCTAGCTTTTATTATATCGCACGAGAAATAGGTTATTTATTTAGAGGTTATAATGAAATTGCTATAATCGGCAAAATAATGCCCATTTTAACTGTTTTATTTTTGATTGGACTAAGTTTTTTTCGCAACAATAAATCAACGATACAACTAATTACAGCCATGTTGTTTGGGTTATCTTTCTATTACTTTACCTCTACTACAATGCATCCATGGTATACTGCTACACTTTTAATTTTAAGTGTATTTACAAAATATAGATTTCCGTTAATTTGGAGTTTTGTAATTATTTTAAGCTATCAAGCCTATGCTAATTTACCATGGAAAGAAAACTTATGGTTTGTTGGCTTAGAATATATAATTCTATATGTTTTTTTAATTTGGGAAGTATCTATAAAAAAACCCACTTAATAAAATCAAGTGGGAAAAATTGCTATGAAAAAGAATGTGGTTTTACAACCACTTCTCAAATATAGAGAAGTCATTGCTTATAAACAAGTACTTTTTTAAAAAATTAGCCTTTTAACACGCTATTATTTTCTAGTTTATATTTTTCCTTACTTTCAAAACAAAATGCTTCTCCTTGATCATTAAACTCTAAACGATGCCCATATTCACTAATCCACCCTATTTGTTTTGATGGATTTCCTACAACCAATGCATAAGGCAGTACTTCTTTTGTAACAACTGCACCTGCACCTACAAATGCGTATTCACCAATATTGTTTCCACAAACAATGGTGGCATTGGCTCCAATACTTGCTCCTTTTTTTACAATCGTTTTTAAGTATTGATCTTGCCTTTTAATTGCGCTTCTAGGGTTAATTACATTGGTAAATACCATTGAAGGCCCTAAAAACACATCATCTTCACAAATTACTCCTGTATAAATAGATACGTTATTCTGAACTTTTACATTGTTTCCTAAAACTACTTTTGGTGATATTACCACATTCTGTCCAATATTACAGTCATTCCCAATTTTACAATCAGGCATAACATGGCTAAAATGCCAAATTTTGGTTCCTTTACCAATATCACTATTAGTATCAATTACAGCTGTTTCGTGAGCAAAAAAAGAATTTGTTGTATCCATAAAACAAAAATAAAAAACTCAACTTAAAAAGTTGAGTTTTTAAAATTATTCTACTTTAAAAGTAATTGGCAATGTGTATTTTACTTTTACGGGTTTATTATTTTGTTTACCAGGTATAAAGTTAGGTATTTTTGTTACTACTTTATTTGTTTCTTTTTCCAATCGCTTATGTGGTGCTCTAATTTTTATTTCAGAAACTACACCTGATTTATCAATTATAAACTGTGTAAAAATTTTATACTTTCCAGCTCTTAAACCTACATCTTGTGCTATTTCTGCGTTAAAATAACGCTGTACATGTTGTTGAATTTTACGTTCAAAACACTTTTTGTTTTCTATTTCTGATAAACCTTCACATCCTTTAAAAACAGGGGTGTTTTGTACGTTATTTATTGACATTGTATTCTCAACTAAGGGTTCTATTATTTTTGGTGTAACTATATTTTGGTTCGAATCAACAATAGGTGTGTTATCCTTGGTAGGCTTAATAATTGTTTCAATTACAGCTTCGGTGCTTTTAATAATTCTAGGAAGCACAACTGTTTTAACTATTTGTTTTTTTACCACTGCCTTTACTTTCTTTTCTACTTTTTTAACAACAATAGGGCGAGAAAATGTAAATACAGTTTCAATCGAATTATCAAAAGGAATAGGCACATCTGCTATTTTCTTTTCTGTTTCATACTCTAACGAGATAAAAACAATAAATAAAGTAAGTACCAAACCTAACTGAGTAAAAATTGATGAAAATTTTTCTAGTTGTTTTCTTGGAGATTTTTTTAGTTTTTTCATAGCTTTAATTTTTTTTAAGTTAATACTATGTTAAAAACAAGAAGTGTGCCAATAAAAAAAAGCAACCCTAATTAGGTTGCTTTTTTTTATATTTTTTGGTAAAATTTACTCTACATTAAAAGTAATTGGTAAGGTATAACCTACTCTTACCGCTCTACCTCTTTGTCTACCTGGTTTCATTTTAGGTATCTTTCTAGCTACACGCATAGCTTCCTTTTTTAATCTTGGGTGAGGTGCTCTTGCATTTACACCTGTTATAGAACCATCTTTATCAATTTTAAATTGAACATAAATTCTCTTTTTACCTGGTGCTAAGCCTAATTCATTTGCTAATTCTGAATCGAAATAGCGCTGAACATGTTTCTGTAATTTTTTATTTAAACAAGCTTTCTTTTGAGATTTTGTTCCTTTACATCCTGGAAAAATTGGTACTTCTTCAATAATTGCAAAAGGTACATCTTCTACCAAAACTTCTTCTTCAACTGCTTCTTCGATATCCTCTACTTCTACGGCTTCTGACTCATCTGTTTCTGTAGATTCAATAATTGTTTCTTCAACTTCTTTTTCATCTTCTACAACTTCTATCTTATCTGGTGCTGGTGGTGGTGGTGTATTAGGTTTTGGTTTTGGCGGTTCTATTTGAAGCTCTATAGTTTCTTCTTCTATTTCAGAAGCCATATTAGCCATTCCTAAATCTCCATACTCTTTATCGTATGTTTTATTTTCAATTGCAATATACGTTACAAATAAAGCTAAAACCAAACCTAACTGCATAAACAGTTTACTATAGTTTTCTAAGTTTGATTTTGGATTTTTCTTAATTTCCATCCTAAATATTTTTTAATAGTTCGCTAATTTAATTAAATTATTTTAACTTTTACAAGCTAATCCTTTAAATAGCTACATTTTTCTTAAAAAAAAGAAAGTAAATAATGTAAGCTATTAAAATACCCATCGTATTTGCTACAATATCTAACAACTCACCTGAACGATGTGTTGTTATTGTAACTTGAAGAGCTTCAATAACTATGCCGAAAAAAAAACAACAAAAAGCTATAAATAATTTGCTAGTTTTTGTTTTTTTAAATGCCAACAACCAAATAAAAGTTAAAATAAAATAAGCTATCAAATGCTTTAGCTTATCTATATTTTTTATTTGAATTTGTTGATTTTCAATTTTTATTAAGCTAAAAACAGCAATACCAATCGTAATTAGTATTGCTATTCTTATTAAATTACGACTTAATAAGTTCTTGATATGCTTCAGCACTTAACAAGTCTGCTGTTTGTGAATCGTCAGATAGTTTTACTTTTATCATCCATCCTTTTCCATAAGGATCTGAATTTACTAACTCTGGCTCATCTTCTAATGCTTCATTAAACTCAATTACTTCTCCTGATAAAGGCATAAAAAGGTCTGATACCGTTTTAACTGCTTCTACTGAACCAAAAACTTCTTCAATATCTAAAGTTTCATCTAAAGTATCAACATCTACATACACGATATCGCCCAATTCTCCTTGCGCAAAAGCTGTAATACCAATAGTAGCTACGCCTTCTTCTACCTTAACCCACTCGTGGTCTTTTGTATATTTTAATTCTGATGGAATGTTCATTGTTCTATTTTTATTGTGTTTATTTTAATTTCCTAAATTGTATATTATATTAATTCCTGCATTGATTGACTGTCTCGGAAATGTAGTTGACACCGCATATTGAAACGTTTGATGGTTATAATAAAACGACGCCGTTAAACTACTACTTAAATTGTAATCTGCTATAAATTTTAATCCAAATAAATTTTCTCCTCCTGTTATTTGACTATTTTCTTCATCAACACTTCGTATTAGAGTTAAATTATCTCTTAGCGAAATATCTGCTCTTAAATTAATATCTCCTTTTAATGTTTCTTTTTTACCTGTAAATCGAGTTACAAATTTAACATCTCTAATCTTATATCCAAACCCAATAACATATTCTGTTCCTTTAATATCGGTTAATGTGTTATTATTAAAGTTTAATGTTAAACTTCTATCTTTTCTTATTTCTCCTTTAAATGAAAATGAATTTTTCATTCTAAAATCTACTTTTACTAATGGCGAAAATTCATCTATTAAAGTTGCTGACGAAAGTAATAGTTCTGATTGATAATTACCAGAAGTATTTGTATTTGTTGGTGCAGATAAATCATATTGGAGATTATTTGTATAATTTCCGATAGTATAGGATGATTTATACCCATGTGATAAGGTAAAAGAAGAAAATGTTTTTTTGAACCACTTATTCTTCATAAAGCCATTAAAACGTAATGTCCAATTAGGTATTGGTATGTTTTTAAACATACCAGTACTTACAGAACTAGCATTATTACCAGAATATGCCGCTATAAAAGCTGGTAACATGGCTTGTTGCCCTGTTGTTTTATATCCTGACCCTCCTGGAGTGTTTGGTAAACCAGAGGCTGCGGACAACCTGTTTGAAATGGTTGTTCGATTATCTAAGAAATTTTGGTATAAAACTTCACTATCAGTAAAAGCTGTTCCTAACATAAAATGACTAATACTATAATTACCTGTTTCAAAGGCCTTAATATTAGGGTCTTGATGAAAACCTCCATTTCCATCAGAAATTACATCTAATTGTTGATTTAAATTACTGGTTTGAATACGGTTTCCTCGTAAATCAACAGTTAGTGTTTTAAATGGTTTTACTGAAATGTTATAATCTAACTTTTTATATCTTGTTTTACCGTAATTTTTACTGTAATATGGTTGATTTTCATCAGTTTGACTTGTTCTTGTTACCAACCACCCGTTTTCAATTGCTTTGTTTAAAATATCTGTTTGACTACCAAACACAAAGCCTAAAGTTGGTGCAGCCCCTCCTCCATAATTATTTCTTCCTAAAAAACCTACTGATGGTTTATATCCTTGTAACAGGGTTCCGTTATTTTGAGTGTAACTAATTTTCGCTCTTTTTACTGAGGTTAATACATCGTACATCCCTTTCATCACTTTATGACCAAAAGAAGCATTCCTTTTTAATTTTGCTTTTTGTTTTGATGCTTTAGCTCCTAAAGTAGCTGCTCCTTTTTTCGCAACTTTCTTTTTGGTTCCTTTTAACAACAACTTATCTAGTTTCAACGTTTTGTAAAAACGTCCAAAATCAATATTAGTATTTAAATTGTGTGTATTGGCATTTTGTATCATATTACCTACCACATCAGTGTAACTTATATTTTGTCCGTTAGGTAACTCTAAACTACTTTGAGAACTTGCTTTCCAATCAAAATCAGCATTATATCCATAATCCGCACTTAAAAAGCTTAAATACGGCAACTTATTAAGTGGTAATTTATAAGTTGCATTTAACTTTTGATGATAATTATCAGGCCTACCAACTGTAAAAAACTGATCGTAAACTTCTAATTCATTTTGCCCAAAATTATCATAAATATGATTATTTGTTGCGTTAAAATTTAATTGTAATGATTTAGTTAAATCAAAACCAATCGTATAATCCCAATTAAATAAAAATCTACGTTGAATGAGTTCTGGTTGTGCTGTTAAACCCTCTATTAAGTTTCTTGATTGTTGTGAATTATAACTTCTATTAATTCGAGAATTTAATGCAATTGTTTTGGGAACTGGATTAAAATTTAAATCTTTTATAAATCGTAGATATTTACTGCTAAACGTTTTCGATTTTTTAAAAGGCTCAATAACAAAAGGTTTAAAATTAAAGTTATAACTCGCCCCTGCCATTACATTTTTATTTTCGAATTTTTCAATATTATAGTCCTTATGAAATTCTTCGCTATGTGCATACGAAACCGAAAAATTTTCTACATCATAAAACTTAGGTTTTTTTGTGCTTTTCGGATTTTTATTCTTTTTAACATTAATAAAGCTAATACTTTTTCTTCGCGTATAATCTTGTGCGTTTTTGCTATTTGGGTTTTTATCTAGCGCGTCTTCTAATTTAACATCCTGAAATTGTGGATCATACTTAGGGTCTCTAAACTCTTCTCCATAACTATAACTCATTGGAACTTGTAAATTCCAGTTTTTAGGCATCATTTTTCCTAACTGAACATTAGTTGCAACGCTGTATTGTTTAATTTCTTCGATGCTTCTTTGCTGCACACGATCTTCAACATTACCAAAACCTATGGTAGACATTCTACCTGCTAAAGATACATCCATAACATCAGCTAAGTTTGCATCTGCATTTACAACGGCTGCCCAACCACCTTTATTGTCAAAACCTACGGCACGCAATTCATTAAACCAAACTTCAACTGTTTTATCTGAATTTGATACGTTTTTAGCTCCTAGCATTACTGTTCTTATTTGGGCTAAAGTAGGGTTTCCTTTTACTGATATTTTTAATCCGTTTGAACTTGTTCCTGAAAAAATATCGGTAATACTTGTTCCTGTACCTGTTGGTCTTTCTATTTTTAAGTTTGCTAATTCTTCTAACGGTACTTCTAAATTGTTAATTTCTGGCCAAACATCTAATGAAGTAGTTCTTTCAGTTGATAATATTAATGGTTTTTCGATTTCATAATAATTATCATTCAAGTCGGTTCCTAACCTTACAATAGCAACCACATCTCCGTCTTGTGTACTTGCTGTACTAGGTTTTTCGGCATGTAAAAACATACGTAAACTTTTATACCTACGCATATCAATACTTATATTTTTAAAAATAGTTCGTACTTCATCAGCAGGTAAATCTGTTGCTTTTAAAGTTACCGATTGTTCATTTTGACGTTGAATTCTATTAGTCCCTTGCAATTGTTCTCTTTGAATACCTGGAGGAAGTTTATAAATTTCTTGATTTTGCTCTATACTTACAACCCCAACTTCAAACTTATTAAGCTGCGTATTATCTAAATCTGCAGGTACGCCTGTATTTGGTAATGTTTTTGTATATCTACGCCAATCTCCTCTTACCAATTCTAATTCTCCAAATCTTAAAACAACAGGAATTTTAAATTGCGAAAGAAACATTCGTATAAAACGAATGCTATTAAAATCTGTAATTCCATTAATTTTTTGAGCGTCAACCACATTTCTAACTGGAATTCTAAACTGATACCATGTTGTGTTTCTAGATGCTCCATTAACTAATGTAATCGGTTCACTTTTCACATCGATAATATGATTTCTACCTAATTGTAAATCACTTTTATTTAATGAAACCTCGTACTCAAAATAACTGTTTACGGGATTCATTGTTTGGTCTTTATTGATATCTTCTACATCTGGGTATGCTGTTGATGATGTAGGGTAAGATTCATTTGACTGACTTGCTGTAGGCGAGTTTCCTTGTGTACCGTTAAAATTTTTATACCTTGATAATACCGAAGAGCTTGATGCTATAGCACCACCTCTAAAATATTGAAAATTATCTCCTGCTGGGTCATCTAAAGAAGCAAATGCTGGATATTTTATTTTTTCTTCTGCATCAGTTAAACCATCTAAACCTATATCTTGCTGCCTTCTTGCATCAGGGCTCGAATCAAAAGCGTATAAAATTGAAGGATTTATTGGTGTATTACCCCAGGTTGTTTCGTTTACATTGGCACCATCAACTTTATCTCCATCAGTAGGCAAACCGTTTTCATATTGTTTTCTTCCGTCTTTTAATATATCTTCAGATACATTTCCTAGATTTATAAATAATTTCCCTACATGGTTACTTGGGTCCTGAGGGTCAACACCTACTGGCACCCCTTCTTCTTGTCTAATTGAGTAGTTTTCATAAGGATCCATTAACCAAAACTGAATATACTCAACATTTGCTTGTTCAAAATTATTAGTTGTTAATGAACGCATAATTCCTCCCCAACGCTCTTCGGGAGTTACTGAACTTGCATTTGCATTATAGTTATATGGTCCTCTTTCAGACGGATAATAGGCCAAGTCTAATGTTCTTACTAAGTTTTGTTGCGTAATATCTAAATCTGTATTTGGAAATAATTCGTTGTAACGTATTTGGCGCACCTCATTTCGTGACAGTTCATTTTCATCAATACTGTTTGGTCTATTTCCGCTACCGTAAAATAGTTGATCTATATTATACCATGCTATTTTACCTCTTTTATAATTATATGTTAAATCACCTGCACCTCCGTTAAACCCTTGTGATTCGGGTGTACTTGCTAAAAACCATTGTTGTGGTGAGCTTAAGTTTATCGGTATTTGAGAGGCTTCAAAATCATCTAAATATGAAGTTGCTGTACCGTCTACATTAATTCCGCTTGGCGATCCTGGTAATAAATATGCCATATCTGCTCTAACAGATACATTTGACGGAGCGTCGGTTTCAACAAATGGCAGCCTATTCGCTAATTTTGTTAAATAAGGTACTTCTGCTGAGTAATCTAGGTTTAATCCTAACATTACATTATCAATCGGTTCTCCTCCAAAATTTACTTTTGGGGTAATTGGTTTTTCGCTTACATTTAAAAATGTTCCACCTAAGATAAACTCTTCAGAAAAGCGATGTTCTACATCAATACCAATAAAGGTTTTTTGTTGTTGACTAAATAGAGTATTGCTTTCAGTTGTTGCGTTAATTGGTACTCCTGAAGCTTCTAATCCTGGATCTAAAATTTGTACACGCCCTAATTGGTAATCTACCACATAATCTATCCCCTCAACCAATTGTCGTCCTCCTGCTGTTACCTTTACAGAACCTCTAGGAATATTAAAGCCTCCTAAAGAAATTCCTCTACTAGTTTCTGATTTAAAATATCCTTTTAAAAAGAATTTATCTTTATTTTGATACTCGTTTTTAGCTTGAATTTTGGTAGTTAAATATAGTTCTTCGAAAAGATATTTATCTTGATCGACTGTACTGGTTAGTACATTTTTTAAATCGCTTCCAAATGGCTCGGGATCTGGAAACAACACGTACCCTCTTTCAGAATTTACAGTAACTCCATCTACATAATCAAAAAAACCATCTCCCTTTGGTACAGCATACTCACTTTGATCTAATTTATCTAAATTAAATATACGTAACAGTGGCTTTTTTCTAACTTGTTTATCTTCATCTGGATCATTTTTATCAGTTTCTGCCTTTTGTAGTGTATTTTGTAGTGTTCCTGTTTCATCATCACGATATAATAACTCAAAACGAAATCCTTCACGTTGTAAAGGAGAGGCTCCTAATGCATAAACATTTTTCATCATTAAACGCCATGTAGGAAAACCTTCATCTTCATTAGTAACCGTGTTTTTTCTTGTTGTATTTAAAATTTCACTACGTAATAATTTTACCACTAAATTTGATGGTGCTACGACTCCATCATTAGAAAACTCTCCTACTTTAAATACTGTTTCTCCTCCTGATGCTCCAACAGCAGTATATTCATAAGCAACAGCTAAAACTTCGCCGTCATTTAATCTTCTATTTAAAGAGATAAAACCTAATTGCGGATGTAACCTAAATTCATTAGCTTGTAATTTTCTTGCATTTTGAAGATAAGAATAGTTAAACCCTTGGCGAGCTGGCATGATGGTATTAATAGCCGAATCTACAGTAGCAACATCTCTAATACCTCCTGTAGTGGTTGCTAATAAAGAGTTTAAATTATTTACCCCGTTATATGGTAATACCTTGGAATTTGCTGAGATAGGACTGGGAACGGTATTTACCTCGTTTGGATTTACTTTGTTTACGTCATTAGATTCTCCTATATCGGCAAGACCTACAATACTACGATAATCAGTAACATTTTGAGTTCTATTGGTTATCCAAACCTCTACTCTTGTAATGTTTATAGGGCTATTTACTAAAGGATAATTACTTAAGGCATCTGTATAGTTTTCTCTAAAATATTGTGCTAAAAAAAAGTGACGGTCATTATCATAATCAGAGGCTCTTAACTCAAACTCTTCAATGGTTGCACCTCCTTCGGCAATAACTGTTTTAGATTGCGAGTTTTGTTGTGAAAAAGCTGCGGTAACATAGGTTTTACCAAATTGCAGTTCTGTTTTTACACCAAAAAGTGTTTGCGCCCCATTTATTAATGAGTTTTTTATTGGCATACTAATATTACCTGCTTCGATATTTCTTATAATATCATCTTCGGTAGGTGTATACTCTAATTTTATAACATTTTGAAAATCAAAGGTAGATTGTGTATCATAATTTGCCGTTACCTTTAATCGTTTACCAACTTTTGCTTGTAAACTTGTACTTATTTGTTGATCAAAATCAAACGTAAAACTGCTTTGATTTTCAATAGATATTTGAGGGTTTTCATTTCGTTGATAAATTCCTCCCAATTTTATATTTACCTGCCCTGTTGGATTTACTTCAACTGTATTCCCTCCAAAAATAGATTCGAAAAACTTAGAGTTTACATAATATTTTGGTAATAGATTTTTACGAGCTTTTTTGTTTCCTTTTTTCTTAGGGTTCGTAGCATCTACCTTTTCTTTAAAATAATCTTTTAAATCATTTTTTAATCGGTACTTATCGTATTCTTCAGGTGTCATAAAAATAGGAGTACCTACATAATAATCTCCTATTTTTTCAACCATTACAAATTTATTGATTGACTTATCGTACGTTACTTGTTTTACTGTTGGGTTATTTAAAAAAAGACTCCCTTTTTGATTGCTTTTAAAATTATATTTTAAAGGTACAATTGTATCATTTTTAACAGGGTTTGTGCTATTACCCGAGGTGTTTTGTGAAAACGAAACAACACTTACCAATATAGTAAGTGTTGTAAGTAATTTATTAATAATGCTTTTTTTCAACCTTTTTATAAATTTTTCAACGCCTGTTTTATTAGTTTTTCTACACTAGCATCAGGTGTTTCTTTTAAAATATTTCCTATAACTTTATCTGCTTGTTTACGAGCAAAACCAAGTACTTCTAATGCAGATAACGCTTCTTCTTTATTTGTATTGTTTTGAATAACTGAAACTTCATCTAAATCAAAAATCTTTAGCACCTTATCTTTTAAATCAACAATAACTCTTTGAGCAGTTTTGGCACCAATTCCTTTAACAGATTGTATGACTTTTACATTTTCAGAAGCAATAGCTTGTTGTATTTCTTCAGATGTCATTGATGACAACATTGTTCGTGCAATACTTGGTCCTACTCCCGAAACCGAAATAAGTAATTTAAATATTTCTCGTTCAATCTTATTAAAAAACCCATACAGAGTATGTGCATCTTCACGAATTGATAAATGTGTATATAATAGCACATTTTCATTGTCAGGCAACAATGAAAATGTATTTAAAGAAATATGTAATAAGTAGCCTACTCCATTACAGTCTATTACTGCATGTGTAGGATTTTTCTCCACAAGTTTCCCCTTAATTTGTGTGATCATTTAATTAATTTTCAACATGCCCAAGTTAGACATTTTTTTTAGTTTAAAAATTTTTAGTTTTTATTTCCTTTATTTTGAGCATCTACCACTGCTACTGCTGCCATGTTTACCATTTCATCTACACTTGCTCCTAATTGTAAAATATGAACAGGCTTACTCATACCTAACAAAATTGGCCCGATAGATTCAACACCATCAACTTGTTTCATTAATTTGTAAGTTATATTTGCAGACTCTAAATTTGGAAAAATTAAAATGTTTGCACGTTTACCGTTTAATTTAGAAAAAGGAAATTCTTTTGCTAACAACTCTGGATTCAAGGCAAAATCTGCTTGTAACTCACCATCAACAATAACATTAGGATGGTAACGGTGTATGTATGAAACTGCCTCTCTTATTTTTGTAGAACTTTCTGCTTTTGACGATCCGAAATTAGAAAAACCTAACATAGCAATATGCGGTTTCATACCAAACATTTTTGCTAAAGAAGAGGTTAACTGGCTAATTTTTGCTAAATCTTTTGCTGTTGGATTAATATTTATAGTCGTATCTGCTAAAAACATAGGTCCTTGTTTAGTTAGCATCATATTGGTTGCTGCCACCCTTGTAACACCTTTGTCTTTTTCAATTAACTCTAACATTGGTTTTACAACCGATGGATATGACCTAGAATATCCAGTAATTAAAGCGTCAGCCTCACCAGTATTCACCATCATTGCAGCAAAATAATTACGTTCACGCATCCATTTTTGAGCCTCTAAAAAAGAAATTCCTTTGCGCTGTCTTGTTTTCCAAAAAGCCTCTGCATAACGATTTCTTCTTTCGGTTTCTTCATCTGTTTTAGGATCTATAATAAGTACCTCAGCATCAAAACCTAATTCATTTTTTAGCTCTAATATAATATCTTTTCTTCCTAATAAAATAGGAATCCCTATTTTTTCATCATGTACACGTTGTGCTGCTTTAAGCACATCTAAATGATCTGCTTCTGCAAAAACAACACGTTTTGGTGCTTTTTTTGCTCTATTATGTAGCAATCGTATTTCTTTACTTCCTGTACCTGACCGATCCATTAACTCTTCACGATATTTATCCCAATCGGTAATAGGTTCTTGGGCTACACCAGAATCCATTGCAGCTTTTGCAATTGCTGGAGGAATTTCGTAAATTAATCTTGGATCAAATGGTTTTGGAATTATATATTCTTTTCCAAAAGAAAGACTTACTTCATCATATACAATATTTACTTGTTCAGGCACTGACTGTTTTGCCAAATCTGCCAAGGCATGCACTGCTGCCATTTTCATTTCTTCATTAATTTTTTTGGATCTAACATCTAAAGCTCCTCTAAAAATAAACGGAAATCCTAATACGTTATTTACTTGGTTAGGATGATCTGATCTACCAGTTGCCATAATGATATCATCACGAGTATCTATTGCCAATTGATATTCAATCTCTGGTTCAGGATTTGCCATTGCAAAAACGATAGGATCTTTGGCCATAGAAAGTAACATTTTTGGCGTTACTACATTCCCTTTTGATAATCCTATAAAAACATCTGCATTATGCATTGCTTCTTCTAGCGTATTTACATCTTTATCTGTTGCAAATTCGGCTTTTTGTGAAGTCAAGTTATCACGGTCTTTTCTGATAACTCCTTTACTGTCGCACATCACCACGTTTTCTCTTTTTGCTCCTAAAGCTAAATATAAACGCGTACAAGATATAGCGGCGGCTCCTGCTCCATTTACTACAATTTTTATTGTTGCAATATCTTTATTAATGATTTCTATTGCATTTTTTAATGCTGCTGCTGAAATTATTGCGGTACCATGCTGATCATCATGCATTACAGGAATATCTAATTCCTCTTTTAACCTTCTCTCTATTTCAAAAGCTTCAGGTGCTTTAATATCTTCTAAGTTAATCCCTCCAAAAGTAGGAGCTATTGCTTTAACTGTTTCTACAAATTTATCAACATCTGTAGCATCAACCTCAATATCAAAAACATCAATATCAGCAAATATTTTAAACAGTAATCCTTTTCCTTCCATTACAGGTTTAGATGCCTCAGGACCTATATCTCCCAAACCTAAAACTGCTGTTCCGTTAGATATAACAGCTACTAAATTTCCTTTTGCTGTATACTTGTAAACATTGTTTTTGTCTTTAGCTATTTCTAAACAAGGCTCTGCTACTCCTGGGGAGTATGCTAACGATAAATCGTGCTGTGTTGCATACTTTTTAGTAGGTACTACTGCTATTTTTCCTGGTTTTGGTTTTGCGTGGTATAACAAAGCTTCGTGCCTTTTTCTAGAATCACTCATAGGTTCGTTGTTGTTTGTTTGAACTTACAAATATACATTTTTGTTATTTAGTTAAAACTTTAAAACATGACTAAAATCATTTTTTTAAAATAGTTTAGTATCTAATTTTGCCTTAATTATTAAAATAAAAACCATGAAAAATCCTCCAACATCAATCATCAACAAAGAAGTAAACTGGGATAAAACTCAAACAATAGTAAGTAAAACTGATATTTACGGTACTATTCTATACGCAAACAATGCTTTTACTGATGCCTGTGAATACAATGCTATTGAATTAATTGGCGAACCTCACAATATTATTAGGCATCCTGACATGCCAAAAGTTGCTTTTAAAGCATTGTGGAGCGCTTTAAAAGAAGGTAAAAATTACCACGCTATTGTTAAAAACTTAACCAAAACTGGTAAGTATTATTGGGTAATTACCGATTTTACTATTGATAAAGATGAAACTGGAAAAACCACTGGATATACAGGTCGTAGAAAAGCAGTTCCTAATAGTGTTGTTGAAAAAATAGAACCGATATATAACACTCTTTTAAAAATTGAAAAAACAAAAGGTGAACTTGCTAGTGAACTCTATTTAGATGCTTATTTAAAAGAAGAAATAGGTAAAAGTTATGACGAGTTTGTTGTTGATTTATTTAAAGAAGAATCTAAAAAAGATGAAGAAAAACAAAACGAAACTAGTAAATTTAAAAAAGGATTAAATTGGTTCTTTTTTGGAGATACCAATCCGCAATAAAAACATTCAATTTAGCTTAATATAAGACAGAATAAAATTGTAATTTCGTTCTCCCAAAAAAAGTGAACAAATTATGAAAAACCACCCTATGCGCCCCCAACAAATTCTCGATGAAGAAATAAAATGGGACAAAACACAAATTATTAGTAGTAAAACGGATGCTAACGGAACAATACTGTATATGAATGATGCTTTTGAAGCAGTATCTGAATACAATAAAATAGAATTAATAGGTGAGCCTCATAATATTATTAGGCATCCCGATATGCCTAAAGTAGTTTTTAAAGTATTATGGGAAAGTTTAAAACAAGGAGAAAACATTCATGCCATCGTTAAAAACCTTACTCGTAGCGGTAGGTATTATTGGGTAATTACCGATTTTACCATCGATAAAGATGAAAAAGGAAAAATTACAGGATATACTGGACGTAGAAAAGCATTACCTAATAGTGTTGTTGAAAAAATAGAACCATTATACAAAACACTTTTAGATATTGAAACCGCTAAAAGTGAAGCTGCTAGCGAATTGTATTTTAAAGCATATTTAAAAGAAGAGATTGGTAAAAGTTACGATGATTTTGTTGTTGATTTATTTGAAGATGAATCAAAAAAAGAACAAAACACTAATAATACTAGTGAACCTAATAAATTGAAAAAAGGTATAAATTGGTTTTTCTTCGGAGACACAAATCCTAAATAAAAAAACAGCCTTTTTTTAAAGGCTGTTTTTTTTATTACATAAACTTTACCTTTTCTTTCTCTTTTTATTTGTAAATAAATACTGACCTTTGTTTTTTTTTAATAATTAACTCATTTACATTTATGAAAAAGATTTATAAAATACTTTTAGGTATCGCGCTAGTTTTTTTTATTCTTTTAATTAGCATACCGCTTTTATTTCAAGATAAAATAATTGATTTAGTAAAAACCACGGTTAATAATAATGTAAATGCTCAGGTAGATTTTAGCGATGCTAACCTAAGTTTTATTCGAAACTTCCCAAGTGCATCAGTACAATTATCAGATGTTACCGTTATAAACAAAGCTCCTTTTAAAGGTGACACTTTAGTTTTTGCAAAAGATATTTTATTAAAATTAAAACTTACCGACTTACTTAAAAGTTCGTCTGGTCAATTAAGCATCCAATCTTTTACAATTAATGATGCTTTAGTAAACGTACTTGTTGATGAAAAAGGAAATGCTAATTACGACATTGCTATTCCTTCTGAAAAAACTACAAAAACAGTTGATGAAACCCCTTCAAACTTTGGATTATCAATCAATTCGTATGCAATTACCAACACGGCAATAAAATATAACGACAAACAAGGTAAAATAGCTGTTGAATTTGCTAATTTTAACCATAGTGGAAGTGGTGATTTTTCACAATCAAACACTGAGTTAGACACTCATACAACAACTGATATTTCTTTTGCTATGGATGGAAATTCATACGCTAAAAACCAAAAAATACAACTCGATGCTGTTTTAGGGATGGATTTAGTTAACAATAAATTTTCTTTCCTAAAAAACGAATTAAAACTAAATGACCTGCCTTTAATTTTTGATGGATATGTGCAATTAAACAATACCAATCAAGAAATTGACATCAACTTTAAAACACCTTCATCAGACTTTAAAAACTTTTTAGGTTTAATTCCGCAAGCTTACACAAAAGGTATTGCCAACGTTACCACAAAAGGAAATTTTAGTGTAAAAGGAAAAGTTAACGGAATTTTAGATGCAACGCACATACCTAAATTAGATATTGTTGTGCAGTCTGAAAACGCTTCATTCAAATATCCTGATTTACCTAAAACTGTTCGAAACATTAACATAAATGCACAGGTAAAAAACACCACCGGTAAACTTAAAAATACTTTTGCGAGTATTAACAATCTTTCATTTAAAATTGACGAAGATACTTTTTCTGGTAAAGCAACGGCGCACAATATAACAACCAACCCTAAACTAGATGCAACCATAAAAGGAACTTTAAATCTTGCAAAAATTAACCAAGCCTACCCTGTTAATTTAGAGCAAAAATTAAGTGGTATTTTAAAGGCGAATTTACGCACGCAATTTGATATGAATGCTATTAAAAACAGTGCTGTAAATCGTATAAAAAATAATGGAACAATACAAATTAACGATTTTGTGTTTTCTTCAAATGATCTTATAAACGCTTTTCATATTAAAGAAGCTGCGGTTGATTTTAAGCCCAGTGTAATTACCTTAACCAAGTTTAACGCAACTACGGGTAAAAGTGATTTAAAAGCCAATGGTACCCTTAAAAATTTACTAGGTTTTTTACTTTCTGATAAAAAATTACAAGGAAAACTAAACGTAAATTCAACCAATTTACACATTGGCGATTTTATGCAAGAAACTTCAGATACTACCGAAAAGAAAGAAGAAGAAACTACTCCTAAAGATGATACTAATGGAACTTCAATCAAAATCCCTGCATTTTTAGACTGTACACTTTTAGCCAATGCAAAAACAGTGCATTACGATAATTTAGCCTTAAAAAATGTAAAAGGAACCTTATTTATAAAAAACCAAAAAGCAATTTTACAAAACGTTACCGTAGGTATTTTTAACGGTCAAGTTGCTTTAAATGGAGAAGTAAATACGCAAAACGAAAAACCTACTTTCGACATGAAATTAGGTATAAAATCGTTTGATATTGCTGAATCTTTTTCTAGCTTAGAATTACTACAATCATTAGGACCTGTTGTAGGTGCCATGAATGGTAAATTAAATTCTGATATTAATTTATCAGGAGCTTTAAATACTGATTTTACACCAAACTTAACTTCACTTACGGGTAAAGCTTTTGCAGAATTATTAACCACAAAAATAAATCCAAAGAAAACAAAAGCGTTAAGTTTATTAACAGATAAACTATCGTTTATTAATTTAAATGACCTTGATTTATCTGACGTTAAAACTCATTTATCGTTTAACAAAGGAAAAGTGGTTGTAAAACCGTTTAAATTAAAATATAAAGATATCGGTATTAATGTTGGTGGTAGTCATGGTTTTGACCAAAACATGAACTACAATTTAACCTTAGATGTACCTGCCAAATATTTAGGTAAAGATGTACAGGGTTTACTATCAAAATTAAGTACCGATGAGCAAAATGTTACCGTACCAGTAACTGCTAATATTACTGGTAACATGTCAAATCCGTCTGTAAAAACAGATTTATCTTCTTCTGTAACAAAATTAAGTCAAACCTTAATTAAACAACAAAAAGATAAATTAGTTTCTAACACTTTAAGTAAATTTTTACCTAGTAAAAAGAAGGATACTAGCAAAACAACAAATAAAAAAGAAGACAACGTAAAAAAAGTTACCAATGCTTTAAAAGGCTTATTTGGTAAAAAGAAAAAAGGTAATTAAAATTTACAGGCAACCTTTTTATTATTTGTCTTGTCTATATTTAAGGAGACTTTGTAAGTTATTTAACATTTTTTAAATACACTTTACATAAGTCTTCTTTTATGTTTGCAATAAAAAACTAATTATGAAGAGAATAACTACCCTTTTACTTTTAATAAGCACTTCTTTTTTGGTTGCTCAAATTAAAGGAAAAGTAACAAATACTAAAAAGCAACCATTATCTTTTGTTAGTATTTATTTAGAAAACTCCATTACAGGAACTACCACAAACAATAGTGGAAATTATGAATTACCCATAACGAAAAAAGGAAAACATACCATTGTTTATCAAATATTAGGATACAAAACAATTAAAAAACCTGTTACCATTTCTTCTTTTCCTTTTGTTGTAAATGTGGAGCTTTCTGAGGAAGAAGTTACCTTAGATGAAGTTTTAATTTCTTCGGATGAAAATCCCGCGAATAAAATTATTAGAAACGTGATTGCCAACAAAAGCAAAAACACTGATAAATTTGCTCAATACAAAGCCGATTTTTATTCTCGCGGATTATTTAAAGTAAAAAATCTTCCGAAAAAATTTTTAGGCCAAAAAATTGGCGATATGGGTGGCGGATTAGACTCTACAAGAAGTGGAATCGTATACCTTTCTGAAACAATTTCTAAAATTTCATTCCAAAAAAAACCTCGTAATTTTAAAGAACACATTATAGCCTCAAAAGTTTCTGGTAGCGATAACGGAATTAGCTTTAACCAAGCAAAAGAAGTTAATTTTAATTTATATGAAAACTCTTTTGATTTAGCAGATGCTCAAATGGTTTCACCCATTGCAAATGGTGCTTTTGGCTATTATAATTACAAATTGGAAGGAACATTTTACGATAAAAACAGTAAATTAATTAGTAAAATAAAAATACTTCCTAAAAGAAAAAATGATCGTGTTTTTAGCGGTTTCCTTTACATTGTTGAAGATGACTGGGCAATTTACGGTGCTGATATTGTTGCTACCGGAGGGCAGGTAGGTATACCTATGATCGACTCTCTTCGTATTAAACAAAACTACAATTACTCACTTAAAAACAAAGCTTGGGTACCTGTTACACAAACCATCGACTTTAAGGCCGGTATGTTTGGGTTTAATTTTAATGGTCGTTTTTCAGCAGCCTATTCAAACTATAACTTTACCCCTAATTACACTAAAAAATACTTTGGAAGTGAAATTTTATCTTTCGCTAAAAATGCTACTGAAAAAGATAGTTTGTATTGGACTAAAATTCGTCCTGTTACCTTAACTACTGAAGAAGTGGCCGATTACAAATTAAAAGACAGTATTAAAATCATCAGAAAATCTAAAAAATATTTAGACTCTGTTGATGTAAAACAAAATAAATTTAACCTTTTAAATATTCTTACAGGGTACTCATACAATGATACCTATAACAAATGGGGACTTAACTTTTCATCACCTATAACAGATATAAATTTTAACACTGTACAAGGTTGGAACTCTTCTATAGGAATAAACTACTACAAATCTGTAAACAAAAAAGGAAAACGTTTTAATATTGGTACAAATTTTAACTATGGCTTTTCTGATAAAAAATTGAGACCTACTGGTTATTTTTCATACAAATGGAACAATACAACCAAACCTGTTTTAACAATTAGTGGAGGTATTACAACTTCACAATTCAATGCAAAACAACCTATTTCAAAATTCTGGAATACTATTAGTTCAGTACTTTTTGAAAGAAACTATTTAAAAATTTACGAAAAAACTTTTGCTAAAGTATCTTTTTCAAGAGAAGTAATTAATGGTATTCACATGTCTTCTTCATTAGAATATGCAGATAGAAAACCATTATTTAACACCACTAATTATGTAATGTTTCCTAAAAGTGATGTTGATTACACCTCTAACAATCCGCAAAATACTTCCGATTTTACAACTGGTTTTACACCTCATAAAATGTGGACTTTTTCTGTTGGTAGTACCATTAATTTTGATCAAAAATATGTATCTTATCCTAACGGAAAGTATACTGTAAGTAGCAATAAATACCCTTCGTTATTTGTGGGATATAAAAAGAATTTTAGTACTGATAATACCAAATGGAACTCAGATGTAGTGTATGCTCAATTAACTCAAAAAACATCCTTAAGTAATTGGGGAGAGTTTAAATACAAAGCAAAAGGAGGTATGTTTTTAGAGAAAAAAGATATCCCATTTATAGACTACGCTCATTTTAACGGAAATCGCTTGTTAATTGCACCTAACAATAATTATTTAAACAACTTTTACATGTTACCTTATTATCAGTTAAGCACCAATGACAAATACGGAGAATTACATGGAGAATATAATTTTAAAGGCGCCTTATTAAGTAAAGTTCCGTTGTTAAATAAATTAAACTTTCATTTAGTAACAGGTGCAAAAGGTTTGTTTACAGCAGGCAACAAACCGTATACCGAATTTGCTGTTGGATTAGATAATATTGGTTTTGGAAAATGGCGTTTTTTACGCGTAGATTTTGCAAGATCTAACTTTAACGGAAAACAAGAAAACAGAGTGTTATTCGGAATTAAATTGTAATTTTACTTCTGAATTTTAATCAAAATTTACGCGTTTGAAGATAAATGTATTACTTTTTGGTATTGCAACAGATTTAATAGGAAGTGCTTCTTTAAAGATTGCGCTTCCTATTAACTGTAATATTACTTCTTTTAAAGAACTGATTACAAAACAATATCCTGAATTACAAAAAATGAGTTCGTATGCTATTGCTATCAACGAAAGTTATGCAACTGATGAAACTATTATTACAGAAAATGATGTAGTTGCTATTATTCCGCCTGTTAGTGGAGGGTAACGCTTCGTCATTCCTCCTCGTAATGAGCTGTTTTTATAATTTATAACCAATACTAAACAATACAACTCTTGGCATTATATAGGTTTTAGAATCGGTTATTAAATAATCAGAAAAACTGTTGTTTTGTTTAAAAGTAGTATCGAATAAATTTTGAGTTGTTAATTTAAACATCCAAGGACTATCTTCTTTTTGATATGACAGTACTGCGTTGGCAACATCGTACGAATTATTAATGTTTTCTGCTTTATTTTGATAATTATAATGTGTACAATCAAAATTAAAAACAAATCCGTCTAAAAAGTCATAATCGATATTTACATACGGTTCGTTGGTTACAAATTTAGACGTTGAATTACTTGAAGTATATTTACCAATACTTTTTCTAAAACCAGTTTCTATAGTAGGTAATTTATCAAACAAAGTTTCTATACCAACATCAAAGGTATAATCAGTATTTTTATTAGTTACAAAATTATTATTGATATTTTGTATGTAATTAGATTTCATATAATCACCTAAAAGCCTGTAATTAATACTCTTTATTTTTTTTTCAAGAAATACACTTGCATTGTAACTTTCGCTGGGGTTTTCTATCATTTTAATTGTTAAAAACCTATCTATACTATTTGCATTTTCATAAAACTCAATAGTATTATTATACCCTTTTTTCTTTTTTGTATAGTTTAAGTTAGCATTTAAAAATAATCCTTTATAAAAACTAAAATGCCCATAATTAATACTTGCAGAATGATATAATTCATTTTCTAACTTCTCATTCCCTCTAAAAACCGAATTATACGTATTTAAATACAATCTATTAGAAAACTTTGAAGCATCAGTAAAATCTGTCTTTAAGTTATATTTTATAACTAAACTTTTTGAGTTGTTGATCTTAATTTTCATTAAAAAATCAGGTAATGCAACCCATTTTTTCTTGTTAAAATTAGTGTTCTGATTTATTTCCCAATCATATTTATGCAAATAAACTCCTTGCTTAAAAGTGAAAATTCCTGTTTTAAATTTATAATGCATTCCTAAAAACAAATCAGTAAAATTAAATTGAGTATCATTACCAAAACCATCTTCCATAAAATCACGCTCTGTTCTGTTATCTAGTAATTGAGAATCGCTTGTAAAAAACTTATTTTTTTGATATATATTTCCTAACGTTACGTAAATATGATTTTTACGGTTTAACACCCAAAAATCTTTAAAAACAGTTGTAAAATTATAATTTTTTGCATTTTTACTTTGCTTAAGTACTATTGTGTTTTGACCATTATCAATAGGTATTAAACCATTAAAAATAGGGTTTGTTGTCTTCCACAAAGAATGTAAATTATTGTTGTTAAATGTAAAATTAGCAATGGCAGAATATGTATGTTTACCTTTTCCTTTTTTATGCCACTCTATATTCTGATTTATACTAGATGTAATACCATTTTTATCAGTATAAATATCATTTTCATTAGTATTAACAATTGATGATAGCGCATTTTTGTTATTATTTTTCGAACGTTTTACTTGAGTTTTAAAATACCATTGTTCATTAATGTTTGGCCCATAACTAAAGTTAACCTTACCAATACCCAAAGTAT
Source organism: Tenacibaculum soleae (assembly GCF_030549005.1). Lineage (NCBI taxonomy): Bacteria > Pseudomonadati > Bacteroidota > Flavobacteriia > Flavobacteriales > Flavobacteriaceae > Tenacibaculum > Tenacibaculum soleae. Next base: position 201,125 of record NZ_JAUOSW010000001.1, read on the forward strand.
TTTTAGTTATAGTATTATTTTCTTGTTGCTCTAAAAACCCTGCATATGTATTTTTATTGGTTACAAAACTGTTCGTTTTTGTGTGTGAAAAAATGGCATAACCAGAAACGTCTAATTTGGCTGACAAAGCTCGGGTAAGATTTAATGCAGCAAATTGCTCGTTACTTTTTGTGATGTCAGATTTTTCTAAAAACTGCGATAAATTAGAATCTTTCGAATTAAAATCATTCTTGAATACACTATTTACATCACCTTTAAAACTTAAATAATCTTTAAACGTAAATATTTTTTCAGCAATAGTGTTAGAACTGCTGATGAAGTTCATCGTTGTATTTGGCGAATAATAAAATAAATTTGCATTGGCTTTATAGTACTTTTCATTTCCTTTACCTGCTGCTACATCACCAAAAATAAATCGTTTTTTATCTTCTTTTAACTTAATATTCATTGCTAATTTATTAGAATCGTTTAACCCTTTTAAAAATGCAACTTGATTATAATTTTTTATTGCCTCTACTTTGTCAACAGCATCAGCAGGTATATTTTCAACAGCTAACTTTGTACTTCCTCCAAAGAAAGGCTTCCCATCAACCAACATTTTGGTTACTTTTTTTCCTTGTACCGTAACGTTTCCGTTTTTATCTACCTGAACGCCTGGTAATTTTTTTAGTACATTTTTAAGCTTACGTTCGCTACCGTTTACAAATTTATTAGTGTTATAAATGGTCGTATCTCCTTTAACGGTAACAGGCAATTCAATAACCACCTCATCCAATTTATTTTTTGCTTCTAATAAAATAATATTTTTTTGATTGTTTTTTAGGGAAGGCTTAATTACAAAATCAACAGTTTTGTAACCAATATGGCTTACACTTACTGTATAAGTGTTTTTACTTTTAAGATTTAAACGATACCTACCTTGCTCGTCTGTTATAGCAAAACTCATGTTTTTTGTAACATCTTTCGGTTTTGCAATTATATTAGTATAAGCTAAAGGAGTTTGTAAACTATCTCTTACAACACCTTTTAATTCTATATTCTGAGCAGTAAGTGTTATTGAATATACTATTAGAATGGTTAAAAAAACATTTTTAATCATATATAACGTACACTTATTTTTTATAATTATAAAAATCAGGAAAAGATTTTCTTAATAATTTATCATACTCTTTTTTGGTTATTTTTTTTCCTTTAGGCTCTCTTACTTCAATGTTATTTTTTGGATTTAATGTTATTTTTTTAACCTTAAATGTAACTGCCGTTAATTCTAACTCTAGTATTAAACCAGGTAAACCATAATAATCTAAAGGGCCATAGCCTAACGGTATTTCATTAGTGTACCAAGCGACAGGATTAAAGTTTATAAATTCAGAATTTGTTCTAATAGCTTTATAACACAAATATCCTCCAATTTTTTTTGTTTCTTGTGTTAGTTGCCATATTGGTTTTTCGTTTTCTATTACATAACATTCATCTAAAGTTTCACAATCATTCTCTTTATTTTTTTGAGAAACTAATGAAGTAAAATATAATGTATCCCCTCCACTACTACCCTCTAATATAGAAGCTCCTGAACCATAAATTCTTTCATTATCTAGTTCTTCAATAGCCTTATAATTAGCTACACGATTAGAAAAACTTAAAATACCTTCAACCTCTGCTGAATTTTCAACCATTCTTTTAATGCTCCTTATAAGACCTTTATTAAGATACTTCTTATTCATTTTTTTTGCTTTCTCATTTATTTCATCAATAGTTAAATTTAATTTAACTCCATAAATAATTTCACCTGTTGCTTGAGAAAACAAATTGGTTGTTGCTATAAAAAATAGTAATAGTATATGTTTCATGTTTATTTATTTAAAACACTCTCCGAGCAATAAAAACTGCTCGAAGAATATTGTAGATTAATTATAACCCATACATTTTTTATATTCGTCCATAAACTTTGAAACTATAGGTTTTCTCTTAAGAATTTCCGCACTAGTAAACTCTATAGATAAAGCATTTGCTTTGCATTGAAGATGCTTTGTTATTCCACCTGTAATATTTCTTTGTGCTGTTTTGTTTAATGGTTTTCCTAACTCTAATATTGATTTTTTCATTATTAAATAATTTAAATGATTAATTATAACTTTGAATGTTTATAACTTTTCAAAGTCTTGAACTATTCTTCGCGAAAGAATAATTCAAACATACTCATAAAAAAAACCAATAAATTAAAAAAAAACCGTAAAAAAAGTAAGGTAAAACCGTAAATATACTTTTATCTTTATGAATAAAACAATATAAAGTTAAGCAATATCTTTATTGATAGAGAAAAATTTCGCTTTATACAATAACATTATTCTTAACTCTTCCTCGTAATGACCTGTGTTTTATAATTTATAACCAATACTAAACAATACAACTCTTGGCATTATATATGTTTTAGAATCGGTTATTAAATAATCAGAAAAGCTATTGTTTTGTTTAAAAGTAGTATCAAATAAATTCTGAGTCGTTAATTTAAACATCCAAGGACTATCTTCTTTTTGATATGACAACACTGCATTTGCAACGTTGTATTTATTATCAATATTTTCTGCTTTATTTAGATAATTATAATGCGTATAATCTAAATTAAAAACAAATCCATCTAAAAAGTCATAGTCTATATTTACATACGGTTCGCTGGTTGTAAATTTAGATGTTGAATTGCTAGAAGTGTATTTACCAATATTTCTTCTAAAACCGGTTTCTATAGTTGGGAATTTATCAAACAATGTTTCTATACCAACATCAAAACCGTAATCGTTACTTTTATTGGTTACAAAACTATTATTGATGCTTTGTTTAAAATTAGAAGCCTTATAATTACCCTCTAAATTATATCTAATTTTTTTAATTTTCTTTCGTAATGAACCTCTAACGCTCCAACTTTCATTCGGATTATCTAACATATCAATGGTTAAAAAACGATTTACACCATCAAAATTCACCGCACTTCTAAATCCTTTTACTCTTTTGGTGTAATTTGCGTTTGCAAACAACATTAAACCGCGATACAAACTAAAACGACTATAACGAATACGTGCCGAATGATACAATTCATTTTCTAAATTAGGATTTCCTTTAAATACCGAATTATAGGATTGTAAATAAAATCGACTTGCCAATTTAGAAGCGTTTGAAAAATTAGTTTTTAAATTATAATTCAGTTGAATTTTTTTTGACTTATTAAACTCAATCTTTAGTAGAAAATCTGGCAATACCACCCATTTATTTTTTTTGATTGATGTTGATTGATTTACACGCCAATTATAATTATGCGTATACGCACCTTGCTTAAAAGTAAATATTCCGGTTCTGAATTTATAATGAACACCTGCAAAAAAATCATTGTGTTTAAAAACCGTAGTATTGTTAAATCCGTTTGATGAAAAATCGTTTTCGGTACCATCATCCAACAGTTGAAAATCATTACTTATAAATTTTTCTTGCTGATGAGTGTTTCCTATCGTTGTATAAATATGATTGTCATTATTTAACACCCAAAAATCTTTAAAAACTGTGTACAAATGATGCTTTTCGTTTTGATTTAATTGATTAATTCTTAAAGAAGCTTGATTCGTATTTAAAGGCTGAATAATTGGTTTTATTCTAGCTAAAAATGATTGTGAAGCATTCCAAAAAGTAGTTGGATTATTTTTATCGAAGGTGTAATTTGCGGTAGCTGAAAACGTGTGTTTTTCAGACTGATCTTTATGCCATTCTATATTCTGATTTACATACCAAATATCATTTTCTTTATTTATATTGATGTTATCTAGTTGAGTATTTATAGACGTATTGGTTAAATTACCTCTTTCTATAGCCGATTTTTTAACCTGTGTTCGTACATACCATTGCTCTTTAATATTGGGAGTATACTCTATATTAAACTTACCAATAGCTAATATGTTTTTTGAAGTTGTTTTACTTTCTTTTTCTTCTAAAAAAGTAGTGTATTGATTGGTTGCCTCGTTAAAACTTTGGGTATTATTATGAGAAAAAATAGCATAACCAGAAATATCTAACTTACTGGCTACGGTTTTTGTAATGTTTAAAGCGCCAAAACGCTGTACGCTTTCTAGCACATCCTTGTTTTCTAAAAACTGAGAAAAATCGCCGCCTCGCCAATTAAAATCACCATTAAAAACAGCATTAATGCCGCCCTGAAAACTCATATAATCTTTAAACGTAAAAGTTTTTTCACCAATATTATTTAAGTTACCAATAAAATTAACATTGGTTTTAGGAGAGTAATAAAACAAGTTTGCATTGGTTTTATAAAAAGAATCATAGCTTATATTTGCACCAGCTTCAACATCACCAAAAAGAAAACGTTTTTTATCTTCTTTAAGCTGAATATTCATTGCCATTTCATCAGAATCTGATACATTTTTTAAAAAAGCAACTTCATTATAATTGTCTATTACCTCCACTTTATCAACCGCATCTGCAGGAATATTTTCTACTCCTAATTTAGTACCACCTCCAAAAAACTTTTTACCATCTACCAATAACTTGGTTACTTTTTTACCTTGTACAGTTACGCCTCCGTTTTTATCAACCTCAACACCTGGTAATTTTTTAAGTACATTTTTAAGCTTGCGCTCGCTACCGTTTACAAACTTATCAGTATTGTAAATAATGGTATCTTGTTTTACCGTTACAGGAAGCTCAATAACTACTTCATCTAATTGATTTTTAGCTTCTTTTAGCACAAAATTTTTTGTGCTATTTGTAGCTGGTATTATTTCAATCTCAACTTTTTCATAGCCCAAATAACTTATACTTATGGTGTATGCGTTGTTTTTAGTAAGCTCTAAACGGTAACGACCTTGCTCGTCTGTAATAGCAAAATTCATGTTTTTAGTAACATCTTTGGGTTTTGCTATAATATTAGTATACGATAACGGATTTTGCAAACTATCTTTTACAGTACCTTTAAAAACTACAGTCTGCGCGCTACAAAAATTAACAGTAATTAAAACTAGTAATGGAAATATAATTCTTTTTAGCATTTTTATTTTCTTTATTTTCTTCCTAAATCTTTAAAGAAATTTCTATTCATTTCTTCATATTCTTCGTTTGTCATTCGTTTTCCTTTAGTTGGTTTTTTTATAACAATTTTCTCTTTAGGATTTAAAACATCTTACCTTGTAACCTGTTTTGTGCTAATAGTAGTGTTTTAAATAAAATATATAAAAGGTAATTTGTAATCCTTTTTTATAATCTATAATGCTACCTATTTTCAAAAGCTTTTTTGCCAATATTATCAAATTCTTTTTTAGTAACTAATTTCCCATTATTAGGCTTATTTATTTTTATTGTTTCTTTTTTCAATGTAATTTTTGATGCTGTATATGTTCTATCTTTAATAGAAAGTTCTAAAATTAAACCAGGCAAACTATTAAATTCAAACGGCCCATAGTTAAACGAAATATCAGGAGTGTACCAAGCCGTATAGGTAGAATAAGGATCAACTACACCTTTAGGTCCATTATTTTTTCTCTTCACCGTGGCTTTATAACAAATATATTTTCCAATCTTTTTCTTTTCATTAACTAACCTCCACTTTAAATCAGAAGTTGCTGATACAATTAAAAAATCTTCTCCAAAAAAAGGTTTTTCCTCTGTCATTTGCCTTTTCTTTAAATCTACAAAATACCTATTATCTCCTTTATTTAAAATAAGAGCTAGTTTATTAAAACTCTCTTCACTATCCATAGCTAAGTTTGAGTTTAAATAAAAAATAGAATTCTTTTTATTGAATTTAAGCGTATATTTTAGTTTCTCAGAAAAAAGGTTGGTTTTCTTTTGAAAACTATGATACATGTTTTTAGATTCTAAGGAATTGTTTAAGTTTTGCTCAGGACTTATTTTAACACTATAAACTACTTCTCCTGATTTAAATAATTCTTGTGAAAATAAGTTAGCAGTTATGAGTAAATAAAATATTGTTGTAATTGCGTTTTTCATTTTATGGTATTTAAAAATTATAAAAATGTAGTCATTTAAAATGACTACATTTTTGCATTATTTTATTCTTTCAATAATTACTGCATCTGGCACTACCGTTTCTGCTACCGTTACCGTTCTATCAAAACAATGTCCGTAGGCTGCAAACCATACTATCCAATAGTCATATCCTCTATTTGAATAGTCACGTGCTACCCTTCCTGCAAAACCACCACATTTATCATACGCTTCTATTTCTTAATATAACTTTATATTAACCTCAACACTTGTATTCGCATTCACTAAACTGCTTGTAGCAAATACCATTACTATCATCAAAATTAGTTTTTACCTTTTCAAATCATTATTGCGTTTCTTGCTTCTTTTTGCAATATTTTAATCTCTTTTTTTTCTTTCTTTCTCTAAATCTTTAATTATTCCATGTGCTTCTTTTTCTGTTTTTATTTTAGCTTTCTTGGAAGGTCTTTTAATTTTTAACTCTTTTGTAGGATTGAAGTTTATTTTTATCGCACTAATATTAAATTTATCTCTATTAATTTCTAAAATTAAACCTGGTAAACCTTTATAATACTTTGGTCCAAAATTTAAAGGAATACTTGGGGTAAACCAAGCTATTATTCTCTTGGTATAATAAAAACCTCTTCTGCTATAAAGTCTTTCTAATGCAATGGCTTGATAACATTTATATTTACCTATATTTTTTGTTTTATTAGTTATTTTCCAATCTAAAGGTTTATGAGCAATATATCCTAAATATTCACTCATTTGAATAATGGATTTTGTTTTGTTATTTGTATAATATGGTGTTGTACCTGCTGAACTACCAATATTATAACCTCCTTCTTCTTCTAGTTTTGGTATGTGTTTATAATATGACTCTTCATTTTTAAAACTCAAAATGAACTCATCTGGTTTTGAGTTTCTATACATTCGTACAACCTCTTGTTTTATACTCATAGGAGTATCTTTTTCTTTATTCAACTCCACCAAAAAGCTGTCAATATACTTTTTATTAAGTTCTGCCTTATATACAATACTTCCTTTTTTACTTTGAGCTATAATCTGTATAGAAACAGCTATAAAAAGTATTAATACCACTCTTGTCTTTAACATTATTTTTATTTTAAAAAAATGTCTTTGATAGTTTTAACATACAAAATACTGCTATAAAAAAACCTATCAAAGACATTATATATTACATTATTAAATACTTTTAACAACCATTTTTATCCATGCAAGAAGCAAAATTACCATAACTATCAGGGTGTGCTTTATCACAAACTGTATAAACAGTAGAACAAGGTACATTCATTTTTAATATTTCTTTTTGGTTAATTTCTTTCTCTCTTTCATTGGGTGTTGACATTGCTGTTAATGCAACAGAAAACACTCCTAAAACTAACATTGATTTTAAAGCTTTCATAAACTTACTAAATTTTTAATTTGATTAATTTATTTATACTCTTCTTTTTTAAGAAGACAACCTTCCTTATTAGATACATAAGGTAACACATCGAAAATTTAAAAAGAAAAATGCGCGCAATTTATAAACATCCTTCTTTTTGATAGCTATCTTATAATAAAAAAGTGATCAACTATTTTACTACTGTTGTAAAACTAAAAATTAAATATTTAAAAAATGTTAACGTTTTTAGGGGTAACCCTATTTCATATTAGGGATATCCCTAATTTTTTGTTAAAAAAATGTTAAAAAAATGTTAAAAAAAACAACCTTAACCACTCATTATTAACGATTTATATTTACCGAAGGATAAATTCAAAAAAAAATGCTCTTTTTAAAGAAAATGAAAAAATTAAACATATTTAGTTTTTTTGTTTTTTTTAAACTTAAAGCACCTTTAAAAAACAAAAAACTGCAATTAAAAATTGCAGCTTTTTGTAAGTATAAAATATAATATTGTTTATTTTAAGTACTTGCCAACAAAAAAAGTTCCGAAAGGTAAAATTGATAATAAGCATACAATTCCGAATGTTTTACCATTCCAATTAAGCTCGTACTTTAACATAATAGCCATAATTATGTATACTACAAATAGTAATCCGTGTGGCATTCCTAATAATTTTACATATTCAGGGTTTCCTTGTAAGTATTTAATAGGCGTTGCTATAAAAAGTAATAATATATAAGAAACTCCTTCTAATAAACTTACTATTTTAAATATATTAATCATTTTGTGTGTTTAAAAATTAGTGACTAAAGATACTGAAATATTACGTCCTGCAGCAGAAACTCCACTGGCAAATTCTTTATAATGTTCGTCAAACAAATTGGTAAATTGTGTTTGTACTGATATGTTATCGTTTACAGTATATTTTGCATACAAACCTACGGTCATCCAACTTGGAGTACCATAATATGTATCAATATCTTTTGTTGCGGTTTCATTTATGATAGGTGTTTGGGTATGGTTATCAATACCTTCGTCTAAATTATAATCGGTAATATCTTTTTTAGCATTAAATACTAAATTTGCACCACCTTCAAACTTATTTTTTGAATAATTTAATTCGAAACGGCCAAATAATGGCGGAATTGAAGACATTGGTAAATTAGTGTCGTAGGCTTTTCCTTTGGTATAAGTTAAAAAGCCTGAAGTACTCCAATTAGCAAATAATTTCCCTTGATAACTTACCGTTGCTCCCGTAATATAAGCAGTTCCTTTATTTACATTAGCAACAATATCACCAAGTTCGTTATCATATAAAACGGTGTTACTTCCGTTCAATTGATAACCTTCACGATAAATATAATTATTTAACAAGGTATAATATACGTTAGCACCAACTCTAAATTTTCGGTTATTAAAATATTTTTGAACACCAATCTCTGCATTATAAGCATGTTCTGGGTTTAAATTGATATTTGGCACCGTTACTTCACCATTTTTTTCTCTTACTTTACCAACATCGTCAATATTTGGCGAGCGGAATCCTGATGACAACACTGCATTTAATTGCCATGTTTTAACAGGTTTATACACATAACCAATAGTGGCTGTAAGTGCGGTATTGTTTAAATCGATATCGTTACTTGGTAGGGTTATAAAAGTATCGTCTACCCAAGTAGCATCTAATTGTGTGTTTGTTAAACGAATACCTGTATTTAAAGTTGATTTTGAGGTAATATCTTGTCGATAATCTAAATACATTGCCGAGCTAAAGTAACTACTTCCTCCGTCAGGATAACGAGATTGCACTTTAAAATCAGCATCAAAACCAACAATATTATTATCTATTACTCGCAACGTCTTTCCGTAAGAATTAGATTGCACATTATTATAAGCAACTTCAAAACCATAACCTAAATCGCGTTTTTTTGCTAAAGGAACTGTAAAATCGGCCGTTAAACTATACACATTTACTGTTTCCTCTCTATAAGACCTTTCTAAACTACCAAATTTTCTTTGAATTCGACTTTCTTCTATGTTTTGATATGCCGCAGTAATAGTACCTTTATTTAACCATTTTTTATTGGGATTGATTGCTAATTGTGACGAAACTAATAATCTGTTTTGTGGACCATATTGCCATTCAGCAAATTTTAACGAACCACTTTTAAGTTCACTCAGCTTATCAAATCTTGGTATATCTGATGATGTTGAATATTGAATATTTACTTTTAAATCGGTTTTTAAGGATAAGGGAATAAAAAATTTCTGTAAAAAATCAGTTTGGCTAAACCCTGTATTTTTCTGTAAATTTACATCGTTATTCGCAACTGGATTTTCGGCATAATTTCCATTTAAATTATCAGAGTAAAAAAAAGTTTTTCCCCAATCATCAAATCCGTGAGAACGGTTTTTACCAATTTTTAAATCTCCAAAATTACTATGTGACAAACTAGTAAGTGCTGCCCACTTTTTAAACTGTAACTCAGCCGACACCGAATTTGTTACCTCATTATTAACCGAACTGTATCGTAAAAAACTACCTCCTTTAATTTGATTTTTTTCTGATAATTTTGGTGTTTTTGTATAATAATGAATTACACCACCTAACGCATCTGATCCATAAATAACCGATGAGGGTCCAAAAACCACCTCGGTTCTATCTAATAAATTCGGATTTACGGTTATTGAACTTTGCAAATGTCCTTTTCTGTAAATTGCATTATTCATACGCACACCATCAACCACCAATAAAACACGATTACTCTCCATACCTCTAAGCACCGGACTACCACCACCAAATTGCGACTTTTGTACTTTTATTCCTGGAATTGCAGCCAACAAATCTGCCGATGTTTGTGGCGATACTTTTTGAATTTCTTTTAACGAAATAACTGCAATTTGTTCGGCAATGCGATTTGTTTTTTCTTTGTTTTTAAAAACTGAAACCACAACTTCATCTAATTGTTCAGAATGTTTAGATAGGTATACCTGGTAATTATTTTCTTTTAATGCTGATTTTTTTTCTTGTAACTCAGCATAACCTACATGCGAAAAGATAATAATCTCATTTTTTTTAAAATCTGAAATATTTACAACTCCATCAACACCACTAACCGCAGCGGTTGTTTTATTTTTATTAAATACGGCAACACCGTCAATACTTTTACCTGTTTCGGCATCAGTAATAATAAGGCTTTGTGAAAAAACAATAGTAAATGTTAGTAAAAAAAATAATGTGATAATTTGCTTCATATATTAATTAAATACGGTTTCTAAAACGTCTAATGATTTTGGCTTTTTAAAACTCTCCAAATGTAATTCAAAATATCTAATTATGGTTCTGAGTATTATTTGCCTTTCATTTTTATTGTACGAAATTGTGTGTATCTCATCAAAATTTATGCCTAACAGCTTTTTAAAAAGTATTAATTCGTGTCCCGTTATAATTAATTTCTCATAAGTGGCATCTGTAAAATTTCCTTCTAATAAATTAAAGGCTGGTTTATCAGATTGAGACACATCAGGATAAAACCCTAAAAAACGAGATAAATTCAATAAAAAAAGTAAATGAAAATTTGCAATACTGTCATGTGTATCTAGCCATACTAAAGCTGTTTCAATATACTCGTATAATACCGAATTTTCTTCTTCTTCTTTAATAATATTTGAAAGCGTTTCAGATAAAAAAAGCACAATAGATTGTTTTATAACCGAAGTATAAATATGCTCATATGGATGAATAACTTGGGCTTCTTTTATTGAATTTAAAGTGTTTTTATTATTATGATTTGCTTCAATTTTCAACTGTGTTAATGGTTGAAAATAAGCTGCCTTAAGTTTTCCTTTTCTTGATTTTAACACTCCACGTATCATGTACGATCGAATTCCGTCCTTTAACGTAAAACACTTTACAATTAAACTAGTATCACCATATTTAAGCGCACTAATAACAATTGCTTTTGTGGTAACTAACGCCATTTAATTTTTTTTTATTTATAAAAACACGCGTCAAAGATAATTTAATAAACACAACAAAATTGGTACATTAGCGTAAAAATGAATCAACTTATATGGCAATAGAAATAGAACGTAAATTTTTAATTACTTCGGATGAATTTAAACAAAAAGCGCATCAAAAAAACTACATAAAACAAGGTTTTTTAAACGCTGATAAAAATCGTGTAGTCAGAGTTAGAATAATGAATTATTTAGGATTTTTAACTATAAAAGGGGCTTCTAACAAAACTGGAACTTCAAGATTTGAGTGGGAAAAAGAAATTGATTTACAAGAGGCTAAAGAGTTACTAAACTTATGTGAAAAGGGTATTATTGAAAAATATCGATATTTAGTTAAGATTGATAATCATACTTATGAAATTGATGAGTTTTTAGGTGAAAACGAAGGCTTATTAGTTGCTGAAATAGAACTAAATAATGAAAACGAACATTTTACAAAACCAAATTGGTTGGGTGAAGAAGTAACCGGTAATATTAAATATTATAACTCAAACTTAAGCAAACTTCCATTTTTAAAATGGTAAATTTACACATGTTTATATATTGCCCAAAAATGACTAAAGCTTCCTAAAAGTACAAAAACATGAAAAATAGCATGATTATATGGTATTTTTTTTATCGAATATAAAATGGCACCAACAGTATAAAAAACACCTCCAGCCATTAAGTAAAATAATCCGTCAGAAGATAAACTATTCATTAAAGGCTTTATCAAAAAAATTACTTGCCAACCCATTATTAAATATAATGCTGTTGATAATTTATCAAACTTACCTGTAAAAAAAAATTTTAGCACAACCCCTGCTAATGCAAACAACCACACAAAAACAAACAAACACCAGCCCGATGAATCTGGTAAAACCACCAAACAAAAAGGGGTATAACTACCAGCAATTAACACATAAATAGCTGCGTGATCAAAAATATTTAGTCTGCGTCTTAATTTCGGTTCTTTTGCGGCATGGTAAAATGTAGAGGCAGCGTATAAAATAATTAAACTCAGAGAATAAATAACAAAGCTACTTATTTTCCAAAACTCGTTATATTCTAACGATTTTAAAACCAAAAAAGGCATAGCTATAATAGCCAGTACCAAACCAAAACCATGTGTTAATACATTTAGTTTTTCTTCCTTTTTACTATACTGGTGATTTAAACTCTCGCTCATTATTTGGTCGGTTTGTATCTTTCATATATTTTTTATCATTTAACAATTCATTATTCATTAAATTGAAGCATTGCTTTTTTAAAGCTTCTTTATCCTGAATTATTAAATTTTGAGTTGAAATAAATTTTAATTGTTTTACTCTAAAAACCCCTGGATGTCCTTTAAAAAAATCCCAAGAAAACAATCGTTTTGCATCATAATAAACTTGCGTAACTATTGGCATTTGGTGCTCAATTGCTAAGCTAAATGCTCCGTTGGTAAAAGGAGCAAGCACAACATTTTCTGTAGGCACTAATCCTTCAGGATAAATAGCAATACTTAATCCTTCATCTAATCGTTTTTTTATGCGAGCATATACTTCTTTTCTACTTTTCGGATCTTTTCTATCAACCATAACCACAGCCTTTTTGTAAAAAAAACCAAATACTGGTAATTTTACCAATTCTTTTTTTCCTACAAACAACAACGGGTTTTTATTCATTGCAATCATAATCCAAGGATCTAGTAACGAGGCATGATTTGCAATAAATACATAGCTTTTTTTCGGATCGATTTTTTCTTCTTTATCAATTTTTAAACGAAAACCCATTCCATAAATTAAAAAGAACGACCAAGCTCTCATTAACTTCCAAAAAGTACCGTAATATTTTTCATCAGACAAAAGCACTAATAAAAAAGGAACCATCGCTAAGACAGAAACAATCATCAATAAATAAAACCAAATACGCCAAAGTAATCGGAAAGGAAAAAGTAAGTATTTCATGAATGCGAATGTAGTAATTTCTTTTGTTTCATCAATTTTAAGCTTATTTTTGCTACTATCAAGTAGTCGTAAACATTGTTTACATAATTTTTTTAAAACAAACACATGTCAAGAATTTTAACAGGAGTACAAAGTACAGGAACTCCACACTTAGGTAATTTATTAGGTGCAATTTTACCAGCCATTGAAATGGCAAATGACACTAAAAATGAATCCTTTATTTTTATTGCCGATATGCATTCGTTAACACAAATTAAAGATGGTAACGAATTAAGAGAAAATACTTATAGCGTTGCTGCTACTTGGCTTGCTTGTGGAATTGACATTAATAAAACTGTTTTTTATCGACAAAGTGATATTCCGCAAGTAGCAGAATTATCTTGGTATTTAAGCTGTTACTTTCCGTACCAACGATTAACATTAGCACATGGTTTTAAGGATAAAGCCGATCGTTTAGCTGATGTTAATAGTGGTTTGTTTACCTATCCGATGTTAATGGCTGCCGACATTTTATTATACGATGCCGAAATTGTGCCTGTTGGTAAAGACCAATTACAGCATTTAGAAATGGCTCGTGATGTAGCTAGCAGACTTAATAATATTGTTGGAGAAACACTTGTATTACCTCAAGGAAAAACAAATGAAAACACCAAATTAGTTCCTGGAACAGATGGTGAAAAAATGAGTAAATCAAGAAATAATTTTATCAATATTTTCTTGGCTGATAAAAAATTGCGCAAGCAAATTATGGGTATTCAAACTGATAGCAAAGCGCTAGAAGACCCTAAAGACCCAGACACTGATAATGTTTTTGCTATTTATAAACTACTAGCTTCGGATACGCAAATTGCAGAAATGCGAGCAAATTACGAAGGTGGTAATTATGGTTACGGACATGCAAAACAAGCTTTGTACGAACTTATTATAGAAAACTTTAAAGAGGTTCGTGCTAAATACGCACATTATATGGAAAACAAACACGAAATTGATGAAGCTTTAGCTATTGGTGCTGAAAAAGCAAAAAAAGTGGCGCAAGATGTTCTATCAAGAACTCGTGCTAAAATTGGATATTAAAAATTTTAGTATGAAAAAATTACTTTTTTTATTTTTATTAGGAACCTTAGCTTGTTCAGCTCCAAAAGAAAAAACTTTTATTGCTGATGCTTCTTGCGGTCAATGTAAATTTGATTTAGAAAGCCAAAAAGGATGTGATTTAGCTATTAAAGTTGACGGTAAAGCCTATTTTATTGATGGTGCCCATATTGATGATTTTGGAGATGCACACGACGAAAAAATTGGCTTTTGTAACGTTATTAGAAAAGTAAAAATTACCGGAAAATTAGAAAATAACAGGTTTAAAGCTACAACGCTTAAAATCGCTGAGTAATTTTTTATAAGTAAGCATAAAAAATCCGAAGTGAAATTTACTTCGGATTTTTTTACCTCTTTACATTTTAAATTATGGTGCAGGGTTTGGAATTATTGCATGTATTGCTTCTATTTCATTTAAAATTTCTTCTGATAAATCAATATTAATAGAATTGATATTCTCTTTTAACTGACTCATTTTTGTAGCCCCAATAATATTACTAGTTACAAACGGCAATTGATTAATATAAGCCAACGATAATTCTGCCAATGATAAACCGTGTTTATGTGCTATTTTTTGATATTCTTTAACCGCTTTTAAAGAACCCTCACTCATATAACGTGCAATAAACCTTGGAAATAAAGTACCTCTTGCTCCTTCTGGTGTTTTATTATCTAAATATTTACCCGATAATACACCTTGCGCTAATGGTGAATAGGCTAGTAAACCAATGTTCTCTCGCATAGAAACCTCACTCATACCTACTTCGTAGCCTCTATGAATTAACGAATACGAGTTTTGAATAGTTGCCATTCTTGGTAAATTATGTTGCTCTGCAGTTTGTAAATACTTCATCGTTCCCCAAGGAGTTTCGTTAGATAATCCAATGTGTTTTATCTTTCCCTCCTGTACCAAGGCAGCCATTGTTTCTAAAATCTCTAAATGATTTTCGGCTTCTTTAGTAGCTGTTTTATACGGATAATCACGTACACCAAAACAATTTACGCCTCGTGAAGGCCAGTGAAATTGATACAAATCAATATAATCGGTTTGTAAGCGTTTTAAACTTCCTTCAACGGCATCAATAATATTTTGTTTGGTAAATCCGCCGGTACGAATATGCTTCGTATAATCACCTCCTCCAGCAATTTTACTTGCTAAAACAACCTCTTCTCTTTTACCCGTTTTTTTAAACCAGTTTCCAATAATTTTTTCGGTTGCTCCATAAGTTTCAGGTGTTGCAGGTACTGAATATAATTCGGCAGTATCCCAAAAATTTACACCTTGTTCTAAAGCATAATCCATTTGTTCAAAACCATCTTCTTGTGTGTTTTGATTTCCCCAAGTCATAGTTCCTAAACAAATTTTAGAAACTTTTATATCGGTATTTGGTAATGTTGTGTATTTCATTGTAATAATATAAAAATGAACTAATGTAGCAATGAAACAATAAATTGACACATTGTTATATTAAAAAATTGTTTAATTAATGATCGCTTCAATTCCTGGTAATGTTTTTCCTTCTAACATTTCTAACATTGCGCCTCCTCCAGTTGAAACATAACTTACTTTATCTCCAAAACCGAATTGTTTTACTGCTGCTACCGAATCTCCTCCTCCAACAAGTGAAAAAGCTCCATTTTCGGTTGCTGTTGCAATAGCATTTCCTAATTGAATTGTTCCGTTGGCAAAGTTTTCTAATTCAAAAACTCCTAAAGGACCGTTCCATAAAATAGTTTTCGATTTTGCAATGACTGTTGCAAATTTTTCTGAGGTTTTTGGTCCGCAATCAAGCCCCATCCATCCATCAGGAATTTTAGTTGTATCAACAGTTTGTGTATTAGCATCGTTTGAAAAAGCATCCGCAATAACTGCATCTACAGGTAAATGTATTTCGGTATTTTTCTCTTTCGCTAATTTTAAAATAGATAATGCTAACTCTAATTTATCATCTTCCACTAATGAATTTCCTATCGATCCTCCTAAGGCTTTAATAAAGGTAAACGTCATACCTCCACCCACTATAATATGATCTACTTTTTCGATAATATTTTCAATTACTCCTATTTTAGATGATACTTTTGCCCCTCCTAAAATTGCAGTTACAGGTTTTTCTGAATTATTTAAAACCTTGTCTATACTTTTAATTTCGGTTGCTAATAGGTTTCCAAAATATTTATTATCAGCAAAAAACTGTGCTATAACTGCTGTTGATGCATGTGCTCTATGCGCGGTTCCAAAAGCATCGTTTACATAAACGTCTCCTAATTTTGATAATTTTTCAGCAAAAGCTACATCTCCTTTTTTCTCTTCGCTATAAAAACGTAAGTTTTCTAATAATAAAACTTCACCATTTTTTAAGTTAGCAACAGCTTTTTCTGCTTTATCACCAATACAATCTTCAACAAACTTTACCTGTACACCAATTACTTCGGTAACTTTACTAACAATATGTTTTAACGAGTATTTTTCTTCAACTCCGCTTGGGCGACCTAAATGCGACATTAACACACAGCTACCTCCATCTTCTAAAATCTTAATAATTGTTGATTTTGCTGCTTGAATTCTTGTAATATCTGTTACCTGAAATTCATCATTTAAAGGTACATTAAAATCTACACGGATTAATGCTTTTTTGTTTTCGAAATTAAAATCGTTTAATGTTGTCATGTTTGTTGTAATCTTTATAAATCAATTGCTAAAATAATTATTTAATTCTGATTGATTTACATAAAAAGTAGTTTTCAAAACTTATATCTTTGTTAAACTTTTTTACTTAGCTATGAGCAACACATCAATTAAAATTACATCTGAAAAACTTAATTTACAAGAATGTTATAATTTTGTAGAAGATGCTTCTTGTGGCGGAATCGCAGTTTTTGTAGGTACTGTAAGAAATGCCACTCAAAACAAAGCTGTTACACAATTAGATTTTTCTACCTACAAACCAATGGCTATTAAAGAAATGCAAAAAATTGCAGCAGAAGCTTTAGTTCAATTTCCGATAAAAAGAATTGCTATTCATCATGCTGAAGGACTTTTACAAATAAAAGACATTCCTGTAATTATTACGGTTTCTTCACCACACAGAAATGCTGCTTTTGAGGCCTGCCAATTTGCAATTGACACCTTAAAAGAGACTGTACCTATCTGGAAAAAAGAATATTTTGAAGATGGTGAAGTATGGGTAAATGCGCATCCATAATATTATTTCTCGCATTAATTATACATATATTACTCAGATAAACAAAGCATTACGATTATTTACAATTTACTTATTAAATTCATTTATATATTTACAATGTTAATATACTTCTGGGGGGAAATATATTTGCGTTTTTCAAATGAGTTTAAAAGAGTAAAATAAATTTTACTCTTTTCTTTTGCGTAAAAATTAATATGGCAAATCTGCTGGTTCGATAAAGTTAACTTTCGGATCATATAACTCTTTTAAAATTTCTTTAATCTCTTCCATAAATTCTTCTAATTTTTTTGATGTAACTTCATTATCGGGATTTCGGTAATTGGATGAGAAATTCATTTTTAAAAAGCCACTTTTTAAATTTTTAAAAGAGATGATTCCTGTTTCTAAGCCATTTTCAAAATGGAAATTTGTTGTTTGTGTATAAATAAAAGCATACAATAATACCTGAATTGCTTTATGATGTTTTAAATCACGAATATTTGTAAAATCTACCAATTTTAATTTGTTTGCATCAACCATTCCAGTTTTGTAATCTATAATTCTGGTAACTCCATTTAACTCATCAATTCGGTCAACTTCACCATGAATTTTTATTGGAAAATCAATGCCTTCAACAGTTATTTCTGTAGCAATTTTCTTTTCAGTTTCTATAATTTTAAGTTGATTGTTTTTATCTTTTAACAATTCGATTTCTTTCTGTAAAAAATTTTCAACAAAACGATTTGCTACCTCAAAAACCAATCTGTTTTTTCCTGTTGAAACATCACCATTTTTAAAATGCTCAGTAAAATAATGTATTACCAGCTCTTTCGATTCTTTTTGCATTTTACAAACATCGTCTAGTTTTAAAAACTTGCCAAAATAAGGCTGATATAGCTTATCTAAAGTATCGTGCACCACTGTTCCCATAGTATTTGCAGCAACGGTTTCTTCAACATTATCAAACTCATTAATTTTTAAAATCTTTTGTTTGTAAAAAGCAATCGGATTGTATAAATAATTGGTTAATGCTGATGGTGATATTCCTCTTTTTGCAATTTCCTTTAATCGGCTTAAAACGGCTTCATCTTTCTTTATCTCTTTTAATTTTACTGATGATGTAACCACTTTTGGACTAATAATTTTTTCTGAAATATCATTTCGCATCATCTCTAATTGCGTAACAAATCGGCTTTTTTCTCCACTTCCAAAAACATCATGTTCGGTATTATATAAAATAAAAATATTTTTTGCTCGTTGTAATAATCTAAAAAAGTGATACGAAAACAACGCGTCTTTTTCTTTATATGTTGGTAATCCGAAGGCTATTTTTACATCAAACGGAATAAAGGTATTTTGTTGACTACTTGCTGGTAATACCCCTTCATTTACCGAAGTAATAATTACGTTTTCAAAATCTAACATTCGCGTTTCTAAAACTCCCATTAATTGCAATCCTTGTAAAGGCTCTCCTTGAAAAGACAAACTTTCTGATTGTATTAATTGCTTAAAAAACTGATGTAATGTTTTTAAATCCTGCACATAATTAAACTCAATATGTAAGTTTTGTAATTGTGTAAATGCCGTATAAAAACGGAATAAATATTCTTTTTCTAAATCGTTGGCATGCTCTTTTAAAACAGCAATTAACCTTAATATTCTTGCCAAAAATTCAGCAACTGTTGTAAATGGATTAAAAATTAAATTTAATGTTAATTTAATTTCCTCATTTAAAGGCGAAAGGAAATCATTAATTTCTTTTTGAGTTATAAAAGTATTGTTTTCTTTAACAATTGTTTCAGAAATAAGATCGGCAATATTTTTAGTTTCATCAAGTTGTAATAACTTATAAACCGCTGCATCTTTTACAAACCTAACAACATCTTTATGATAAAACTGCTGTGTTGTTTGCTTTGCTAATTTTTCTTGATTGTTAAACAACTGAAAAATAGCAAAAATTAAACTTGTTGTAGGAATGTCTTTTAACGGATATCCCATAGTAATATTTATAGCCTCAACACTTTTGGGTAATGAGTTTAATGTTATTGGCAACAATGTTTCATCTGCCAACACCAAGGCTGTATTGTTATGGTTTGGTAATTTTGATAAAATTTCGCCCGCATATTTTATTTGTGTGATATTTTTTGATGCACCAATAACTTCGATATTTTTTGATGCTGAAAAATAATTTTTAATTGTTTGCATCTGATTTTTCTCATAATACTTCCATTGTTTTTTATATTTTCTAAGAAAACTCCCCGCTTGATGGTTTGTTTCATAAAATGCTTTATCAACATCCCAATAAACTTCTGATTTTCCTACTGATAAAAACTCTTGAAACAAGTATTCTTCAGCTGTATTTAAAGCATTAAAACCGATGAAATAATATTTTTTACCATCGTTTTTTTTGATAAAACTTTCAACCTTTTTAGTTGCTTCTCGATATAAAACTCCTTGATAACCAATTTTATTTTCAAGTAAAAATTGATAGAAAACAGCATAAAATTTTTCTAACTTTTCCATGAAAGAAAAATGATCTTTTATCAGTTCTGTTTCTTTAAACTCGCCTTTTACCGACCATTTTTTTAATCGATGAATGTCGCGTAAATACACGAAAATATCTTTTGTATCAATTAAATGTTGATCTATTTCATTAAAATCTTGTAAAACTGTAAAAGCCCATGATGAAAATACATCAAAAGTATCTGGTTCTTTTTCTATCTCTTTATAGATGGTATAAAAATGAAATAATAATTGTACCGAATCTGCCTTGTTAATTTCAGAAATTTCTTCAACAAAATCGCCAATATTAACAACCTTAGGTAAAAAACCTGCTAAAATTTTGTTTTTAAAAGTTTGTTTTACAAATACTCCAGCTCTTTGAGACGGAAGTATAAACACAACATTTTCAAACGATTTGGTCGTTTGTAAAATATCATCTAAAGTTTCAGAAATAAACGAGTTCATAGCTATTTTTTAATCAACCCAAAGTACAATTTTTATCTTATTTTTGAGATGATTAACAATTTCATTTTTTTATAATGAATACAAATAACAAACTTACGGTAGCATTAATTCAGGCTGATTTAGTGTGGGAAAATCCATCTGAAAATAGAAAAAACTTTGAAGAAAAAATAAACACACTTTCTTCAAATATTGATATCGTCATTTTACCCGAAATGTTTACTACTGGCTTTACCATGAATGCTACTAATTTAGCTGAAACCATGAATGGGCCTACCCTAATTTGGATGCAAAAATTAGCTGCTCGAAAAAAATGTGCACTTCTAGGAAGTATTATTATTACTGAAAAAAATCAATATTTTAATCGACTTCTTTTTGTACATCCTTCTGGTAAAATTGATTTTTACGATAAAAAACATACTTTTACTTTAGCTGGCGAACACAAAATATTTTCAGCAGGTAATAAAAAGACTATAATTAACTATATAGGTTGGAAAATTTGTCCATTAATTTGTTACGACTTACGTTTTCCTGTTTGGGCTAGAAATACCGAAAATTATGATTTACTTTTATATGTAGCTAGTTGGCCAATTAATAGAATTGAAGCTTGGGATACTTTATTAAAGGCGCGTGCCATTGAAAATATGAGTTATACTATTGGTGTAAATAGAGTTGGACAAGATGCTAATAATTACGAATACAACGGTAATTCTGTTGGATATGACCCGCTAGGAAAATGTTTAGCTAAAAATGATAAAGGAATGGAAACTTGTTTGATTATTGAGCTAAATAAAGAAGTTCAAAATAAAATTCGTGATAAATTTAAATTTTTAGACGATAAAGATATTTTTAATATTCAATAAAAAAAGCAACCTTATAGGTTGCTTTTTTACTATGCTGGAATCATCCATTTAAAATTGAATTTTGTATCAGGAACTACGATACGTTCGGTAATTCGATACATTCTGTCTGGTAATTTCATTAAATAATCACGTGCTTTTTCAGCTTCAGGTGTTAAACCGGTAACTTTATCAATTTCCCAAACGGTGTTTAGTTTTTTAAGAATATCTACATAATCAAAACCAGTGTATACACCTACTCTTTGTGCTACGGTAGAAAAATCGTCAAATAAACTTCCTTTAGCTCCAAATGATTCTCTTAAATGCATTGCAGGCATTACTATTTTGTGTTTCATCATGTGCTGAAAAGCCAACATCATTTCACTTGGGTCAATTTTAAAAATTTCTTTTACAAAATCAGCGTAAGCAATATGATGACGCATTTCATCACCTGCAATAATTTTAGACATTTTTGCTAATGCTTTGTGTCCTTTCTTTTTGGCGATTTTTGCTACATTATTGTGCGATATGTATGTTGCCAATTCCTGAAAACTTGTATATACAAAGTTTTTATAAGGGTCGGTAGCTGTACCAATATCAAAACCATCAGCAATTAAGTGTTGGGTAGATATTTCGACTTCTCTCATATTTACCCTTCCTGAAAGGTATAAATACTTATTTAAAACATCACCATGTCTGTTTTCCTCAGCAGTCCAAGCACGTATCCATTTTGCCCAACCATTGTCTGGTTGCTGTGAAACTCCATCTAAATCTAGTAACCAAGATTCGTATGTTGGTAAAGCTTCTTCGGTAATCGTATCTCCTACTAAGACAACCCAAAAATCGTCGTCTAATTCTTTTGATAACTCTCTAATTTCTTCAACTTCTGTTATAAAAGTATCTTTTTGTGAGTTTGGTAAAAAATCGGTTGGTTGCCAAATTTTCTCAGCAGGAATTAAAAATTTATCTACAAAACTGTCAATGTTTTTTTCCAGTGTTTGCATTACTTCCTTTCGGATATTTTGTAATGACATAATATATTGTTTGTTGTTGTTTGTTTCTTTACTAAAAAATTGCTTCTTTTATTGTAGTTTCAACATTAGCAATTAACTCATTAAACGGTAAACTGTTTACTTTTATTGGTGCGTGTGTCTTAATTTTTATTGGACTTCCTAAACCTAATGGAAATTTACCATATTTAAACACTTTCCATGAATTATTAATTGTTAAAGGTACAATATAGGCATCTGGATTGTATTTTGTAATCATTTTTAAACCATTTATTGAAAATGACTTAGGTTTACCCGTTCTACTTCTTGTACCTTCTGGAAAAATAACCGCTGACCAATTATTCTTATTTATTTTTTTTGAGAATTTTCCTAGTTCTGTTAATGCTTGTCTTGCATCTTTACGATCTATTAAGGCTGCCCCTCCATGCCTTAAGTTAAAAGAAATGCTTGGTATTCCTTTTGCTAGTTCTTTTTTAGATACAAACTTAGGATAATGTTTTTTAAAGTGCCAAATAATTGGCGGTATATCAAATGTACTCTGGTGGTTTGACACAAAAATTAAACTTGTGTTTTCTGGTAGTTCTTGTTCATTTTCTACCTGTACTCGAATCCCTAAAATTAATAAAGATTTGATTAAAAACCAATTCATGATATCGACTACATTTTGATGTCCTTGTTGCCCAAACAATTTTAATCCCAACCATTGTAAGGGATGGAATATTATGAGTAGTAAAAAAAACACCAATGCAAATATTGACGATATAATATAACTAAATAATTTCATTCTTTTATTTTAATTAGTGAACAAAAATAAAAAATCCCGCGAAAGCGGGACTATTTATTTAAATTAAAACCAATTATTCCAAGGAATTCTTGATAATATCAATAATAATGCTACTCCATAAAATATTGTGAATGTTTTAAATTTAGCAGCACTTTTTACTTGTTTTTTATGTTTAGACCAACCTATTGTTATTAAAACAATAGCAATAATCATCATTAAAGGATGTTCTAACGCTAATAATCTAACAGGAGCATCTTTCATATCTCCTAATCCTTTTTGAAACCCGCCAATAAAATATACTAAGAACCCTAATAATAATTGAATGTGAGTTGTTATTAAGCTAAATAATCCTAATCGGAATTCTTTATGGGTAAATTCTTTTTTTTGTATCAAACCAATAACCGCATTTAGTACTGTAAAAATCAATACCGCTACTACAATATATGCCCAATAAGAATGTAATGTCTTTATCATAATTTGTTTGTTTTTTGTTAGCGTAAATGTACTAATTTTTGGGCATAAAAAAACCACCTCTATTGAGGTGGTTTTAGAAATATTATTTTTGATTTTGGTTATTTAACTACCCAAGCTCCTTCAACTTTTTCAAATAATCTTTGAAACTCATTTTCTCCATTATCGTATACTACGTACGATAATAAATACTTTTGACCTTCAGCTGCTGTAGGTGCATGGTGATCTAAGAATAAGGCTAAGGCATAGTTTATTTGAGTATCTGACCAATTATAATCAAAGTCTCCATAACTAGCTAAGTTACCTATTAATCCAGCATATTCAGCAGAGGTAAGTTGAGATGCCATATATTCATAATCTGCATTTCTTACCAAGGTATACTTAATTGTATTGTCTGGTACCCAGTTTGTACCATCGTGACCAAATTGTAAAGTAGTTTCAATTGTAGATTTATAAGCTTCCCAAACTCCATCAGTTTTTGTATATAAATCTCCTCTTACTTGTGCTCCGCTTGAACTAGACACATAGTTATACACTACATCTAATACATCTCCATCTTGAGCATAAGGAAATTTGATGTTTAAAAATGTTGGTAAATAATTTGCTGCTGGTTTAGAGCTTCCAAAATTACTTAATCCCATTGATGTAAAATCATCTTCAGTTACTGAGTAATAATTGTCTGTAGGTAATTTCCATGTAGTTCCATCATAGGTGTACATTACAGTAGTAAACATTTTTTCTCCAACAACTTCATCAGGTAATGTTCCGTTATTCATTATTGCTGACCATGTGTTAGCAACACGTATACCATCTACTGTTCCTGTTGGCCCTCCGTTTCCTTGACGGATACCTATTCTTTTTGCTGTATTATTTGGATTACCAGTATTAGTAGCTTCTGGTGTATCTGGTTCAGTATCTGTAACAGCGTCTAACACATATAAATTTGATACCCCATTTGCTGTGTTATAAGATGCAACTATAAGGTAAGTTTTATTTAAATCATAAGCGTTACTTCCGTAAGTTAAAGAGCTAGAGCTAGCTCCAATACCAAATAAAATTTTATCTGACCCATTATTTTTCGCACCAACCCTTGCAGAATAAGTAGTACTCTCATTCATTAAGTGGAAGAAATAAGTACCTCCATTAACTTCACTTAAGTTTATTAAAGCACTTGAATATACCATACCTGAAGTAATATCAGAAGTAAAAGCTTTATTTACATCTTCTGAATTTGCACTAGATAAAGAGATTGCACCTGCAGCATCTGAAGGATAATCTGTCATAGACAATCCTGTTGTTGCATATTTCAGTTGATTATCAGCTCCTGAGTGTTTTACCCATGCTCCTGCTGAAACAGTTGTTAAATACCCTGCAGTTGCGCCATAATCAAAGTTTTCTTCTAAAGAAACTTTAGGAGTAACAGCTGTTGTACTACCTGTATATTGTGCATAAGTTGTAGAAACATAATCTCCTTCATCAGAAGAACTATATTTATTTGATAAAATTCCCGGTAAATAATCTGAAGGTGTAACGCTACTTTCAAAAGCATTTGTACTACTTCCGCTTACTGCATAATCACTCTCGCTTAACTCATAGTTTTTTAAACTAAAAGCTCTACCTCTGTATAATTTATAACCTACTAATACAGATGACTTATTTCCCCATGCTGGGTATAAATCTGCTAATAATGCTGGTATCTTTTCTTTAGCATCATCTTCAGAATTGAAACTTCCATAGTTTAGCTCTAACGTATCGTAGTCATCATCTGTTAGTGTATATTCTGCATCACCTACAATTGCATTTTCTTTTGCATCAACTAAAGCGTTGATATCTTCTAATGGCTCACATGAAGTGAAAACCATTGTAAAAACTGTTAATAATAAAAATATTTTTTTCATGGTTTTGTTTATTAAAATTTAACTGTTAAACCTAAACTGAAAGTTCTTCCTGCTCCGTAATATACACCTGCGTTAGTTGCTGTATGCTCAAATACACCAGGGCTTACTTCTTCAGTTTTATCAAATGCGTCAGATATATATTCTACATCAAAAATATTATTCATTTTTCCTGATAAAGAAGCATCTAAACCTCCTATTTCAAAACCATGGTTAAATCCTAAATCAAATAAATGATACTCTGGTAATTGCCATGTATTTTTTCTATCAGTACTTCTATTAATATCCATTTTAGCATATAAATCACCTGCGTAGTTATAATCTATAAAGATAGATGATTTTTCTAATGCTTTATATTTTAAGCCTAAAGACCAAGTAGTTTGTGCTGCATCAGATACTTTTAAATCAGTTGCATTTACCACTACTTCTTCTAACAATGTACCTGATTGGTCAAAAATTCTACCACTTACATCACTTTTCCATCTCCAGTCTCCTAATGATGCCATACCGTTTAAGATAAGGTCATCTGTCATTTTATATACAAAATCAACCTCAATACCTTGGTGTAATGCGTCTAAACCTGCTAAGTTTGCTTCTAATTGCTGACCAACATTATCTGGGTCATTTATACTTTTTGTTAATGATTTATCTAACCAAGAAGTTCTATAAATATTTACATTTGCGTTAAACCTTTCGCTTCTATAACCGTATCCTATTTCTGCACTAAATACTTTTTCATTAAGCGCTTGATCGTTTAACTCTACTGATTCTTTATCAAGAAATACATTTCCTGTTAAAAAAGGTGCTTTTGAAAAGTAACCAACATTTGCAAATACATTGTGTGTTTCATTGATGTTATAATTTACTCCACCTTTTGTTCCATATCCTAAGAAATTTGCATTATCTGAAACATTTCCGTTTGGATTTGAAGAATCATCTAAGAAACTTGATCTACCATATCTTGTATTAGATATTGTTGTAGATAAAAATGCTGATAAATCATCTTTAGAATATTCTAATTGACCAAAAACACCATATCTTAATACTCTTCCTTCATAATCTCTATTATAACGATCACCAACTTTTAATGGTTGATTATAATTATTATCGTTTGATTTTGGATTTAAAAAATATTGACCTCCCAATAAATCTGTAACTTCATAATAATGAGTTCCTACATAATATCTACCATCGATACCTGTTGATAAAGTTAATTCATCAGACAATTCGGTTTTTAATGTAGATAAAATACCATACCATTTATGCTCGTTAACTGAAGCTGTAAATACATCTGTAGCTCCATTTGCTCCATTTGCTTTGTTCTCTGCAACAATTCTATCAAAATCAATTGGTGTATCAACGTCACCTAATCTATATTCATCGTTTGTGAATTTCCCTGTACCTTCTGTTCTTCTTCCTCCTCCAGAACCAAAAGAAGCATATACTGCTGTGGTTACAAAAGTTTTGTCTGAAATTGTCCAATCGTGATTTAAAGATATTTGTGGTTTATGGTAATAGTTCTGTGAAACATTTTCAACCTTACCATTTCTATAACCCCAATCTGGGTTAAATCTTTTACCCCCTTGTTCAGTTGCTCTATTTTGTGCAATTGTTCTTGTATTATATCTTTGTCCGTGCTCTTGTTGTGCTCCTATTATATTAAAAGATAATTTATGATCATCATTTAACTCTTTAGATATATTTAAGAAGTAATTCACTCCATTAAATTGAAGTCCATCAACATAACCGTCTCCTGAAACGTGTGCTGCAGAAGCTGTAATAGCAAGACCATTATCCATTACTCCTGTAGATAAAGTCATTCCATATTTAAAATAACCATCATTTGCTACAGACATTTTAACGTTCCCTCCTTTTTCAGCATCAGTAGATTTAGAAATAATATTAATTGTACCTCCAATAGATGGCACCGCTACTTTAGAAGCTCCTAAACCTCTTTGAACCTGCATTGCAGATGTTACATCTGATAAACCTGCCCAGTTAGACCAGTATACTGCTCCGTTTTCCATATCATTAACAGGAACTCCGTTAATCATTACAGCTACATTTTCAGATCTAAACCCACGTAAATTAATTCTTGAGTCTCCGTAACCACCACCAGTTTTGGTTGCATACACACCAGGTGTAGATTTTAAAATTTCAGGAAATTCTTGAGTTCCTAATTTAGTTTCAATTTCTTCTGCTTTAATTGTAGATACTGCAACTGGCGTTTTTCTATCGATAGCGAAAGAAGTTGCCGTTACTACGATTTCGTTTAAAACATTTGAAGGTTCTAATTTAATAGTTCCTAAATTAGTACTTGAAGCTGAATAAGTAACTTCTTTATTAATGTATCCTATAAAAGATAAAATTACAGACCCTGAAGTTTTTTTAGCATTAAGCTTAAATTCTCCATTAAAATCTGTTGCTATTCCATTTGTAGTTCCTTTAACTACAACACTTGCCCCTGGTAATGGTTCACCCATTTCATCAACCACTGTACCAGTAAGTTTTGTTTGCCCTAAAACTGTAGCTGTTACAAAGAACAGTGCTACAAGTAAAACATTTTTGAATTTTTTCATTTTTAATCTAATTGTTATTAAATGCAGCGCAAAGGTCTTGCTTTTCTTTCCTGCCAATATTAAGTTAATGTTAAGTTTCTTAACATCATTTTAACAAAAATCGCAATAAAAAATTCAATAAATTAGAATATAATTTAACTTGATAGCATTTTTTTAGCAATTTCTTTACCTAATTCTACACCAAATTGATCAAAAGAATAAATATTCCATATGACACCTTGTGTGAAAATTTTGTGTTCATAAGTTGAAATCAACATCCCTAAAGATTTAGGAGACAATTTATTAAAAATAAGTGAGTTACTAGAACGGTTTCCTTTAAAGGTTTTATAAGGTAATAGCTGGTTAATTTCATTTAGTTTGTTTTCCATTTTTAATTCTAAATGGATTTCTTCTTTTGTTTTACCATTTGCTAAAGCCTCCATTTGCGCATAGTAATTAGCCATTAACTTTTTATGATGAGAAGTTACCCCGTATAAAGACTGTTCAAAACCAATAAAATCTGTTGGTATTAATTTGGTACCTTGATGTACCAATTGCATAAAAGCATGCTGCATATCTGTACCAGCTGCTCCCCAAACTACATTTCCGGTTTGGTAGTTTATTTCTTGTCCATTTCTATCAACTCCCTTACCATTACTCTCCATAATAGACTGCTGTAAATAAGCAGGTAGTTTTCTTAAATAATTGCTATAAGGTAGAATGGCTTCTGTTTCACATTCAAAGAAATTAGTATACCAAACCCCTAACAAACCAAGTATTACAGGGATGTTTTTAGAAAAATCAGCCGTTTTAAAATGTTCATCAACTATTTCGGCACCATTTAACAACTCTTTAAAATTATCATATCCGATAGACAAACTTATAGATAAACCTACTGCAGACCATAAAGAAAAACGACCTCCAACCCAATTCCACATTGGAAAAATGTTTTTTTTATCTATTCCAAAATTAATTGCCTCCTCTATATTAGAGGAAACAGCTACAAAATGTTTAGCAACATCAAAAACCAAAGCTGATTTTAAAAACCAATTTCTAATCGTATTTGCATTTGTTATGGTTTCATCTGTGGTGAATGATTTTGATACAACGACAAATAAAGTGGTTTCAGGATTTAACTTACTTAAAGTTTCTGACACATGATCTCCATCAATATTAGATACAAAATGTGTATTCAATCTATTCCTATAAAACTGTAATGATTCTACCACCATTCTTGGCCCTAGATCTGACCCTCCTACTCCAATATTAACAATATCTGTAATTGGTTTCCCTGTAAAACCTTTCCATTTTCCTGAAATTACCTTATTACTAAAGGCTTTTATTTTTCTTAATGTAGTTTGTATTTTAGGCTTTATATCTTTTCCGTCAATTACAATAGGTTCTGCTGAATTACTTCTCAAAGCAGTATGCAACACCGCTCTGTTTTCGGTTACATTAATTTTATGTCCTGAAAAATATTTATCAATTGCATCTTTTAACGCTGTTTCTTCTGCTAAAGATATTAATAAGTCAATTGTTTGCTGAGTTATATGATTTTTTGAATAATCTAATTTTAATTCATCTAAACATACTGAAAAATTGTCCTTTCTATTTTTATCTTTTCTAAAAAGCGTTTTTAATTCATATTCTTTTGCTTCACAAAAATGTTCTGTTAGTTTTTTCCACGCTTCTGTTTGAATGGGATTTATATTTTGTAAAGGCATAATATTAATATGTAGGTGCTGTTTCTTTTTCTATTACTGGTGTAAAAAGCGTATCTTTTTTATACAACTTAATACTATCCAATTGTTTTTTAAGTGGTTTTATAAACTCAAAATACGCTGGTTTAATACTAGGGTCTAGAGGTTCTGCTGATGGCAATTTTTCTTTAAACGGATCTACCTGTTTTCCATATTTCCAAAAACGATAACAAACGTGTGGTCCACTTGTATTTCCTGTCATACCAACCCAACCTATAACATCTCCTTGTTTTACATAATCTCCTACTCTAACATTACGCTTTTTCATATGTAAATACTGAGTTGAATAAGTGCTATTATGTTTTACTTTAACATAGTTTCCGTTTCCTCCTCGTCGTGCAGATTCAACAACAGTTCCACTTGCAGTAGTCATTATTTCTGTTCCGTACTTAGCAGCAAAATCAGTTCCTCTATGAGGTCGAACTCTACCATAAAGCGCTATTTTTCTTCTCAAATTATATCGTGAAGATACTCTGTATTGAAATTTAATTGGTGATTTTAAAAAAGCTCTTCGTAACATATTCCCTTTCTCATCATAAAACTCAGGTATTTTACGAATTGTGTCTCCAATGAATTTATAGGCATGTAAATCTTCTCCTCCATGATTAAAAACTGCTGCTTTCACTTCTCCATAACCAACAAAAACAGTATCGTTTATAAACTTTTCTTCATAAATTAATTTAAATTTATCTCCTTTTTGAAGGCGATAAAAATCAAGTGTCCAAGCGTAAATATCTGCTACAGTATTGGTTAATGTTGATTTTAAACCTAAACTATCCATGGTAACCGATAAGTTTGAAAAAATCTCTCCTGCTATTTCTTTTTCTACCGTTTTAATTTTTTTTCGAACCTTATACGCCTCAATAATAGAGTCTTTAAAATTTATTACTGTTGCATCTACTTTGTTGTGTTTATATATAAAAACTTGCGCTTTTTCTAATGAGTCTTTTGAGGCAAGAATTGTGTATGTTTTACCTGAGCGTACGCGTCTTACATCAAAAGTGTCTTTAATAGTTGTTGCAATTTTATTAATTTTTGGATACATTACATGATGACGATCTAAAATACCTCCAAAACTTTCGCCACTTTTTATGGTATCATGTATTATCTTGTATTTATCCTTATTAAAACCAAAAACATACGTAGGCTTGGGTTTTATTATCTTTACAGGTATTTTTACATCTTCTTTATTATCTTTTTTACATGAAAAAAAGAGAGAAAACACAAATAACAGAAGGCTATATTTTTTCAAAAAACAATTTTTTTTTAAGATTGTGGTTATCCGCAAAAATACAAATAAAAAGTTTTGATTATTACACTTTAACAGTCAGTAAACAACTTATTATTATTATTTACTTAATTACAATTTCAAAAGGGTTTGCCAAACCTTTATAAGCATCTAATTCTGCTCGTAAAGAACCGACTGATAAAGAGGCTTTAATTTTTACAGGAACTTTATTATCATCAGCCGTTATCCAAATTGTTACGCTTTCTTTAGCTTTAAAAACCCTTCCTGCCTGTACAAAAGGTCTAAATTTTAGGGTTTTGATTTTACCAAATTTTGTTTTTATGGTTTCTTTCCCTAAAAAGCGTAATTTAAATGGATTTGTTTTTCCGTCAAAAAACATATCAATTTTAATTTCCTCACCTTTTTTCATCTTTTTTAAGTTATGCTTTCTTAAAAAGTAAAAAGCAGAAATCATATCTTGAACATTCACAGCCTTTACGGTGGTTGCTTTTTGTTTTATAAAATCCTGAATATGAACAGTATTTTTTTGCTGATTAAAAGCTATTTGTTTATTTTTTTTATACCCGCCTTCATCAATTTTTCTTTTAAATAAATACGGCTTTCCTGTTTGTTTATCAAAATACGATTGATAATTATCATTTACTTTAAAAAACCACTTAATCATTCCTGTTGTCCAACCTTTAGCCGTGGCATGTAGTACTTTTTTACCTTTTAAACTTTCTTCATTTAGCGATAATGTAGCGTTACCTGCTTTTAAAAAGCCACTATAACTCATTTTAAATTTAAGCCATTCACCATCTTTAAATACAGGTTCCTTTTCTTGACTAAAAGTAATTACGGTAAAAAATAATACGGAAATAAAAAATACTTTTCTTTTCATGATTTTCAAACTTATTAAAAAAGTAAGACAATTATTGTTCCAAAATATAAAAAGTTGTTTGAATTTAAAAATCAAACAACTTTTTATATTTTATTATTGAGTTTAAAATGTTCCCCAATTTTTTAACTCTTCTTTACTCCATAAATATGGGAAAAATATTCTTCGCTGATATTTTGGATGCATATATTTACGCCAATTACTACCTCCTGTAGCTTCTAAATCCTTATCGCCACCACCTAAATATTTACCCGCAGCATTATAATGTGCCATTACCCATTTTACGTTTACGGTGTAATCATAATGACGCATTGCAGCTATTAATTCAGGATTTTTTTGAACACCCTCTGGCAATTGTTTAAATTTTGATGATAGATTACAATCCCTATAATCTTCCATAAAATCAATAAAATCGCCCATGTATTTTTTTTCGAAAAGCTTAATTAATATTGATTTTTTTCCTGTTTGATGATTTTTACCCGCTGCTTGCCAATACAAATGTTCAAAAGCATTTTTAAAAGACGAACCCCTATCAATTGTTTCCCTATAACGTGCGTCAATTAAATTAATTAACTCTGTTGATGCAAATTCTATTTTACGATATTGTGCTGATTGAAATCCGCTTGCAGGTGCCAAGGTGTTTCGAAATTTCAGGTATTGTTCTACATCCATTCCGTCTTGCATTACCGTAAAAGAATTACACAACATATCAAAATACCTACTAATACGCATTAAATGTTTCGAAAATTTATCTGCACTAATTACTTCTTCAGTTAATGAAATTTGATCAATTTCCCATAAAATCATTTTAAACAACAGTTCATTTACCTGATGATACATAATAAAAACCATTTCATCAGGCTCAGTTGTTCTTGGTATTTGCAAACCTAACAAGGCGTCTGTTTGAATATAATCCCAATAAGTTATTGGTGTACTATGCAACAACCCCTCTAACATGGTTTCTAACGGGACTCCTAATTTTTCGTATTTGTCCTCTATTGCTTTTAAAAGCGCTTCTTTATTCATTTTTATATTTTATATAAACATTATTAATTAAAATCACCATTTCTATAAGTATTATTACTTATGAAAATGGTGATTTAATGTTTCTATAATTATCCATTTAAATTATAAAGTTCCTCGTTTTTCTTGTTCTCTTTCTATAGATTCGAACAAGGCTTTAAAGTTTCCTGCTCCAAAACCACGAGCCCCCATTCTTTGAATAATTTCGAAAAATAAGGTTGGTCTGTCTTCTACTGGCTTTGTAAAGATTTGCAATAAATATCCTTCTTCATCAGCATCAATCATAATACCTAAAGATTTTAACTTTTCGATATCTTCGTTTAATTCATGACTAAATTCCTCTAAACGACCAGGAACTGATTTGTAATATTCGTCTGGTGGTGTTGATAAAAACTCTACTCCATTTGCTCTTAATTGCGACACTGTTTTTAAAATATCATCTGTTGCAACAGCAATGTGTTGTACTCCTGCACCTTCGTAAAAATCTAGATATTCTTCAATTTGCGAACGCTTTGCTGCTTTTGCTGGTTCGTTTATTGGAAACTTAATTCTACCGTTTCCGTTAGACATTACTTTACTCATTAATGCCGAATATTCTGTATGAATTTGCTTATCATCAAAAGATAAAAAGTTTTCAAACCCCATAACATCTTCGTACCATTTTACCCAAACATCCATTTGGTTCCAACCTACATTACCAACCATGTGATCAATATATTTTAATCCTGCTGATGGTGGGTTGTATTCTGATTCCCATTTTTGAAAACCTGGTAAAAATGCACCATTATAGTTTTTACGTTCTACAAACATGTGTACGGTTTCTCCGTAGGTATATATTCCTGCTCTTACTACTTCACCATGCTCATCTTTTTCAACCGTTGGCTCCATGTAAGATTTTGCTCCTCTTGAGGTAGTTTCTTCGTATGCTTTTCGTGCATCTTCTACCCAAAGTGCTACTATTTTAACACCATCACCATGTTGTACAATATGGTCGTTTATTGGCGATTTACTATTTAATGGAGTTGTTAGCATTAACTTGATTTTGTCTTGCGTTAATACATAAGATACAGAATCTGTTGCGCCAGTTTCTAATCCGCGATAAGCGTGTGACTGAAATCCGAATGCTGTTTTATAAAAATGTGCTGCCTGTTTTGCATTACCTACATAAAACTCAACATAATCTGTTCCTAAAAGTGGCAAGAAGTCTTGTGCTCCTTCAAATATTTTTTCTAAACCGTAGTTTACTGATTTTATTTCTTTTTTACTCATTGTGTTTATTTTTTTCTAGACCTCACAGATTTTAAAAACCTGTGAGGTCTTATATTTATAAATTAGCGATTCCTTTGATAAAGCATTATTTATTCAAACAAATTTAGCCCTGATTGAAGCATTTGTTTGAGCTCTTTTTTATTTTTTTTTCTAAATAAAAAAAGCGAGTGCGAAAAGCAGGAAATAGCTTCTAATAATTATTTTACTCTAACCACGATTTATAATAATCTTCATCGGCAATTTTCATGGCTTCTTCTGTAACCATTAAAGGTTTAAAAGTGTCTACCATAACTGCTAATTCTTCGGTTTTTTCTTTACCAATGCTTTTTTCGGTTGTTCCTGGGTGTGGACCGTGAGGAATACCTGCTGGATGTAATGATATATGACCTTGATCGATGTCATTTCTACTCATAAAATCACCGTCTACGTAATACAATACTTCGTCAGAATCTATATTACTATGATTGTATGGTGCTGGAATTGAATTTGGGTGATAATCGTATAAACGTGGTACAAAACTACAAATTACAAAGGTATTTGTTTCGAATGTTTGGTGCACTGGTGGTGGTTGATGTATACGACCTGTTATCGGCTCAAAATCGTGAATTGAAAATGCATAAGGAAAGTTGTATCCGTCGTAACCAACCACATCAAAAGGATGCGAAGCATAGACCATTTCTATGATCTCGCCTTGTTTTTTTACTTTGATTAAAAAATCTCCTAACTCATTATAGGTTTCTAATTCTTGCGGTCTGCGTAAATCGCGCTCGCAAAATGGCGAATGTTCTAATAGTTGCCCAAACCAGTTTCGGTAACGCTTTGGTGTGTATACTGGACTGTAAGATTCGACAATAAAAAGTCGGTTATTTTCATCATCAAAATCTAATTTATAAATAATTCCACGGGGAATTACTAAATAGTCTCCGTATTTAAAATCGATGTTTCCAAGATGTGTTCTTAATTTCCCTGTTCCTTTATGAATGAAAATTACCTCATCTGCATCGGTATTTTTATAAAAATAATCGTTGGTAGAGTGTTTTGGAGCTGAAAGAATAATATTACAATCAGAATTTGTTAAAACAACTTTTCTACTTTCTAAATAGTCGTTTTCGGGCGGAACTTGAAATCCGCGAAAACGATATGATTGAATATTATTGGCTTTGGCTATTTTTGGCGCAACAGAATATTGTTTGCGAATTTCTTTGACCATTGTTGGTCTGTGCTCGTGATAACTGTTGGTAGACATTCCGTCAAATCCAATCGTACCAAATAATTGTTCGTAGTATAAACTACCGTCTTCTTTACGAAATTGCGTATGACGTTTTGGTGGAATATTCCCTAACTTATGATAAAAAGGCATTTTGTTAATGTATTAATGAGTTAATAAATAATGTTACAATTAGCAAGAGCATAAGATTGTTACATTTTTACACTGATAAATTAGTACATTAAAACCTTATTCCGGATTGCGTTTTATCAAAAATTTTAAGTGTGATAATAAGTCTAAATACATTTGTTAGAACTTTTAGTTGCTTGTTTTACAAATATACAGAAATAAAAAAAACATTATATCTTCTTAAAATTCAAATAGTTTTATTTTTTTATTTAAATTAAGTCTAAATAAGTTTTGTATTTGTTTTCAAGTAAGGTATTTTTGTCGATAATTATTTGAATTAAATCTAAATTAAAATAAAATGCACAAAATCATACCCACATCATTGGTATTGTTTTTATTTATCACAACAACAATAATTGCTCAAAATAGCACTATTAAAGGGAACCTCTTTTCAGTAAAAAATGATGCTATACCTTCAGTTAACATAGTATTAAACTCTAATAAAAAAGGAACTATTAGTAACAAAAACGGGGCTTTTGAATTTAAAAACCTTAAAGAAGGCAACTATACAATTAATTTTTCAATGGTTGGTTTTGAAAAAAAATCAATTACTGTTAATCTTAAAAGTAACGAATCGAAAAATGTAGGGAAAATAGTTTTAAAAGAATTAATTAATCAACTAGATGAAGTTACAATTAACGGTGTAAAAAACAAATATTCTAAAAAAAAGGTTTCTAAATCATTACGCTTACAAACACCAATTAAGCAGCTACCTCAAAACATTCAAGTAGTTGGCTCAGAAATTCTACAAGACCAGCAAGTTACTAATTTATTAGAGGGTGCTTTTAGAAATGTAAGTGGTGTTAGTAATATTGAACATTGGGGACATTTTGCACGCATAAATATGCGTGGTTTTAGACTACCTGCATTTAGAAACGGTGTAAACATTCAAGACTCATGGGGACCTCTTTCTGAAGATACTTTTATGGTAGATCGCATAGAATTTGTAAAAGGGCCTTCTGGATTTATGATGGCCGCGGGTGAACCTGGTGGATTTTATAACGTAGTTACTAAAAAACCTACTGAAGAAAAAATAGGTACTATAAATGTAATGGGCGGAAGTTTTGATACCTATAGAGCTGCCGCTGATTTTGGGGGTGCATTAACTAAGGATAAGCGATTACTTGCTCGTTTAAATGTTTTATATCAAAACACTGGAAGTCATAGAAAATTTGAAAACACTGAACGTATAGGTATAGCACCTTCTTTATCATACAAAATAAGTGATAAAACCGATTTTTTAACTGAATTTTCTTATCAAAAACTAAATACACTAATTGGTGCCGCTTATATTTTTGGTCCTGTTGATAAAGGTTTTGGAAGCTTACCTAAAAACTTTACAATGATTGATAAAGGTTTTCCTGAAACCGATATAAAAGAAGTTAGTTTATTAAACAAAATAAGTCATCAATTCAACGAAAACTGGTCGGCAGAAGCAAAGTATGTTACTATGCTTTATACACAACAAGGAGCTTCAGCTTGGGCTCGAAATATTGAAGACAATGGAAATGCTATTAGATCTGTAGGTTTATGGGATGCTGTTTCTGAAAGTGAATATTTTCAATTATATACTAATGGAAAATTTAATACTGGATCAATAAGTCATAAAGTTATGGCTGGTTACGACCATACCGATAAAGAGTATTTTGCTGACTTTGGTCAAAATGGATTAATAGACACTCCTAGTGCTCCTTTTAACATCTACAACCCAACTTATGGAAACAGTGTCTTTCCAGTATTTGACAGAAGTGTTCCTTTAAAAGACCGTGCTACTTTATACACATATGGTACAAAAATTAATTCATTATACATACAGGATGAAATAGGTTTTATAAATAATAAAATAAGACTAACATTAGCTGGTAGATACACACACCTTAGTCCTAAAGGAGATAAAACGACAAAAAAAATTACGCCAAGAATTGGTATAAGTGCTGATATTACACCGCAAATTACCGCTTATGGATTGTTTGATCAATCATTTTTGGCTAACGATGCCATAGACAGTACACGAAAAAGATTTGCCCCTATTGAAGGTACCATTTATGAAGCTGGATTTAAAACCAATTGGTTAAACGGAAAAATAAATGCTTCATTAAGTGCTTATTTAATTAATAAGAATAATATAACAACTAATGATCCAACTGATACTACTCGTCAATTTAGTATTTTACTTGGTGAAATAGAATCTAAAGGATTTGAATTTGACATGCAAGCAAATATTAGTAATGAGCTTGATGTTGTGCTAAATTATGCCAATATAGATGTAAAAATAGCAAAATCAGATATTCCTAACACTGTTGGCACAAGAATGGCTGGACATGCAAAACACATAACTAATGGATGGTTAAATTATAAATTTAACAAAAACTCAACATTAAAAGGCTTTGGTGTATCACTAGGGTACCAATACTCAATTGATAGATCTTCATGGACTTGGGATGCTGATAATAATACCGAATTACCTAACTATTTTAGATTAGATGGTGGTGTGCATTGGAAAAATAACAAATTACGTGTTGCTTTAAATGTAAACAACTTACTAAACAAACACCTATACTCTGGCGCCAATTATGGTAGCTATTTATACTGGCAATCTGAACCAGGTATAAATGGTAGAATATCTTTAACTTATAATTTATTTTAATACTTATAAAAAGCATTCTTACTCTAAGAAATAATGAAACTTATACTAAAAATAACAATCCTTTTATTTACCCTTAATATCGTTGCACAACAAAACTATATTAACGGAACAATAACAGACAAGAATCAAACACCACTTACGGGCGTTAATATTTATATAAAAAGTTCAAAAACTGGCGTACAATCTGATTTTGATGGTAATTTTAAAATATTAAAAAAGCCTACTACAAATATTAATTTAACAATATCGTATATTGGGTATAAAACTAAAGAAATAACTGTTTCAGGTGATAAAAATATAAACCTAGGAACTATCGTTTTATTAGAAGGTAATGAGCTTTTACAAGAAATTGTTGTTCAATCAAGAAAAAACTCTTTTTCACGTAAAAAAACCGCTTATGTTTCAAAACTACCTTTAAAAGATATAGAAAACCCTCAAGTATACTCTACAATAACAACCGAGTTACTAGAATCTCAAATTATTACCAATTTTGATGATGCTATAAACAATGCTACAGGAATTAGTAAACTTTGGGAATCTACCGGTAGAGCGCCCGGAGAAGGAACCGGATATTTTTCAACCAGAGGTTTTGCTACACAACCTTCTTTAGTTGATGGTGTTCCTGGCTTTACTTTTAGTGCTATTGACCCTTCATATATTGAAAGAATAGAGGTGGTAAAAGGCCCTTCGGCAACATTATTTGGTAGTACTGTAACTTCATTAGGAGGGTTGATAAATGTAGTAACTAAAAAACCTTATAAAGGTTTTGGTGGAAGTGTTTCTTACACTGCTGGTTCTTTTGGTATGAACCGTATTTCAGCAGATATAAACACTCCTTTAGGTACAAATGACGATTTGTTTTTTAGATTAAATACTTCTTATTTAACACAAGATAGTTGGCAAGATGCTGGTTTTAGAAAAACCTTTTTTGTTGCTCCATCATTAACATACCGTGCAAATAATCGCTTAAATTTATCTTTTGGTATTGAATATTCTGATACAGAACAAACAAACCCTTCGATGTTATTTGTTAGAAGAGGTTTACCAATGGTGTCAAGAAATGTAAAAGATTTAGGTATAAACCCTAATAAATCATTTACTTCAAATGATATCACATTATCAAGTCCTATTTTTAATACAAGAGCTATTGCAGATTATAAAATTTCTGACCAATGGAACTCTCAAACAATTTTTGCTAGTAGTTATTCTGAAGCAAATGGATATTATCAATACATGATTGAAGGTGCTGGAGCTGCATTTTTAGTTTTACAACCTTTAGCAGCTGTACCAGGAGTAAATGATATTTTATTAGAATCACAATCTTTACTACAAAGAGATGCTTTTACAAGAATTTACGATAAACGCGATGCCAATGCAACAAAATTTAACATTCAACAAAATTTTACAGGTGATTTTAAATTGGGCGATGTTAGAAATCGTTTGGTAATTGGTTTAGATTATGTAAACAGAAATTCAAAAACAAACAACCAAAGCGGAAATCCTACTTTGGCTGCAACTCCAACATTTTCAGGAATTTTACAAACATTAACATATTTAGAAACTATCAACCATGTGCCAGCAAATACTGCGTTAGGTTTACAAGCGCAATTATCAGGATTTCCTTATTTTGATGGAATGTTTGCCGCAGATGGGACAATTATACCTAATAACTTTACCCCAAACACAAAACACACTGTTAAAAAAACTGATTTAGATGCTGTATTTAATCAAGTTCCAACGCGTGAAATAGAAACAGGTTCGTCAACTTTTGCTGTATATGCTTCTGATGTTATTAATATCTCAAAAAAATTAACTGTAAATTTAGGTTTACGTTTAGATTATTTTAATCAAAAAGGAAATAAAAATAATGATTTAGATAATTATACTAAAACAACGTTATCGCCAAATGCAGGAGT
This sequence comes from Tenacibaculum soleae, assembly GCF_030549005.1. Lineage (NCBI taxonomy): Bacteria > Pseudomonadati > Bacteroidota > Flavobacteriia > Flavobacteriales > Flavobacteriaceae > Tenacibaculum > Tenacibaculum soleae. The sequence goes on from NZ_JAUOSW010000001.1 coordinate 241,423, forward strand.
TTTATATCAACCTTTTTTAAATAAATTAAGCGTATTTGCAAATTACCAAACTGGATTTGTAAATAATAATCCTGTTGTAAATCAAGACGGAACAGTAGATACTTTTAAACCAACAAAAGCTACTCAGTTTGAAGGTGGATTTAAAACAAATTTCTTTAATGGTAAATTAAATGCAGGTATTAGTTATTATCACATTACCGTTAACGACGCTCTTAATTCTGACCCTAATGGTATTTTATTTCCAACAAGTATTGATATTGAAGAAACTGTAAGCAAAGGGCTAGAGTTTGAAATAAACACCAATCCTTTTGATGGTTTAAACTTAAGAGCTTCTTTTTCTCATAACGATAGTAAAATTACAAAGGCATATAGCAATAAAACAAAAACAGCATATGCTGCATTACAAGATAGAAGACCTGAAGAAGCAGGGCCTAAAAACATTTATAACTTTTGGGCAGATTACAAATTTTTAGAAGGTACTTTTTTAGAGAAATTTGGAGTCGGAGCAGGTTTTAACGGAGCATCAAAACATTTAATGATGAATAACGGAGTATCAGGAGAGTTTACCTTACCATCTTACACTATTTACAATGCTTCTGTTTATTACAATGCAAATAAATTTAAAGTAGGCTTTAAAGTAAATAATCTTACTGATGAAACCTATTACAAAGGATGGAGTACTATTAATGCTCAAGCACCTAGGGCATTTTTAGGTACGATACAATATAAGTTTTAAGTGCAATTTGAATTAAGTTTATATTAACCCTTGTAACTCTAAGTTTTATAAACTTAGAGTTGCTTGGCTAATAAAAGTAATATGACAACAAGTAGTTTTTTATTAATTTTTATAGGATTATTTTTTAAATACAACACCTCAAAAAAAATTGAATTAAGTAATTTAAAAAAAATAGAAACCTGGATACAAAACAACACCAAGACAGCTAATACAATAAGTGTTCTAATATTAATGGCAACACTACTATTAATGATTCGCCAGTTCGGAACAACATCGGGAGTATTATTTTGGTTATTTACGATAACACTTATTTTAAGCTTAATTATAATAATTGCACCCTTTAAAAAAATTAACTACAAACACATAACTTTTCTTTTTGCAATTTCATTTTTAATTGAAATACTATTATAACATGCCAGCTAATCCAAAATATTTAACAAAATCTCCTTTGCAAAAATTTGCAAAAATAACCGCTGGTATTATAGGTGGTTATATTATTACAGCATTAATACACATGTGCTTACCATTGTGGTTACCTAACCCAAAAGAAATAGTTATTACTTCTATTTTCACCCTTTTTATAGTGTGGTGCGCTTTATTAATTATTCCTTTTTTATTTAAAAATGGTTGGAGTGCATGGTTAGTATACTTTATAGCTACAATTTTACTTTACTGTATTTACACTATTGGAAAACAAAACAACCCCTTTATATAATGAGTAAAAGAAATTACAATGTATTTTTTAATACGCATACAGTAAGTGGTATTGTTATTAGTGTTGCTTTATATATAATTTTCTTTGCAGGAGCTTTTGCTTTGTTTAAAGATGAAATTAAAATTTGGGAAGAAGGTAACACCGTTTCACACACACATTCAAAAAACATAAATTTTGATAAAATACTGCATCAATTAAATAAAACTTATGAATTAACAGGAAGAGATCTACAAATGACTTTTGGTGAAAAAACAGACAAAATAGCTGTTTTTATGAGTGCCAGTAAAGATAGTTTAGCATCAAATAAAGGAAAAGAAAGTATTTTTTTTTATGTTGATATAAACACTCTACAAACTAAAAAATATGATGAACAATATAGTTTAGGCGAATTTTTATATCGCTTGCATTTTTTTCATCAACTACCAAGAATCGGAATATATTTGGCAGGTTTTGTTACCTTTTTCTTTTTATTTGCTATAGTTACTGGTGTTATAGTTCACTGGAAAAAGATTATTCCAAACTTTTATAGCTTTAATCCTAAAATTATTTTAAAACGAGTTTGGACTGATGCACATACTGCTTTAGGTGTTATAGGTTTACCTTTTCAATTTATTTTTGCCGTTACTGGTGTTTACTTTTCTATTAGTATCCTTGTTTTATTACCCGCTAATTTTTTGTACGAAGGAAATCAAGCTAAATTAATGGAAGATTTACGACCTATAACCAAAAATTATCAATGGGTTAAAGTATCAAATCAAAAAACACCTAGTTTTAATTATTTTGCTAAAAAAACAGCTAAAAAATGGGATAACTTTCGACTAACACGTGGATTTATAAAAAATTATGGAGGAAACTCTATGAAATACACCATTATGGGTGAATTAGATTATAAAGATCGCTTTGTTGGAACTGGTTACATAACTTTTAATCCTTATCTAAAAAAAATAGAGGCTTCCAAAGATCCTACAAAATTAAGCTATGTTGAAGATTCTCAATTTGTTTTCGGGCGTTTACATTTTGCTAATTTTGGAGGAATATTACTAAAAACCATCTATTTTATTTTAGCGCTAATTACCTGTTTTGTTATTATAACAGGTGTTTTAATTTGGATTGAAGCACGTAACAAAAAAAGCATGTCTTTAAAGCAACGATTATATACCGCAAAAGTAGGGCATATATACTTAGCTATTTGCTTATCTATGTTACCCGTTACCGCATTATCCTTTCTTTTTGTAAAATTTGCAAACGGTAATTTCGAAAATAAAAAAAGCATCATTTACCTCTTTTATTTTATAACTTGGATAGGTTTCATATTCTTTTTTCGCTTTAAAAGAAACAACTATTACACCAATAAAGTTAGTTTATTATTAGGCGCAATTTTTGGATTTATGATACCAATTGTAAATGGAATTAACTCAGGAAACTGGATATGGACTACTATTGCTAACAAACAATACGAAATACTAACAGTTGATTTACTTTGGATAATAATTTCGGTAACCGCTTTACTATGCTATTTTAAAATTAAACCCAAAGAGGCAATGCAGAGCACATTTAATAAAAATCCAATTGATTATAAAAACATCAAACATTTAAAAACTGAAACGTTTGAAAAAACTAATTTAATAACTAAAAAAGACGACAAAAATCATATACCTATGCGAACAAAAATTATTATTCTTTGGATATTTTTAGCCATTGGCTGGATAGTACACCACATATACGGGTTGTTTAATATTTATTACAACGAAACATTAATGATGGAAGGAGCAACAGGAAAAGCTCCTGTAATTCATCATATTTATCGTATTTTATTTGAAGGCATGTGCTTATTATTTGCATTATTAACCATCGAAATATCAAAAAAATGGTTTAAAATAACATCTCTTGTTTGGGCAAGCATAGCCACCTTATATAACGTATACCATTTCTTTGAAGCTATAATGCATGAATCTACTAATATTTCAGAAATTTTTATGCTTTTATTAGTTGCCATAGCTAGTATATTTTTAATTATCAATATTTACAAATGGATTAGGAAAGAAGCATAATTTGAAAAAAATTATGAAACAAGAATTTACAAAGAAACAATTAGAAGAAATTGAAAAGCAATTAAGTTGTCCTACCGGTGTTAAAGGGATAGAAATAGCGAACTCGATGAATTTAAGTAACATTAGTATGACCAAAAACTCTATTGATGCCTTAAAAATTTCAAATAGTAATCGAATTTTAGAGGTTGGTCATGGAAACTGTGGCCACCTTAAATATATATTAAATAAAGCTACTAACATTAATTACATCGGTTTAGAAATTTCTGAAACAATGATGAAAGAAGCTCTTTTACAATTGGATAAACAGCAGAGGTCTAAAAACATATCTTTTCAATTATATGATGGAGAAAAAATCCCTTTTAGAAACAATTACTTTGACAAAATATTCACTGTAAATACTCTTTATTTCTGGAAAAACCCCATTAATTTTTTAACAGAATTATCAAGAGTTTTAAAAAAAGATGGTATATGTATTATAACTTTTGCTCAAAAAAATTTTATGCAAAGTCTTCCTTTTGTAAATAACAAATTTAAATTATACTCAAACGAGAACATAAAACTATTACTAAAAAATACTGTTTTTACAATAGTTAACACACTACAAAAAACTGAACAAGTAAAAAGTAAATCTGGTAATTTAGTAAATAGAAAATATACATTAATCGTATTAAAAAAGTAAGTTAATGAATACTGTAATTGGTTTATTTTATGGCTCTGACACAGGCATGACAGAAGAAATTACGCACACTATTGTAGATGAGTGGGACGTTACTGACATTGAAGTTATAGAAATTAATAACGCTAATAGTTCTGATTTTGATAAATTTAACTTTATTATATTAGGACTCTCAACTTGGTATGATGGCGATTTACAAAGTGATTGGCAAAGTTATTTTGATGAGTTTAAAACCATTGATTTTACCAATAAAACAGTAGCCATTTATGGTTTAGGAGACCAGTATGGTTATGGGGAATATTTTATAGATGGCGTAGGTATGTTAGCTGAAGTTGTTATAGCAAACGGAGGTAATATAATAGGTAAATGGCCTACCAAAGGTTACGATTATACTGAATCGAAAGCTAAAATTGAAAATGAAGATTTATTTTATGGTTTAGCAATTGATGAAGACAATCAGCCAGAATTAACACAAGAAAGATTATTAAAATGGTTAACTATTTTAAAAAATAACTTAATAAATCAAGCTTAAATTTTTAACAAAAAACGGTTGCTCATTATTAGCAACCGTTTTATTTTTTATCACAATAATATATTGTTTTACCCCTCAGGAGCTAATTCTACCTCCAAACCGTCCATTTCTGGCTTTATTTGTATTTGACATCCTAAACGACTATTATCTTCAACATTAAATGCCTCAGCCAACATTGCATCCTCATCATCTCCCATTTCTGGTAATTCATGATCTGATTTTACATAACATTGACACGATGCACACATTGCCATACCGCCACAAATACCAATAGTTCCTTCAGGAGCTAGTTCATACGAACGTACAACCTCCATTAAATTCATAGCCATATCAGTTGGCGCAACTACTTCGTGTGTTACACCTTCTCTATCTGTTATTTTTAGGGTAATATCTTGTTCCATCTTACAAATTCATTTTTTTACGTAGTGTTTTAGCACGTTTATCTTCACCGTCATGTGTCCAACCAGGTGAATTAAATATATAATTCAATTTATCTGATAACTTATTAGCTCTTTTAACATCATTCCAAATTGCTCCATATTCGTGTGTTGCTACTTTTATAGGATTGTAGGTATTAATATTTACGGTTAATCCATAAATAGGTTTTTCTACCGCTATTAATTCTTCTGAAAAAGTACCAAATAAACGATCCCAAATAATTAAAATCCCTGCATGATTACAATCTAAATAACGAATATTTGATGCGTGATGTACTCTATGGTGTGATGGCGTATTAAAAATATATTCAATTGGTTTTGGCAGTTTATCAATCAATTCGGTATGTATAAAAAATTGATAAATTAAGCTAACTCCCATCATGGTAAACATCATTAAAGGATCAAAACCGAGTAAAGGAATCCATATCCAAAACAAAAACTTATGAGCACGTTCACCAACTCCTTGGCGTAAAGCAGTTCCTAAATTCATATATATTGATGAGTGATGTGGCACATGACCTGCCCAAAATAAACGAACTTCGTGATTTAAGCGATGAAACCAATAGTAGGCAAAATCATCGGCTAAAAACAATATAATCCACGCCCACCATTGACGACCAACAGTATCTTTTAAGGGACTTAACTCATACAAAAAGAAAAAAACAATAAACGCTACAATTTTAGGAATAAACTCAATAATTGCAGAAAAAAGCATCATCAGTAACGAAACTTTAGTATCATTCAAACTGTATTTTTCTTTTGATATTTTATATTCAATAACCATTGAAATAAAAAATATAGGTAAGACAAAATACAAAAGCTTATCTTGTGATAATTGCTGTATATAATCTGCTAATGCCAATTGTTTTAATTTTAAAGTTGTTAAAAATTTACTCAATTTTTTTTACGACAGCTTTTGGCGCTTCTTTACGTGTACCATCAAAACCGTCTACACCACCAACTGTGGTGTACTTCATTACATATTTTTTATCAGGAAAAATACGTTGAAATGCGCTTTGACACATTAAAGTAGCTTCGTGAAATCCGCATAAAATTAATTTTAATTTTCCTGGGTACGTATTTACATCTCCAATGGCATATATTCCTGGAATATTTGTTTGATAATCTAACGCATTGTTTACTTTAATGGCGTTTTTTTCAATTTCTAATCCCCAATTTGCTATGGGACCTAATTTTGGTGATAATCCAAATAATGGAATAAAATGATCTGTTTTTAAAACATATTCTTCTTCTCCTTTTTTTGAAACTACAACTCCAGTTACCTTATTTTCTCCTTCGATTCCTTTAATTTCAGCTGGAGTTATTAGTGTTAATTTTTTAACGTCTTTTAATTCTTGTACTTTATCTACAGAGTCTAAAGCACCACGAAATTCATTTCTACGGTGTACTAAAGTTACCGATTTTGCTACGTCTGTTAAAAAGATAGACCAATCTAAGGCAGAATCTCCACCTCCTGCAATTACCACATCTTTATCTCTGTAAAGTTCTGGTTCTTTTATCATATATTCTACTCCTTTATCTTCAAAGTTAGCAATATTTGGAATTGGCGGCTTACGTGGTTCAAAACTTCCTAAACCTCCTGCAATTGCTACTATTGGCGCTTGGTGCTTAGTACCTTTATTGGTGGTTACTATGAAACTACCGTCTTCTTGTTTTTCAATAGTATCAGCACGTTCACCCAAGGTAAAACCTGGTTCAAATTGTTTAATTTGCTCCATCAGTTTATCGGTTAAATCGCCTGCTAAAATTTCTGGATATGCGGGGATATCGTAAATAGGTTTTTTTGGATAAATTTCTGAACATTGCCCTCCAGGTTGTGGCAATGCATCAATTAAATGACATCGTAATTTTAGCAATCCTGCTTCAAACACGGTGAATAATCCTGTGGGACCTGCTCCTATAATTAATATATCTGTTTGTATCATTTTACTTCTAAAATTTTCTTTTTTATACTGATATTCCTGTCTTTAAAATAAAAGACAGGAATATTTTGCGTTAGTGATTGAGCGGTTTGTTTAAGCTCTTTTTAAAATATTTTTTTATATTTTAAAAAAGCGAGTAGCGAAAGCACGCTCGAACGCCCAAAAATAATAAGTTTGTAGTTGTTAAAAGCTGATAAAAATCAAGTTTTATGCTACATTAATTACTTCTTCTATTATTGGTGCATATTTTTTTATGGTTGCTTCGACACCGTTTTTTAAGGTCATTTGATTTACTGAGCAACCACTACAAGCTCCCTCTAACTGAACTTTTACGGTATTATTTTCGATAGACAATAGCTTAATATTACCGCCGTCGCTTACTAAAAAAGGGCGAATTTCTTCTAAAGCTTTTTCTACATTACTTTCTATTTCTGCTGCTGTCATAACTTTTTTATTATTTAGTACTACAACCACTCATGGTAGTGATTCGAACTACTTCGGTTGCTGGTAAATTTTCGTTTCTTTTTAATAGTTGAGAAAGCATCTCTTTAGTTGCATTGGTAAATGCTTTTTCTAAAGGGCTATTTTCTTGTAATGCTACTGGGCGACCAACGTCACCTGCCTCACGAATACTTTGCACTAATGGTATTTCTCCTAAGAAACTTGTTTCAATATCTGTTGCTAAATTTTTAGCGCCACCTTGACCAAAAATATAGTATTTATTGTCTGGCAATTCAGCCGGTGTAAAATACGCCATGTTTTCTACAATTCCCAATACTGGTACGTTAATACTTTCTTGTTTAAACATTGCAACTCCCTTTTTAGCATCAGCTAAGGCTATGTTTTGTGGTGTACTTACTACTACCGCTCCGTTAATTGGCACTGCTTGTACGATTGATAAGTGTATATCACCGGTACCAGGGGGTAAATCAATTAATAAGAAATCTAACTCTCCCCAATCTGCATCAAATATTAATTGGTTTAATGCTTTTGATGCCATTGGTCCACGCCATATTACTGCTTGATTAGGGTCGGTAAAAAATCCTAATGATAATAATTTTACGCCATAATTTTCGACAGGTTTCATTTTAGATCGCCCATCAACTTTTACTGCTAAAGGTTTTTCTAAAGCTACATCAAACATTAAATGTTGTGATGGCCCGTACACATCGGCATCTAAAACACCTACTTTAAAACCCATTTTTGCTAAAGAAACAGCCATATTAGAAGTTATGGTAGATTTACCTACACCTCCTTTACCTGATGCAATTGCAATAATATTTTTAATATTCGGAATTTCTTTTCCTTTTATTTGTGTTGGGTTTTCTTTTGGTTTTGCCTCAACCTTTACATTCACTTTCACGTCAATTGCCTTATCAACATGTTCGTTAATTGCTTTTGTTATTTCAACTTCTACCTTCTTTTTTGCTTGTAAAGATGGATTTGAGATGGTTACATCTACAATTACTTCGTTTCCAAAAGTAACAATGTTTTTTATATTTTCGTTTTCAACTAAACTTTTACCTTCACCAGGTGCAGTAATAGTTTCTAACGCTTTGTATATATCTTGTTTTTTAAAACTCATTAGAGTATTTAATTTAATTAATTACAAGTTACAAAGATACATTTTAACACTTAGAAAATAAAGTGTTTAGATTGTGAAAATTTATGAGGTAATAAGGAGTTTTTATTGTAATTCTGTAGATGGGTTCCAGAATATTTTATCGAAGTTTTGAATTTGATTTTCAACTACAACTACTCCTTCGCTTTCTAGTAATTGTTGCATCAAATTAGTACCTTCAAAATGATGCTTACCTGTTAAAAGTCCTTTTCTGTTTACAACTCTGTGCGCAGGAATATCGTCTAAATTATGTGCTTTGTTCATTGCCCAACCTACCATTCTTGCAGATCTTGCAGCACCTAAATAAACAGCAATTGCTCCGTAACTGGTTACTTTTCCGTGTGGAATTAATCGCGCTACCTCATATACTTTTTCAAAGAAATTTTTATCTGACATGGTTGTAAATATACCTAATTTTTAATCTTTGGCTAAACAATACTTAATATTGCGTTAGTGATTGAAGTAAGTTATAGTGTAAGGCTGAAAGCACGCCCCGAAAGGGGAGCGTCCAAAAAAAATTGCAAAAAAAAATTCCTACTAGTTGCAGGAATGTCTTTTTTCGATATTAGTAATTTAACTTAAACCGAATATAGGTTATTGGTTTCCCAACTTCTAAATATTGTTTTTCGTAAAAGGTTTGTGTTGAAGTTACCTCTTCAGGAGCGCCTTCATTTTTATACACATTGTGGTTTGCGTGTATTATTTCGTGCCCCTCGCCATGCAATAAACCTAAGGTGTAACCGTGCATAAATTCGCTATCGGTTTTTAGGTTCATAATACCATCTTCTTTTAAAATTGTATGGTATCTTTTTAAGAATGCTGTGTTGGTCATTCTATGCTTGGTGCGTTGGTATTTTATTTGTGGATCTGGAAAAGTTATCCAAATTTCATCCACTTCATTTTCAGCAAAAATATGTGCCACTAATTCTATTTGAGTTCTAATAAAGGCAACATTTTGCATATTGTTTTCTATTGCTGTTTTTGCTCCACGCCAAAAACGAGCTCCTTTAATATCAATACCAATAAAATTTTTATTCGGATTTTTTTCTGCTAATGCAATTGTATATTCTCCTTTACCACACCCCAGCTCTAAAACAATAGGATTATCGTTTTTAAAAAAGGTATTCCATTTTCCTTTCAATGAAAAATCGTTAATAACCTCTTCTCTTGTTGGCTGAATTACATTTGCAAACGTTTCATTTTCTTTGAAACGTTTTAGTTTATTTTTGCTTCCCAATGTTTCTACAAATTAAGCTCTATCCTCTGTTCCTTCTTTTAAGAAAGTAGCAGATTGCTTCATCCAATAAGCAAATAACACTAATAAGATTAATAAAAACCCCCAGTTAACAGCATTTGAGGTCCACCATCCTAAGTCTCCTTTTGCAACTTCTAAGCGCAACCACTTAAATGGCACTAAAATGAACTCAAATAAATCTCCAATTAATCTAAAAATATTTAATCCTAACATAACTTGATTATCTTTACAGTTGCAAAAGTATAAAAAGAAACTATGTTAGCCAATTTTTTCGGTAAATCTAAGCCTGTTAATTTTCTCGTGATTTTCACGTTGTTTTTAGTGTACTTTTTTTTGCATTTTTTTTACACCGAAATCTCGTTTAATTCGATTAAAGAATTATTTTATTTTGTGGTTATTTTTGCTGTTTTCAACTTTATTCTTGCAAAAAATCAATTAACATTTGACAATTCTTATGCTTTTTTGTTTTTTGTAATACTTATTGGTTTTTTTCCTACTGTAATAAAGATTAATTATACATTATATGCTACTATAACCATATTGCTTTTTTTACGCAAAGTATATAGTTTACAATCATCCAAAAATACGCTTCACAAATTGTTTGATGGCGGTTTGTGGCTAGGTATTTCTTTTTTAATTGAACCTTACACTGCTGTGTTTGCAATATTATTGTACGCTTCAACGTATTTGCACCAACGCTTTACCTATCAAACCTTATTAACTCCTTTAATCAGCTTTGGTAGTGTTATTTTTTTATTTTTTACATATTGTTTTTGGTATGAAAAAACGGCTGATTTTTACCTACTTTTTAACTGGAGTTATTTATATAATATTGACTTATACTTAAGCACGAAGTATCTTTTTCCTAATATTATTATCGGAATTTTTGTGATTTTAGCTTTTATGCTAAAAAGCCCGAAGGCTTTGGCTGTTTTAAATACTTTTAGAAAAAACTGGATTTTAACTTTTATCCACCTTACAACCTCAATAATTGTTGTTTTATTGATAAATCCTAAAAATGGTAGTGAATTACTGTTCTTGTTTTTTCCTACTGCTGTAATATTAGCAAATGGTTTAGAATTGTTTCAAAAAAAGTGGTTTGTTGATGTATTATTATTACTTTTTTTAATTAGCTCAATACTAATAATATTTGTATAAAATTATAGTTTTGCTCCAAAAGCTAAATCACCAACATCTCCTAAACCAGGCACAATATAACCTTTACTATTAAGCTCTTTATCAATATCAGCAATCCATAAATTGGTATTTTCTGGGAAAAATTTTTCTATAAATTCAATACCTTCGGTAGCACCTATTACTGACATAATATGAATTTCTTTAGGGGTTCCGTGTTTTTTTAACGCTTCATAAACTGCCACTAACGATTTTCCTGTAGCAATCATAGGATCGGCTAACAATAATGTTTTTCCTTCAATTGATGGAGAAGCTAAATACTCAACTACAATATCAAACTCAGTATCATTATTAGGGTGATTACGATATGCTGATATAAAAGCATTTTCAGCGTCATCATAATAATTTAGCAATCCGTTATGTAATGGTAATCCGGCTCTAAGAATAGAACATACGACCAATCTATTTACAGGAAATTTTGTTTCTTTTACACCCAAAGGGGTTTCGATATCTAATCGTTCGTAGGTTAAATTTTTACTTAATTCATATCCTAATATCTCGCCAATTCTTTCAATATTTCTACGAAATCGCATGGTGTCTTTTTGAATACCGATGCTTCTAATTTCTCTTAAATATTTATTTAAAATTGATGTTTCTTTTGCTAGATGATGAATTTTCATACTTTAATTTATTTATAGCTAAATTACAAAAAAGAGGGGTTTAATGTAAATAAAAAAGGGGTATCCTTAAACAAAAAAATAGTTATTACTAATTAATAAATCTTTTTAACACCTCTATTAAAATCTCTTTGTCTTCAATATAACTCATATGTCCATTAGGCAGTTCAATAAAAGGAGTTTTTGTGCGTGCTGCTTCTTCAATGACAGATTGATAATTTAAAACAGTATCTTTTTTACCTACAACAATTAATCGTTTATCAATAGTTTGTATAGTGGCTTCTTTATTTTCTCTTAACTGCATTCCTTTTGTTGCTGCAATATAACCTTGTACTGAAGTTTGTTTAGCTATTTTTTTTACCTCAGCAATTTTTACAGAAAACTGCTCGCGGGTTTGAGGCGTAAATAAATTAGCTACAGACATTTTAACTAAGTTATCATAATTTACTTTTGCCATTTCACAAGCTCTTAAACGCAAACTTTTTCGCTCGTTAGAATCTGCCTGTGCAGTTGAATTTAATAAACATATTCCTTTTATATTTTTCGGATAGAGTTCTGCAAAAGCCAACGAAACATAACCACCCATTGAATGTCCAATCATATAAAATTTACGCAATAGTAAAGTATTTAAAACCTCTTTTACAGCCATAGCCATGTCATCCATTGTATGTACATAACCAATACTATCTGTATTTCCATGCCCTAATAAATCAATACAAATTACTCGGTTCTTTTTTATCAACTCTCCTTTAATATCATTCCATATTATACTGCTTTCAAGAAATCCATGCAGTAACACAATAGCACTTCCTTTACCAACGTCTGAATATGCTATTTTACTATTTTTATAAATGAGAATCTTTTCCATCTTGCAAAAATATGTATCTTTCGCTAGTATTTATTCTAAAACCATGTTAACGTCACCTTTTTCTTCCTTATCAGATATTGCAGAAAAAAAACTTACTTTATTTCTTGCTACTGCTACTGTTTGTATACTATATGGCATGTTAAGGATTGATTATTATTTAATAAATGATGTTTGTGAAAACGGAATTTTATCTTTCGAATTAGCAAAAGATTTTAACATTTCAAAAACTATTTTAAACTCTTGGAGTACGAAATCGAAAATTTGTGCTGGAATTAGCCTAGGGCTAGATTTTTTATTTTTAATGATTTATCCGCTATTAATTGCTTTATTAATTCACAAGCTTAATGAAATTATTTGGAAAGGGCACTCTTTTTATTTTGTAGGGATAATCTTGTTATTTTCACAACTCTTAACCGCCATTCTTGATACTATTGAAAACATTGGATTGATACAATTGTTACTAGGTAGTACCAATAGTAATTGGAGTTTAATAGCCTATTATTGTGCTTTTATAAAATTTACAATAATCTCAATTGCTCTTATATACTTGGCTATAAATTTTATCCCTCTTATTATTAAAAACACCACAAAAAATGAATAAAACAAAAGATATATATGTTACTGGATTCGCGTTGTTTTCTATGTTTTTTGGTGCAGGTAATTTAATTTTACCTCCTTTTTTAGGTAAAAATGCAGGAAATTTATGGAGCTGGGTAACCATTGGTTTTTTTATTACCGCAGTATTCATTCCTATTTTAGGAATTTTGGCACATGCCAAATTACAAGGAACTTTATATGATTTTGGTAAAAAAGTATCTCCTATTTTTAGCACCGTATACTGCCTCCTTATCTACACTATTTCAATTGCATTACCAGCTCCAAGAACAGCATCCGTTACTCATGAAATGGCAATTGCTCCTTATTTTAATAGTAGCTCACTAATAACAAGTAGTATTTATTTTAGTTTGGTTTTTGTTTTTGTTATGAACCGAACAAAAGTGTTAAATTTATTAGGCAAATTTTTAACTCCTTTAATAATCTTAATCCTATTATCGATTATAATTATTGGAATGTTTTCATCTCCAGAAACAATGAATTTATCTACTTTTAAAACACCTTTTATTAGTGGATTATTAGAAGGATATCAAACTTTTGATGCGATTGGGGCTATTGTTGTTGGTGGTATTTTGGTAATTTCTATCAACTTTAATAAAGAAACTTCTTTTAAGGCAAAGAAAGAATTAATTACCAAAGCTGGTTTTATTGCCGGATTAGGACTATTAATTATTTATGCTGGGTTGATTTATAATGGTGCATTGTTTAACTCAATTTTTAATCAAACAGCCACTAGATCTGAAGTTTTAACCGCATTAAGCACGCAAACTCTTGGTAATATTGGCACACTATTTTTAAGCGTACTAGTTAGTTTGGCCTGTTTTACTACTGCTGTTGGAATTATTACCGGAACTGCCGATTATATAAAAGGAATTACTAATAATTTACAAGAAACTTATATAGCAACCGCTATTATTGGTTGTGCTCTTGGCGTTTTAATAGGTCAATTAGATGTTCGTAATATTATAAACATTGCTTTACCTGTTTTAATGTTTATTTATCCAATTACTATTGTGCTAATAATTTTAAATGTTATTTCAGATAAATACACCTCTGCACTAGTTTTTAAAATTGTGGTAGCTATAACTTTTGTTTTTAGTGTTCCTGATTTTTTAGAATTTTTTATTGATAAAGAATACTTAACTAAAGTTAAAACTATAATTCCACTAGCAAATCAGCATTTAGGTTGGGTATTACCGGCTACTATAAGTTTTATCTTAACCAATATTATAAAAATAAAAAAGCCTGCATAACGCAAGCTTTTTTATTTTCACATAACTTTATTAAAACCTATACCCTAAGTTTATACCCACTCTTGGTACAACAGAACGAGATTCTGAAGAAAACATATTTCTACCTAGTCCTCCATAAACATCAATTACAAAACCACCACCAGAAATATATTTAGATCCTATTGCTAAACCCAAAGCACCATCTGTATACTCGTTATTATTGTTAATGCCGTTATTAATTCCTAAAAATACTTCTCCAAAATAATTCCAGTTACTATTGTCTGTAAAATAGTGACGAAAATAAGGAGTAATCATCCATTCTTCGTTGTAAGCAAAATCAGATGATTTTTTTTCAAAATTAAACAAAGCTGACAATCCTATTGATGAACGACTGGCCGTGTAATGTTCATACGAAACCTCTAGGGTTTTTAATGCCAATGCATCAAAAATATCGATTTTTACTTCTTGTTGTGCCTGTGAAAATGAGCTGATTAAAACTACAGCTATTAAAAGTATTTTTTTCATCTTTAAATTTTAAATCAATTATTGTTATACGTAACTTTAACTATCAATTACAATACCACAAACATACATTAATTACAGAACGTGCTACCAATAAAATAATCTATTCTTTATTATCAAGAACAACCACAGTCGGTATTACAATTTTTGCTTTTTTTAGTTTTAATAAAAAACTTATTTACTAAAAAAAGGACTGCTAAACCTACAATTATATATGTAATAATTTCTTGCATTAACTCAATATTTGATAAGCTGCAAAGGCAGATAGATACGCCAAAACTCCCATGCCTACTAATTGTATAATTGGCCATTTCCAACTTTTAGTTTCTCTTTTAACAATTGCTAAAGTTGCCATACACTGCATTGCAAAGGCATAAAATAGTAATAAGGACATTCCTGTTGCAAAATTAAAGCGCTTTTTACCAGTTTCTTGATTTATTTCTGACGCCATTTTTTCTTTAATCGTTGTAATATCCTCACCATCATTTTCAACACTATAAATAGTTGCCAAAGTACCAATAAACACTTCTCGTGCTGCAAATGATGCAATTAAACCAATTCCTATTTTCCAATCATAACCTAATGGTTTTACCACTGGCTCTATCGTTTTACCAGCTATACCTATATAGGAATTTTCTAATTTTTCTGAGGCAATTTTTTGTGATAACTCTGAGGGTAATAACTGCTGATTAGCTGGGTTTTCAATCACATTTTTTTCTACATTTTTAAATGATGTTGGTCCGTGCGATGCTAAAAACCACAATACAATAGAGATGGCTAAAATTATTTTTCCTGCTCCAAAAACAAAGGCTTTTGTTTTTTCTAACACGTCAAAAAACACATTTTTTAATGACGGTAGCTTATAATTAGGCATTTCAACTACAAAAAACGAGTTATTTTTTATTTTTAAAGTTTTATGTAAAATATAAGCGCCAATTATTGCAGCACCAAAACCAAGAACATACAAACTTAGTAAAGTTAACCCTTGTAAGCTTAAAACTCCAAATACTTTTGTATCAGGAACAATCAAAGCTATTAAAATTGCATACACAGGCAAACGTGCAGAACATGTTGTAAACGGTGTTACTAAAATGGTTATCAAACGCTCTTTCCAACTAGATATGGTACGTGTTGCCATAATTGCTGGTATAGCACATGCTGTTCCTGAAATTAAGGGTATTACACTTTTACCACTCATTCCAAAACGGCGCATAATTTTATCCATTAAAAACACCACTCTACTCATATAACCTGTTTCTTCTAAAATAGCTATAAATAAAAATAATATAGCTATTTGTGGTATAAAAATAACTACTCCTCCAATTCCTGGAATAATTCCTTCGGTTAACAAATCAGTTAATTTACCTGACGAAAGGTTCATCTTTGTAAACTCAGCAATGTTAGCAAACAAACCGTCTATAAAATCCATTGGCATAGAAGCCCAATCAAAAACAGATTGAAAGATTAACAATAACAATCCGAAAAAAATAAAATACCCAAATATTTTATGTGTAAAAACCCTGTCTAATTTCGATCGTAAATCGGTTGCTTTTGATGTATCAACCGTATAGGTTTCTTTTAAAATTGAATTTATTTTTTGATAACGATAAATGGTTTCTTTATGCTGATAACTTTTTTGCTTTGGCTCATTTTTCTCAAACAACTCTAGCTCTTTTTTCTCATCCTCAGATAATAAAAAAGTATGCTTTTGGGTAAGCATCATCCACAATTTATAAGATAGAAAACTAGGATTTATCTTTTGTAATTCCTTAAAATAATTTGTGTCTATTTTTGATGAAATTTCATTAAAACTAGAATAAGTATCTAACTCTTTATAATTTTCTATTGCAGTTTTTACAGCACCTACCCCTTTATTATTTCTTGCTGATATCAATACTACTTTTGTATGTAAATCCTTTTCTAACTTTTTAATATCAATTGAAATTCCCTTACGCTGCATCTGATCAGCCATGTTTAAGGCTAAAATAGTAGGCATTTCTAAATCTTGAATCTGAGAAAAAAGCAACAAATTTCGTTTTAAATTCTCAACATCAGCAACAACTACAATTACATCAGGTTTTTCATTTTCATCAGCATTCAACAATGTTTTTAAAACAATACTTTCATCAATTGATGTTGGATTAATACTATAAGTCCCTGGCAAATCGGTTATAATTGCCGATTTTTTGGCTGATAATTTACAAGTTCCTTCCTTTTTATCAACCGTTACCCCTGGGTAATTACCAACTTTTTGATTTAACCCTGTTAATTGATTAAATAATGATGTTTTTCCGGTATTCGGATTTCCAATTAAAGCTACTTTAATACGCTTGTTCATCAGTTATATTTTGGTAATTGTAATTTTACTTGCCGTTTCTTTTCGTATTGCTAAATGACTTCCATCTACACATATATAAACCGGATCATTAAAAGGAGCAACTTGCATTAATTCAACTTCTGTACCTGGCAAACAGCCCATTTCTAATAATTTTAAAGGGATAATATCTAAGCAGTCTTCAGATATAATTCCACGTTCTCCGATAAGTAAAGTTGCAATTGAATTCAAAATAACACATATAAATTGGCTTGCAAAGATACTAAAATAGAACCATTCTAAACAATACACTTGTAACTATCTTACCTTTCATTTTTAAGGTTGTTCTCTGTATTTGAAATCTTATATTTGTTGCATGACTTTCGATCAAATTATAGGACAAGAACATATAAAAAAACATTTACAGCAATCTGCTGAAAATAATAGAATACCACACGCGCAACTTTTTATTGGTAAAGAAGGTACAGGTACATTACCAATGGCAATTGCTTATGCTCAATTTTTGTTATGTAAATCATCAAGTAACGAAGAGGCTTGTGCTATAAAATGCAATAAATTACAGCATCCTGATTTGCATTTTGCTTTTCCTGTAACCACCAACGATTCGGTAAAAAAACACCCTGTTAGCAACTTATTTTTGAATGACTGGAGAAGTTTTATCGAAAAACAACCTTATGGAAACGTTTTTGATTGGTCTAAACATATTGGTGTAGAAAATAAACAAGGGCAAATAGGGGTTGATGAAGCGCAAGATATTGTTAAAAAACTACAACTAAAATCGTATGAAGGTGGTTTTAAAGTAATGATTATTTGGATGGCGGAAAAAATGAATATTGCAGCCGCAAATAAGTTATTAAAATTGATTGAAGAGCCCCCTAATAAAACAATTTTTTTATTGATTACTGAAGATGAAGGGCAAATTATAAACACCATAAAATCAAGATGCCAAGCATTAAACTTTCCTTCACTAAGTGATACAGATATTGCCGATGCTTTAATTGAAAACGAAAACATTTTGGAAAATGAAGCGGTTAAAATTGCGCATCAATCCGAAGGAAATTACAACAAAGCATTGCATATTTTAAATAATAATTCAAATGATTTAATTTTTGAAGAATGGTTTATTACTTGGATTCGTGCAGCTTTTAAGGCTAAAGGTAATGCTGCCGTTATACAAGATTTAATCGGCTGGTCTGAAATTATTGCAAAATCAGGTAGAGAAACACAAAAACAATTTTTACAATATTGTTTACAGTTTTTTAGGCAAGCTCTATTATTAAATTACGGCACACCTGATTTGGTTTTTTTAGAAACAAAATCTGCAAATTTTCAACTTTCAAAGTTCGCTCCTTTTATACACAGTGCTAATATTTTAACTATTGAAAAAGAAGTAAGTGAAGCTCAATATCATATTGAAAGAAACGGAAATGCTAAAATAATTTTATTAGATTTATCTATTAAATTAACCCGTCTTTTACATAGTAAAGAAGAAAAAATTGAATCATAATTATGAAAATAAAACACCTTTTTATCTTACTTTTCGGATTACTTTTTGCTACCTGTAATCAAAATAAAAAAGATACCCTTAAAAATTATATGATTGGTAATTGGGAAACCACTTATTTAAAAATAAAAATGGTTACCGTAAATAAAACTGATAGTACATCCGTTTTTGAAGATAATTTTAGTAAACCCAATACAGGTAAAGCCCAATCTTCTTATAAAAAAGATGGAACATTTTCAGCTTGGTTTAAACAACCGGATGGTAAAAAAATAGATGAAACTAGCGGAAAATGGAAAACCAAAAACGATAGTTTATATATTAATTATACATATTTAGGAAAACAAGTACAAGCCTGGTATAAAATAAATAAAACAAAAAAAGGTTTTAAAGGAACCGTAATATACGATTGGGATAACGATGGCGAGTTTGACGATACCTTAATTATGAATACTAAAAGACTAAAACAATAAGTTTGCTAAATATTAAAAACATATCGCTACGAATTAGAATTTTTTTATCAATGATACTATTGGTATTATTGGCCTCTATTTTAATTATAAGTGTTACTATATATCAATACGGTGAACAAACGGATGATTATAATAAACTTCGCTTTGAACGTAAAGAAACATCTACTAAAAATGATATTGAAATTGAATTAAAGCGTAGAACAACATACCCTGTAACCACTAGTAATTTAGCTAAAATTTTTCAAGACCGGATTTATAATATTGCGTACGTTCATAAATTAACAATATCTATGTTTGATATGAATGGGCAATTATTAAAATCGTCAATACCTTATAATTTTGACAAGAAAGAAGGCAAAAACTTAACACAAGAAACCGTTAATAAGCTTGCCAACAGCTCTGAACACCGAATACCAGGAATTGAAATAAAAGAAGGAATTACCTATCAATCATCTTTTTCTTATTTAACAGATACTAGATTTAAAAGAATTGGTATTTTACAAATACAAATAGCCCAAAATAATGAGGAACAAAAACATGAATTACGTGAATTTATATCGCGCTTATTACTTGTTTATCTTTTAATGTTTATAATTGCTATTGCTTTGGCTTATTTTTTATCGAGTTATATTACCCGATCTATTCAAACAATTTCTGCAAAAATTAAAGAAACCCGTTTAAATCAGCGGAATGAAAAAATAACCCTAAACTCAGCAAGCTCTGAAATAAACTCTCTTATTGACTCTTACAATAATATGATTGATCAACTAGAGGAAAGTGCTGTAAAATTAGCTAAAAGCGAGCGTGAACAAGCTTGGAGAGAGATGGCTAAACAAGTGGCGCATGAAATAAAAAACCCATTAACACCAATGCGTCTTTCTGTGCAAAGTTTTGACAGACGATTCAATCCTGAAGACCCAAATATTAAAGAAAAAATGTCTGAATATAGCGAAACATTAATTCAACAAATTGATGTACTAAGCTCCATTGCTTCTGCTTTTTCTGACTTTGCAAAAATGCCTACACAACGTCGTGAAAAACTAAATGTTGTTGATATTGTTAAACATTCTCTTGATATTTTTAACGAAAACTATATTCATTACATACCACAAGAAACCGAAATCTTTGCACATTTAGATAAAACTCAATTAATTCGTGTTGTAACAAACTTAGTTAAAAATGCTACACAAGCTATTAAACAAAATGAAATCAACCCAAAAATAGAAGTAAAAGTAACTTCTGATAGTAATAATTTAAAAATTATTGTTTCTGATAACGGAAAAGGTATTGCAGATACTAACAAAGAATTAATTTTCGAACCTAAATTCACCACCAAAACAAGTGGTATGGGCTTAGGTTTAGCCATGATAAAAAACATAATTGAAGCGTATAACGGAACCATCAGCTTTACATCAACCGAAGGTATCGGAACCGTTTTTACCGTAATTTTACCCAAAACTTAATCCAATGAAATTCGAAAACATTTTAGTAACTATTGCTAGCGGATTAGCAACTATTACCATCAACAGACCAAAAAAATTAAACGCTTTAAATAGTACAACTATAAAAGAATTAAGTATCGCTTTTGAAACTTTAGAAGACGATATTACCGTAAAAACAATTATTATTACCGGTAGTGGTGAAAAAGCTTTTGTTGCAGGTGCTGATATTGCTGAATTTGCTAATTTCTCTGTAGAAGAAGGAGCACATTTAGCTAGACTAGGCCAAGAATCTCTTTTTAATTTAGTAGAAAATTTAGCAACACCTGTAATAGCAGCTGTAAATGGTTTTGCCTTGGGAGGCGGACTAGAATTAGCGATGGCTTGTCATTTCAGAATAGCATCAGATAATGCAAAAATGGGGTTACCAGAAGTATCTTTAGGAGTAATTCCTGGCTATGGAGGTACGCAACGCTTACCTCAATTAGTTGGTAAAGGAAAGGCGATGGAATTAATTATGACCGCAGGAATGATCTCTGCACAAGAAGCTAAAGAATGGGGATTAGTAAACCATGTTGTTAACCTGGAAGAGCTTTTACCTCTAGCTGAAAAATTAGCTAGTAAAATAATGCGTAATTCATCAGTAGCAATTAGTGCTGCTATTAGAGCCGTGAATGATAATTTTAAAGATGGTGTTAACGGTTTTGAAACTGAAATAGCTGAATTTGGTGATTCATTTGGAACAGAAGATTTTAAAGAAGGTACTACTGCTTTTTTAGAAAAAAGAAAACCCAATTTTCCTAATAAATAAAAAATATTATTTAAAATTAAAAAAGCATCTAGATAACTAGATGCTTTTTTAATTTTAAGGGGAAAAAATTTATAACTAAGGGGATTATTACTTAATGAAGTAAATATATACATTATTATCAATAAACAGCTAATTTAATTAATTATTTTTCACTAAAACAACACATTTACCGAAGCAAAAACCACAAAACACTCTATTTCAATGCATTCCATTCAATATAAAATTGCTTTAAAAATGACTCCATATAATTGTGCCTTTGAATTGCTATTTGTTTCCCTCTTTGAGTATTCATTTTATCTTTTAAAAGTAGTAGCTTTTCATAAAAATGGTTAATTGTTGGCGCTGTTGATTTTTTATACTCATCTTTTGTCATGTTCAAATTAGGTTTAATTTCTGGGTCATATAAAACCCTATTTTTAAACCCTCCGTAATTAAAACAACGCGCTATACCAATTGCACCAATTGCATCCAATCTATCTGCATCTTGAATTACAGCTAACTCTGGTGAGCTAAATTTAACTCCATCTGATAAACTTGTTTTATAAGAAATATATTGAATAATATTTTCTATATGAACAATTGATTCTTCATCCACTTCTTGTTTCTCTAAAAACTTACGTGCTAATTTAGGACCAATTGTTTCATCACCATCATAAAACTTTGCATCAGCAATATCGTGTAATAAAGCCCCTAATGAAACGATAAAATTATCAACATTTTCATCTTCAGCTATTAATAAAGCATTTTTGTAAACACGTTCAATATGAAACCAATCATGTCCACCTTCTGCACCTTGTAACGTCTTTTTTACAAATACTATGGTGTTTTTTATTGTTTGTTGTGTATCCATTTTTCAAAAATAAAAATCCTGTGTTAAAAAAACACAGGATTCTAATAACTAAGACAATTTTTATGTCTAAATTAAATTATTAGCCACTAAATACTCGGCTATTTGTATTGTATTTGTTGCTGCTCCTTTACGTAAGTTATCAGAAACAACCCATAGGTTTAACGTGTTTTCTTGCGATTCATCTCTACGAATTCTTCCTACAAAAACCTCATCCTTATTATGTGCTGTTATTGGCATCGGATACAAATTATTTGCTAAATCATCTTGTACAATAACTCCATCTGTATTGTTTAAAATTTCACGAACTTCTTGTAAATCAAAATCATTATTAAACTGTACATTTACTGCCTCTGAATGCCCTCCTGCTGTTGGAATTCTTACTGCAGTTGCCGTTACAGAAAAAGAATCATCTCGTAAAATTTTCTTAGGCTCTTTTACCAATTTCATTTCTTCTTTGGTGTAACCATTTTCTAAAAAAACATCGCAATGTGGTAAAGCATTTCTTCCTATTTTATGAGGATACGCCATCTCTCCATCAATACCAGCTTCTTCATTATTTAATTGTGTTACTGCTTTTACTCCTGTTCCTGAAACAGATTGGTATGTAGATATTACCACACGTTTCATAGTATATTTTTTATGTAACGGTGCTAACGCCATTACTAACTGAATTGTAGAACAGTTAGGGTTTGCAATAATTTTATCATCAACAGTTAAAACATCTCCATTGATTTCAGGAACCACTAGTTTTTTTGTTGGATCCATTCTCCAAGCCGATGAGTTATCAATAACAGTTGTACCAACCTCGGCAAACTTTGGAGCCCATGCTAACGAAGTATCTCCTCCTGCAGAAAACAACGCAACATCTGGTTTCATTGCTACTGCGGTTGCTAAAGTTACCACCGTATAATCGATACCATTATAATTTATTTTTTTTCCAGCAGAACGTTCTGAAGCAACAGGAATTAATTCTGTTACCTTAAAATTTCTTTCTGCTAATACTTTTAACATTACGTTTCCTACCATTCCGGTAGCGCCAACAACTGCAACTTTCATTTTTTAATGTGTTACTAAAATTAATATATACAAAGGTTTAAAAAAATTGAATTAGTTGTATCTGTTTTTATTGATATTTTTAAGTAAAGTTTAAAAAATATCAAATTAATTCAAAAAGTATGTTTTTAAACAGTTAAGAGCAAAAAAACTGTACATTTGTAGCGATTTTTTTATAAATCAAAAACATTTTGTAAAACTTAAAAAAGTATAGCATGCAACTGTACAACAAGTTAAGCGCAAAAGAACGCGCTGCTTTAATTGACGAAGCGGGAAAAGACCGTTTAACCATTTCTTTCTATCAATATTACAAGATAGAAAATCCACAAATTTTTAGAGATAAATTATTTATCGAATGGAACGAGCTTGATGTTCTTGGTAGAACCTATGTTTCTTACGAAGGTATCAATGCGCAAATTTCTGTTCCAGCAGAAAATTTCTTAAAATTAAAAGAACAACTAGATGCGATTTCTTTTTTAAAAGATATTCGTTTAAACGTTGCAGTTGAACAAGACAATAAATCGTTTTTAAAATTAAAAGTAAAGGTTCGTAACAAAATTGTTGCTGATGGGTTAAATGACAACACTTTTGATGTTACTAACAAAGGAATACACTTAAACGCCAAGGAATTTAACGAAATGTTAGCCAATCCAAATACGGTTTGTGTTGATATGCGCAACCATTACGAAAGTGAAATTGGGCATTTTGATGGGGCTGTAACCCCGGATGTTGATACATTTAGAGATTCGTTAGATATTATTGAAGAAGATTTAAAAGATAATAAAGAAGATAAAAACTTATTGATGTATTGTACTGGCGGAATTCGTTGTGAAAAAGCTTCTGCATACTATAAACACAAAGGTTTTAAAAATGTTTTTCAGTTAGAAGGCGGAATTATAGAATACACTCGACAAGTAAAAGACGAAGGAATAGAAAATAAATTTATTGGTAAAAATTTTGTTTTCGACCACCGAAGAGCCGAGCGTATTACCGATGATGTAATTTCTAATTGTCATCAATGCGGTAAAGCTTGCGACACACATACAAATTGTGCCAACGAAGCGTGTCATTTACTTTTTATTCAATGCAGTGAATGCGCCGAGAAAACCGAAAATACTTGTTCTACTAATTGCCAAGAAATAATCCAATTATCTTTTGAAGAGCAAAAAGAATTGCGAAAAGGGAAAGGAAATAGCAATAAGATATTTAAAAAAGGACGGTCAGAAGTTTTAAAATTTAAAAAATAAAACAAATCAAAAGCACTCAATTGAGTGCTTTTTTCTTTTTAAATATGTAATTTTATATTCTAACTATACCCTAAAAAATGCCGCTGAAACCACCTTATCGTAAAATTATTCATGTTGATATGGATGCCTTTTATGCTTCGGTAGAACAGCTCGATAATCCTAAATTAAGAAACAAACCACTTGCTGTTGGTGGTAATGAAATTCGCGGTGTAGTTTCTGCTGCAAGTTATGAGGCTCGAAAATTCGGAGTTAAATCTGCAATGAGTGGATTTTTAGCTAAAAAAAAATGTCCCCATCTAATTTTTGTTCCGCCCAGATTTGATCGATATAAAGAAATATCATCTAAAATTAGGGCTATATTTTATGATTATACCGATTTGGTTGAACCACTTTCTTTAGATGAAGCCTATTTAGATGTTACTGAAAATAAAAAAAGTAATTTATCTGCTAGTTTAATTGCTCAAGAAATTAGGCAACGTATTTGGGATGAACTACAATTAAGAGCATCCGCAGGAATATCAATCAATAAATTTGTTGCAAAAATTGCCTCAGATATTAATAAACCTAACGGGCAAAAAACAATAAATCCAGAAGAAGTAATTCCTTTTTTAGAAGAATTGCCTGTAAATAAATTTTATGGCGTTGGTAAAGTTACAGCGGCTAAAATGCATAATTTAGGTATATTTAAAGGCATTGATTTAAAGAATAAGACTCTCGAAGAACTATCTTTATTGTTTGGTAAATCTGGCTTGCATTATTACAATATTGTGAGAGGAATTCACAACAGTAAAGTAAAACCTAACAGGGTTAGAAAATCAATCGCAGCCGAAATTACTTTTAATGAAAACTTATCTTCTGAAGTTTTTATGTTGCAGCGCCTTGATAAAATTGCTGATGAATTAGAGCGTAGAATGCAAAAAACGAGTACGAAAGGTAAAACAGTTACTTTAAAGATTAAATACAGTGATTTTACACAACAAACCAGAAGTAAGACTGTAAACTATTATATTCAAGATAAAAAAAAATTTTATCCAATAGTAAAAGAACTGTTATATCAAGATGTTTTAAAAAATTCTGTTCGATTACTTGGTATTTCATTTAGTAATTTAAATACTAAAAAAAAAGAATCAACATGGGTTCAATTAAAATTTAACTTTTAAACCAAAGGTATTTTTAACGATACTATGGTACCACATGCATTATCATTTTCGTCAACTAAATCTGTATAATCCAATGAATAATCATTCTCAAATTGCACCGAAAAATTACTTAATCGTTCTTTGGTTAAATTTATTCCAATTGATTTTCGATTTAATGTTTTATTACTTTTAATTCTAAAAGCTTCTTTACGTCCTACCCCATTATCTTCTATATCTATTTGATAAAATTTTTCAGATAATTTATTTACAGATAATTTTATTTTTTTTTCTCCTTTTTTTGAAGACAAACCATGCCAAATAGAATTTTCTAAAAAAGGTTGCAAAACTAAAGGAGGAATTTTAACTGTCTCTAAATTGAGGTTTTTATTAAAATTCTCTTCATAATCTATTTCATTTGAAAACCGAATATTTTCAATACTCATATATAGCCCCATCGTTTTCAACTCTTCTCCAAGAGTTACCTCCTTTACAGTAGATGACTCTAATATGCTACGAATTAACTTTGAAAACTTATTTAAATACCGAACAGCATTTTTTTGTTCATTATTTATAATATATAATTTTATCGAATTTAGTGCATTAAATACAAAATGTGGATTCATTTGAATACGTAAAGCATCTTGTTCTAAATGTAAAATTTGCTTATCATTTTTCAATAAATTTTGTCGATAAATTGAATACAATAACACCCCGAATAAAGCAATAGATACTAATGCTATTATTAAGATGTTACGGTTTCTTAATAACTTTAACTTAGCTATTTCATTTTCCTTTGCTAAATCTTTTATTTTATTAGTGTGTACTTCACTATCATACTTATTAATAAGACTGTTCATATACCTAATATTATTATTACTAGATATTTGATTTTCTAACTCCATTGATTTATGATAAAAGTCTAATGCTTTTTTATAATTTCCTTTTTTCTGATGTAATTCAGATAAATGATTATATGTTGAAACCAAATTTGAAGGAAGGTTATTTTTTAATCCTATTTTTAAAGATTTTTTTAAATATTCCGCTGCTTTTTTATATTTATTTAATTTTATAGATACCCAACCTAAAGTGTTATATACTTCGGATAAGTAATAATTATTTCCTATTTTTTCAATAGCAGTAACTACTTCTGTAATGTAATTATTAGCTTCTTCAAAAGCTCCTTTTTTAATTAAAACGGCTGCAATACTATTATGACAAATTACTTTCCCTAAACTATCATTATTTAAATTATTATAAAACAATGATTTTTTATAACTATTTAAGGCTATATCTATATTTCCAATATTTTTATGCGCAAACCCAATGTTTTGATAATTTATAGCTAAACCCCTTATATCTTCAAGTTTTTCTTGTATTATAATTGATTCTTTAAATTTATCTAATGCTTTTTCATACTGTTTAAGTGTTAAATAAATATTTCCAATACTATTTATTGCAATACTTTTACTTTTCTTTAAATCATTAGAAGTAACACCTATCTTATTTATAATTTCTAAAGATTGTTGATGATAATTTAATGCTGATCTAATTTTATCTTGACGCCTGTAAACAACTCCTAATTGATTTAATGTTACTATTTCAGCTTCAATACTATTTATTGTTTTTATTATTTTTAACGCTTCATTATATTTTTTAATTGCTTTATTGTATACAGCTTTGTTTCTATAAGAACGCCCTTGAATATTTTTTGCATAAACAACCCCTAAAAGATAATTATTTTGCTTACTATTTTCTAAAAGAAAGTTTGTTTCTTGATCGGTAAAATAAACGTTGTTAAAGAATTTTTGAAGTTTAAAATAGTTCTGTTCTTTTTTTTCTATTCCTGCTAATATTAAACTATCTACATTTTTTTGAGATAGACAAATACTAGTTATCAAACAAAATAAAACTATTATAAAGGTGTTTTTCATTATTAAAATTTATCTAAAAAGTCAGATTTTCTTTGACGTGAAACAGGTATTTTATGGTTATCTTCTAATACGATATATCCATCAGATTTTAAAAACTCTTTAATTTTATTTAAATTTACTACAAATGAATTATGAATTCTAAAAAAATGTTCATCAGGTAATAATGAGTTTACTTCTTTTAACTTTTTTGTTACTACTATTTTTTTATTGTTAACTGTATGTATAGAAGAATAATTACCATCAGATTCAACAAATAAAATATCTGATTCTTCTAAAAAAATTAATTTTCCATCAGTATTTATAGTAATTTTTCTTTTATTAAATTTTTTATTGAATTTTAAGAGTATTTCTTCAAACTTATCATTATTTGTATTTTTGGTATGATAGGTCTTAATTCTTTTTATTGTTTCCTCTAAATCGTCTGAATCCACAGGTTTGAGAAGGTAATCAATAGCTTCATTTTTTAATGCTTTTATAGCATACTCATTATAGGCTGTTGTAATTACAATTGCAAAATCTTTTTTCTTTAATTTTTCAAGTAATTGAAAGCCATCCATCGTAGGCATTTCAATATCTAAAAAAAGACAATCAATAGTATTTTCATTAATATACTTTATCGCCTTTTCTGCTTCGGTAAAGGTTTTTATAACTTCTAAATCATTATTAAAATTAGATAACTCCCAAGTAAGACCTTGTATTGCTTTTGGTTCATCATCTACAATTACGGCTTTCAACATTTACTACTTTTTTAATCAAATATAACTTATATTAATGCAATATTAAAACGCAAAAAGTAGTGAAACAACACTTAAACTCCACAAAAAACACCTAAAACCACAAAACAAAAACCATTTATACATTAATAAACACCATTTACACATTAACTATTTTATAAAATATATTTACATAGTATGTTTGCACTGTAATACACGAGGAAATCGTATTGATAAATTGGGGGATTAATCAATAATGATAATAATAAAAAGCACTACTAAATAGTAGTGCTTTTTATTATTATATAACTTTAACAGTTATTTTATTTATACCCATTTACATAATACACCTCCTATAATAGCTAAAATCACTAATCAATAACTGGTATTAATTGCTATATATTTAAAACTTTTTCTTTCAAGTATTACTAAAGTTTGTAACAAAAAAGCTATTAAAAACTAGCTACATATGACAATCCGAAAATCATTACTATATTACCCCCTTTTAAACTTTCTTCAGTAAACTCCATTTCTTTCATCCATGATTTTGCAAAAAGTGGTCCATACCAAATAAACCCTACAATTATAGGTAGAAATGCTGTTAATACGCATATCAAAAAATTAAATTTAATTTTTATAAACCCATGATTTATAGCTAAATACAATAAAAAAAAGCATCAAATAAATATTTGATGCTTTTCAATAGATTCCTGTATATTTCAATTATTTTATTTTCATTGATTTAGCAATTGCTTCTAATTCAAACAAAAAATCACGTTTGTTTACCGATGGTGCATAGGTAAACCCTTCAAAAATAATTAAACGATTATTTTTCTTATCAACTATTGTATAATTAATAAATGGCCCTGCCATAAAATCATTTTTAACCTCCCATTTTCCTCTTGTCTCATAGGCTTTTTTATCATCTATTTCAGCATCAAAAGTAAATGGTGTATAGGCTTGTTCGGTAATCATATACATACCCTCTTTACTTCCTGGTATGTATTTTTTACCAATAGTATCACGCACTGCAGTAATATTATCAGCAACCGCATTTTCATCGCCTAATGGGACACTATATATTAAAATGTTATTTGTACCATCTCCTCTAGCTATTCCACTTTTTAAATGCTGACGAAACCAAATAAACTCACCTGTATCTTCTACCAATCTAAATCTCTTTGGAATATCTAACGTTAGTCCTATATTGTTTATAGTTTTAAATGCTGTTTCATCGATTCTATCTTTTTTAAAGAGACGTTGTGTAAATTTAATATCTTCATCTTTAAATATCTTAATAATTTCTTTACCTCTAGTGTTTAAAACGTTTATTAACCCTTGCTTATTTTTTGCTGTTACATGAACTATAATTTGAGGAGAGGCATATCTATTATTTTCAATAGTAATAGCTTCTTTTTCTCCTTCTTTTAAGGTTAAAATAGCTTTTCCATGTCGCATAAAACTACTAAACCCAACAGGATCTATTTGGCTTACTGACAATAACGTTTCAGGCTGTGGTAATCCTACTTGATGCTCACCAAATACTTTACGTATTTGATCTCCTAATTTTCCTTGCCAGTCTGCACCTTTTACAACCACCATTATTTTATTGGTGTTACCATTAGATGTTGGTAAAATATAACCTTCTTTGCCTGCACCTGATTTACATGACATCCCTATAAATACCAATACAAGTAAAATTATTTTTTTCATAGTTTGTAGTTTTTAGTGTTGATTTTTTAACTCTTAAATATTTTTAGCTTCATTCCTGGTTTCAGACTTTTTACACTCCAAATATTGTTCCACTTTTTAATTTGTTCTATAGAAACTGATGGATATTTTTTAGATATCGTCCATAACGAATCTCCATTTTGCACTACATAAACATCGTGTTTACCTATTGGCACTTTATATTTTTTCTTTGAAACTTGTTTTGAAACCGCTAATCTCTTTGGATAAATACTTAAACGTTGCCCTATTTTTAAGCGATGGCTTCTCATACCGTTCCATCGTTTTATATCACTAACCCTTACACCAAATTTGTTTGCAATTTTCCCTAAATAATCCCCACTACGCACTTTATAGCGAATGCGTTTGTCCATTTCAAAATACTTTGGCAATGGTTTTTCTCTTTTTGCATCATCTTCATTTGCTAATGTGTAAATTTCTTTTTCTTTATCTAAAAAATCTATTATGTTTTTTCGAGGCAATCGAACTGCATAACTTTTACTTTTTACATAAGGAATGATATCTAATTTATATGACGGATTTAAAAAAGATAATAATTCTGTATCTATCTTTGTTTTTTCTGAAATTTGATCAAAACTAATCGTTCTTTTTACGCGAACAGTATCAGTTTCAAAATGAAAAATATTTGGTGGCTTCGGGTAAATATGATGCTGCTCTGCATATTCAAAAATATACATCGTTGCATAAAATGCTGGTACATAACTGGCTGTTTCGCGAGGTAAAAACGGACGAATATTCCAATAATTTCGATATCCCCCTGATCTTTTTATTGCTTTAGAAACGTTTCCTGGCCCTGAATTATAGGCTGCTAAAGCCAAATCCCAATCGCCAAAGATTTTATATAATTGACTTAAATATTTACAGGCTGCTATAGTTGCTTTTACAGGGTTTTGACGTTCATCAACATACGAGTTTACCTTCAAATCAAACTGAATTCCTGTGCCGTACATAAATTGCCACAAACCCGTTGCTCCAACTCTTGACTTTGCCGCAGGACGCAAGGCAGATTCAACAATCGCTAAATATTTCATTTCTAGCGGCACATCAAACTGATCTAAATACTGTTCAAACATCGGAAAATAATACTGTGCCTTTGCCATTAAGGCTGGATAATATCTTTTACGGTGTTTTAAATAACTATTAATTACTTTTTCTAACGCTGGGTTATAAGCTAAATTAAAAGGTGTTTTTAAATTTAAGTCACTCAATCGTTTTTTTAATAAATCGGTAGAAAGTATTGTGGTAGTATTACCTATAATTTCTTTATCGTTAATTACATATTGAATACTATCAAACAGCGAAGAATTAAATTTTTCTTCTATTAATAAACTATCAATAATTTTTAAATCGGCATCAGTGTATAACGTATCAATTTGTTGTGTTTTGATAGTATCTTTAGCTATTAATGTTGAATCAACAACTATTTTTACCTGCTCTTTTGTTACAAAAACACTATCAACAGGTTGCTGTGCAGCAATTGAAAGTGTAAAAAAAAGTAATCCTAAAATATTTTTCATAAGTAGTTTTATAGCGTTAATTCAACAACAATCGGACAATGGTCTGAGTGTTTTGCTTCTGGTAAAATATAGGCTCTTGAAATTTTATCTTTTAACGGCTCAGAAACCATTGCATAATCCAATCGCCACCCCTTATTATTGGCTCTAGAATTTGCTCGATAACTCCACCAAGAATACTCTTGTCTTTCTGGATTTAAATGACGAAAACTATCAGTAAATCCGCTATCAATAAACTTCGTTAACCACTCACGCTCTTCGGGTAAAAACCCAGAAACACCTTTCATTTTCGGGTTGTGAATATCTATTGCTTCATGACAAATATTGTAATCGCCACAGATAACTAAATTTGGAATGGTTTTACGCAAATCGGTCGCATATTCCAAAATTTCATCCATATAATTAAACTTATAATCTAATCTTGCAGCATTGGTTCCTGATGGTAAATACATGCTCATTACCGAAACTTCATCAAAATCTACACGTAAATTTCTCCCTTCAAAATCCATTGATTCAATTCCTGTTCCGTATTCAATATGATTGGGTTCTTTTTTACAAAAAACAGCTACCGATGAGTAGCCTTTTTTTTGTGCTGAAAACCAATAATGATAAGGATAACCTGCATTTTCAAATTCAGATAGGTCTAATTGTTCTTTGTGTGCTTTGGTTTCTTGAAT
Organism: Tenacibaculum soleae; assembly: GCF_030549005.1. Classification (NCBI taxonomy): domain Bacteria; kingdom Pseudomonadati; phylum Bacteroidota; class Flavobacteriia; order Flavobacteriales; family Flavobacteriaceae; genus Tenacibaculum; species Tenacibaculum soleae. Next base: position 273,869 of record NZ_JAUOSW010000001.1, read on the forward strand.
ACAAATTACATCTGGGTTTGCAGCTTGTAACCAATCAATAAATCCTTTTTTTAATGCAGCACGAATTCCGTTTACGTTGTATGAGATTATTTTCATTAATCTAAAAATATTGGTTTTTTAAGAAAAATCCACGTTAGCTGCTTCCTTTTTCCTGTTTGCGTTTCTATTATTTTTATTCTTGGTGATAAAAAATATCCTAAAGCAATTGCTATCGCTATTCGTAACCAATCAGGCTCTACATGAAATATTTTATCTAAAATCAACAAAAAAAGTATTGCATGAAGAGGATAAATTAATCTATGAAATTTTTTAAAAAAACCTTCCATATTAAATATTCATCTCAGAAATTTCTCCATCAACAATTAAAGTTCCTTCAGTAGCTTCTTTAATTTCTTCAACAGATACTCCTGGAGCTCTTTCTAACAAATGAAAAGCACCATTTTTAACTTCTAAAACAGCTAAATTGGTAACTACTTTGGTTACGCAACCAACACCTGTTAGAGGTAATGAACATTCTTTTAATATTTTAGATTCGCCACGCTTATTCGTATGCATCATAGCAACAATAATATTATCTGCCGATGCTACTAAATCCATCGCTCCGCCCATTCCTTTTACCATTTTACCGGGAATTTTCCAGTTAGCAATATCACCGTTCTGTGCAACTTCCATCGCTCCTAAAACAGTTAATTGAACGTGTTTACCTCGAATCATAGAAAAGCTAGTTGCTGAATCAAAAATAGACCCTCCATCTAAAACAGTAACTGTTTGTTTACCGGCATTTATTAAATCTGCATCTTCAGTTCCATCAACCGGAAATGGTCCCATACCTAACAATCCGTTTTCTGATTGAAACTCCACTTCAATACCTTCTGGAATGTAATTAGCCACTAAAGTCGGAATTCCGATTCCTAAATTAACATACCATTTATCTTGTAATTCTTTTGCTATTCGTTGCGCTATTTGTTGTTTACTTAATGCCATTTTATTACGCTTTTGGAGTTACCGTTCGTTGTTCAATTCTCTTTTCATATTTTTCTCCTTGAAAAATACGTTGCACAAAAATTCCAGGAATATGAATTTGATTTGGATCTAATTCTCCTGCTGGCACTAATTCTTCAACCTCAGCTACGGTAATTGTTGCCGCTCCACACATATTTGGATTAAAATTGCGTGCTGTTCCTTTAAAAATTAAATTTCCGGCAGTATCTCCTTTCCATGCTTTTACAAATGAAAAATCTGCTTTAAAAGCTGGTTCTAACACGTACATTTTTCCGTCAAACTCACGCGTTTCTTTTCCTTCGGCTACTTCTGTACCATAACCTGCTGGTGTATAAAAAGCGGGAAATCCTGCTTGTGCAGCCCTACATTTTTCTGCTAAAGTTCCTTGTGGTGTAAGCTCAACCTCTAGCTCACCCGATAACATTTGACGTTCAAATTCGTCGTTTTCTCCTACATAAGAAGAAACCATTTTTTTAATTTGTTTATTCTGTAATAATAAACCCAATCCAAAATCATCAACCCCTGCATTGTTAGAAATACAGGTAACGTTTCTTACATTTAACTTTACAAGTTCAGCAATGGCATTTTCTGGTATACCACATAAACCAAAACCTCCTAACATAAAAGTCATAGAATCTTTTACACCAGCAACAGCTTCTTGTACGTTATTTACTTTTTTATTTATCATTGTAGTTGTTTGTTTAATACTAAAAATTTCTTACAATCTTAAAAATCAGTTTCTTCGGATGATTTTTCATCTTTATTTTCCTCTTTCTGCTTAGCACAGTTAATTTCAATGGAAAGTTTTTCTGATGGCTTTTCAAAATCTGACTGACTAATATTTAAGCTTTTATCAGCATAGCATTTTTGCATAAATAATGCCCATGTTGGTAACGACATTGCTGCTCCTTGCCCTTTTCCGATTCCTGCAAAGTGGGTTGCTCTATCTTCACCACCTGTCCAAACTCCTGTTGCTAAATTTGGTACAATTCCCATAAACCAACCGTCAGACTGATTTTGAGTTGTTCCTGTTTTTCCTGCAATAGGGTTTGTAAATTTATATGGATGCCCTGTAATATAATCAGGGTATTTACTCGATAAACGTAAACGAATACCTGACCCTCCTGTTGTTACTCCTTTCATTAAATCTAACACTACATAGGCAGATTCTTCACTTAAAACCTCTTTTGTTTCAGGCACAAATTCTTCTAAAACTGTTCCGTTTTTATCTTCAATTCGAGTAATCATCATCGGACTTACACGTAACCCTTTATTTGCAAAAGTTGAATACGCACTTACCATCTCTATCAACGATAACTCTACAGCACCTAAAGCTATTGATGGATTTGCATCAATCTTTGATTTTATTCCTGCCGATGCTGCTAAACGCGCAACATTTATTGGTGAAACCTTATCAATTAGTTGAGCTGACACTACATTTACTGAATTTGCTAATGCTTTTTTTAATGTTAACTCACCACCGTATTTATTACTGGAGTTTTTAGGTGTCCAATCTTCTGGCATTCCATATTTTTCTTTAGGAATGGTGTACAATACATTTGGCAACTGATCACAAGGTGACATTTTTAGCTGATTAATTGCTGTTGCATATACAAAAGGTTTAAAAGTAGAACCTACTTGACGTTTTTGTTGTTCTACCGCATCATATTTGAAATATTTATGATTAATACCTCCCACCCATGCTTTAATATGACCTGTTTGAGGCTCTATAGAAACTAATCCTGACCTTAAAAAGTGTTTGTAATAACGTATAGAGTCATAAGGTGTCATAACAGTATCTATTTCTCCTTTCCAAGAAAAAACACGCATATCAACATCAGTATTAAAAGATTTTTCAATCTCTTCTTCTGATTTACCTGCAGCTTTTAATCGTTTGTAGCGTGTTGAATTACGTTTACCTCGTTTCATTATTCCGGTAATCGTTCTTTTGTCGATATCGTAAAAAGGGGCTTTTTTATTTCTTTCTTGTTCTTTAAAAAAGAAAGATTGCAGGTTTGCCATATGCTCTCTACTTGCCTCTTCGGCATATTTTTGCATACGAGAATCAATCGTAACATGTATTTTTAATCCATCTTTATAAATGTTATAAAACTCTCCATTATCTTTCGGATTTTCTTTTGCCCACTTTTTTAAACGCTGTTTTAAGTTTTCTCTAAAATAAGTTGCCAATCCATCACTATGACTTTCTGGTGTGAAATTTATTTTTAGTGGTAATTTTTGTAATGAATCTCTTTCTTGATCAGTTATCACATCATTTTTTGCCATTTGAGCAAACACAACATTTCTACGTTGTAATGATTTATTTCTTGATATCTTTCTATATGGATTAAACTGCCTTGGGTTTTTTAACATGGCTACTAAAATAGCGGACTCTTGCAAGTCTAACTCCATCGGTTCTTTACCAAAATAAATACGTGATGCTGAACGAATACCAGTCGCATTAAATAAAAAACCTTGTGTATTTAAATACATGGTTATAATTTCTTGCTTAGTATATTGTCGTTCTAATTTAACAGCAACTACATATTCTTTAAGCTTTTGAGTAAGTCTTATTAATTTATTACTTGCTCCTCCTTTATTAAATAAATTTTTTGCTAATTGTTGTGTAATAGTACTTGCACCACCACCTGCTCCTAATTTTGAAATTGCCCTTGCCAAACCTCTAAAATCAATCCCAGAATGTTCATAAAAACGTTCATCTTCAGTGGCAACTAATGTTTTTATTAATTTTTCTGGTAAATCTTTGTATTTAATAGGTGTACGGTTTGCTTTTACGTAATATTTTCCTAAAGTTTTTCCGTCAGCAGAAATTACTTCAGTTGCTAAATCGCTTTTAGGGTTTTCTAACTCTTCAAAGGTTGGCAATGCTCCAAAAACTCCCCAAGAAGCAAGTAAAAATAAGGACCCTATAAGAAGGAAACCACCTAATATGATTCCCCAAAACCACTTGATGTATTTATTAAAATTAGTTGTTTTTTTCTCTTTCATTATTGCATTTTTTCAATTCTAAATCCTACTTCAGAAATACCTTCAAGTGTATTTATTCCTTTAATTTCACCATTTTTTCTCATGGCTTGTTTTACTTTAAAAGTATATTCTCCTGTATTAGGAAATGTTATATTTTCTTTATAAAATAATTTATTTTCTTTAATATTTGAAAAACCTTTGCCTAAAAATTTCCCTGTAACATCTGCCATATCATACTCTAAAGTATCTATAATTGTTTCTCCGTCAGGAAAGTTTATTTGTGCTATTAAAAACAAATTACTGTACTCGTAATCTTGATTGTTTCTAAGGTTTATAAACAAGTTTTTCTTTTGTATTGAATCTTTTATCGAAAAAGTAAACGTAACAGTATTATTTTTATTCCATAGGCTATTTGGCAATGTTATATACTCATCATAAACTCTTTTTGAGTCACATGATGTCATTGCTAAAAAAACAAAAACTAATGCTAGTATACTATTCTTTTTCATTTTTAGGTTTGGTTGATTTATTTTCGTTCGGTTTTCTATTTCTTTGATTATTATTTCTTCTTTTCTGATTGTTTGGTTTTTTATTTTGAGGTTGAACACCTTTGCTTTTATTATTTGGGGTTTTATCTGTTTTTTGGTTATTCTCTCTAGGATTTTTTCTAGGTTTCGGTTTCCTTGTTTCAACTGAGGCAACACCTGTGTTTTTATTACCTTCTTTTTGTCCTGGTTTTCTTTGAGGTTTTTTATTTGTCTTTACTTCACCAGGTTTCGTACCATTTCTTTTATTTACTGGTTTTCTTGGAGGTCTTCTTTTTGGTTTGGTTTCGTTTGATTGATCACCCTCTGAGTTGTTTGCTGGTTTTCGTGATTTTCTTCTACTATTACGAGATTTCTTTTTAGGAGCATCAAAACGAGTTAAACTATCTTGTCCTACAACATTTTCAAAATCTACCGTTGGCTCCGTTATAATATCTAATTCATATTCATCTAACGGTAAAGCAACTTCATTATTTTTATTTAATTCGATAATTTCATTTACTTGCTCTAATGATAATCGAAACCATTTAAAACTTTCATGCTTATAAGTGTACCAAAGTATTTTTTTAAAGATATCCATCTTTACAAAAACAGCATCTCCTTTTTCTGTTTTCAGTATTTTATCTTGCTTCGGAAAACTTTGTAAAGCATCTAAATACGTATCCAACTCAAAATTTAAACAACATTTTAACTTACCACATTGTCCTGCTAATTTTAACGGGTTTAATGATAGTTGCTGGTAACGAGCTGCTGCTGTATTTACTTTTCTAAAATCGGTTAACCAAGTAGAGCAACATAACTCTCTACCACAAGAACCAACACCGCCTAAGCGCGCTGCTTCTTGACGCATACCTACTTGTTTCATTTCTACACGAATAGAAAAAGTTCCTGCTAAATCTCTAATTAATTGACGAAAATCTACTCGTTCATCTGCAGTATAATAAAAAGTAGCTTTGGTACCATCCCCTTGATATTCAACATCAGATAATTTCATTTTTAGCCCTAAACGGCTAATAATCTCTCTTCCTTTTCGTTGAGTTTCTTGTTCTCTATCTCTGGCGGTGTGCCAAATATCAATATCTTTTTGAGTAGCTTTTCTGTAAATTTTCTTTACATCTTCACTATCTACACTAATTTTTCGTTTTTTCATTTGAACTTTTACAAGCTCTCCTGCTAAGGCAACTATACCTATATCATGCCCCGATGACCCTTCAACCGCTACGACATCTCCCATAGAAACAGTTAGTTTCTCGGTATTTTTATAAAAATGTTTACGTCCGTTTTTAAAACGAACTTCAAAAATATTAAATGGTGCTTCACCCGTAGGTAAAGTCATATTCGATAACCAATCAAAAACGGCAAGTTTATTTCCACTTCCACAAGTACCTGTTGCACAATTTCCATTGCTTTTACAACCATTAGGCACACCGTTTTTGTTAGTTGAGCAACTGCTACAACTCATAAAATAGTATATTATTAGAAATGCTTTTTAAATCTGAATTTTCCCAGTATCAAAAAACACTTTTTTATTATTGATTTTCAGTTAGATAAAAATTAATTATCACAACTTTCCTTAATCAGTAAAGATACGTATTCTATCGAAAATTAAAAATGGAATTTTTTCATAAAAAAACCTTTCTTAATTTTATAAAAATTAAGAAAGGTTGCTAATTAAAATAACTATTGCTATTTAGTTCTTTTTTGCCCAATTATCACGCAAACCAACGGTTTTATTAAATACTAAATTATTGGCAGTCGAGTCGTCATCAACATTAAAATATCCTAAACGTTGAAATTGAAATTGTTGCCCTATTGTTGCTGTTTGCAAGCTTGGTTCTACAAATGCGGTAATTTTTTCTAAAGAATTTGGATTTACAAACTCCATAAAATCTTTGTCTTTATGACTATCTGGTGCTTCATCTAAAAATAAACGATCATAGGCTCTTATCTCAGCTTTTACAGCGTGTTTTACCGATACCCAATGTAAAGTTCCTTTTACTTTTCGTTTACTTTCTTCTGTATTACTTCCTGACTTTGTTAACGGATCGTACGTACATTGAATTTCTGTAATATTACCCTCTGCATCTTTTGTACAGCTATTAGCTGTAATAAAATAGGCATTTTTTAAACGAACTTCTTTTCCTAATTTTAACCTAAAAAACTTCTTATTTGCTTCTTCTCTAAAATCTTCTCTTTCAATATAAATTTCTCTTGAAAAAGGAACCATTCTTGTTCCTGAATTTTCATCTTCAGGATTATTTTCTGCAATTAAAACCTCTTCTTTATCTTCTGGGTAATTAGTAATCACCACTTTTACAGGGTCTAAAACCCCCATTACTCTGTTGGCTGTTTTATTTAAATCTTCTCGTATTTTAAACTCTAACAACGAAACGTCAATAATATTTTCTCTTTTTGATACGCCTACTGTTTCGATAAAATTACGGATAGATGCTGGTGTATACCCACGACGTCTTAATCCAGAAATTGTTGGCATTCTTGGGTCGTCCCATCCTTTTACAATTCCTTCTTCAACCAATGTTAATAACTTACGCTTACTCATTATTGTGTAGCTTAAGTTTAAGCGCGAAAATTCACGCTGTTTTGGTGGATTTGGAAATTCTGTCTTGCTGTATTCGTATACATTATCGCGAAACCAATTGTATAACTCACGGTGAGGTTTAAACTCTAACGAACATAACGAGTGTGAAATTTGTTCTAAATAATCACTTTCACCATGTGTCCAATCATACATCGGATAAATACACCAATCGTTTCCGGTACGGTGATGTGCTTTTTTTAAAATTCGATACATTAAAGGATCGCGCATTAACATATTTGGCGACTCCATATCAATTTTAGCACGTAAAACATGCGTTCCTTCATCAAATTCACCAGCTTTCATTCGGCTAAATAAATCTAAATTTTCTTCAACCGATCTATTTCTAAAAGGACTATTAGTCCCAACCTTTGTTGGTGTTCCTTTTTGAGTACGCATTTCTTCAGAAGATTGACTATCAATATACGCTTTACCATCTTTTATTAATAAAACTGCCCAGTCGTATAATTGCTGAAAGTAATCAGACGAATACAATTCATTTGCCCATTTATACCCTAACCAAGTAACATCTTTTTTAATAGCATCAACATATTCTTGCTCTTCTTTTGCTGGGTTTGTATCATCAAAACGTAAGTTTACTGGTGCGTTATACTTTTCACCTAAACCAAAACTAATTCCGATAGCTTTCGTGTGACCGATATGTAAATATCCATTAGGTTCTGGCGGAAAACGAAAACGTAAATTTTCTTTTGGCAATCCGTTTGCTAAATCTTCTTCTATGATTTGCTCTAAAAAATTCAATGATTTTTTTTCTTCTGACATCTTCTGTTGAAATTGAAGTGCAAAATTACGGAAAATTGTTGAAGAAAATTTTATCCTAAAAAAAGAAAAAGTGAAAACTCTACATAGAGTTTTCACTTTTTTATCAATACCATTTTATAGTGTGATTCTGAAATAAATTCAGAATAACCTTCAAAAGTTTATTTACCAAACGAGTTATTTTCTTGATTGATGTCTGCCATTAATTTTGATGGATCAATTTCAACAGATTTTACTTCTTTAGAAGTTGCAAAAGTATAGGTTGGGTGCGCCCAAGTCCAATCAGTTATTACTGTTGCTTTGGTTGGTTTTTCGCCACGCATCATACGTAACGGAATATTAAATGTTTCTTTACTGCCATCTGTGTAAGTTACCTCAACATCAATAGGCATCGGCATTCTTCCTATTCTTTCTAACACCACTTCTTTACCGTTAACCGATTTTACTCCGTAATCTATGGTGTGCGTTGTTTGTGTCCATTCGTTTAAATACCAGTCTAAATGAATTCCTGAAACTTTTTCGGCAGTTCTTTTTATATCATTTGGCGTTGGGTGTTTAAATGAAAAATCAGTAAAGTATTTTTTTAATGTTTTTGCTACATTTTCCTCTCCAATAATATACTCTAACTGTGATAAGAAAATATTTCCTTTAGAATAACTTGCTACACCGTAAGCTGTGTTTGTATGATACCTATCTGCATGTGTAGATAATGATTCTTCAATGTTATTTTTTACTACATAATTGTAGCCCATATATGAACCTCTGTGTGGATTTTTTACATTTTTACCTAAAATTGCATTTTCTGCTTTGTTAGATATATAGGTAGTAAACCCCTCATCCATCCATGGATGCTTGCTTTCGTTACTTGCTAATAAAAACTGAAACCAAGTATGTGCCATTTCGTGTGCTGTTACACCAAATAAACTTCCCCAGCTACGTTTTCCGGTAATTAAAGTACTCATTGCGTACTCCATTCCACCATCACCACCTTGTATTACTGAATATTGTTTGTATGGATATTGCCCTATGTTTTCAGAAAAATAATTCATTAATTCAGCAGTTTTAGGCTGTAATTTTTTCCAATTTTCTAGATATTTAGCCTCTAATGTTTTTTTGTAAAGGAAATGTAAGTCGATTCCGTTATCCATTTTATAGGTGTCGTGAATATATTCTGGGTCGGCACCCCAAGTAAAGTCATGCACATTTGGTGCTTTAAATTTCCATGTTAATTTTTTTCCTGAAGGAAGATTTAAGGCTTCATTTTTATTCTCATAACCATGCCCTACTTCTTGTGGATTCTGCAAGTAACCTGTACCTCCAACTACGTAATTTTTATCAATATGAAGTGTTACATCAAAATTACCCCAAACACCATGAAACTCTCTAGCTATATATGGTGGTGTATGCCATCCTTCAAAATCATATTCTGCCATTTTAGGATACCATTGACTCATTGATAATGCAACACCTTCGGCACTATTACGCCCAGAACGACGAATTTGATTTGGCACTTGTGCATCAAAAACCATATCAAACGTTACGCTTTCTCCTGGTTGAATTGCTTTATTTAATGTTACTTCTAAAATAGTTCCTACTGTTTCGTGGTTTACTGCAACTCCATTTTGTGTTAACGAGTTAACCTTTATGTAGCCTATTTCTGTTGGCGATAGTTTTACAATTTTGTCGGCAATCTTTTTACCTGGATCTTTAATGTTTCTCGAACGAATATCCATTTGAGAATTTGGTTGAAAAGCATTAAAATATAAGTGATAAAAAACTTTATCTAAAACATCTGGCGAATTGTTTGTATACACCACTTTTTGCTTTCCTTTATATTGATATGTTTTTACATCCATATCAATATCCATCGTATAATCAATATGTTGTTGCCAATAGTTTTGACTTTTTGTTTTTTTTATTGGATTTTCTGTTACCTGTTTGCTTGTTGCTGCACAAGAAACAATTGATAATAATGAAAGTCCTAAAATTATTTTTTTCATATTAAATTGATTTAATTCCTATTGTAGTTAGGGTGTTTTTTAAACTATTAAATTCGTTTTCATTTTTTAAAATAGAAAAACTTCTTTTTTTTCCGTTATGTAATTTTAAAAAAATGCGTTCTTTACCATAAATTTTCTTAGTTTCTACACCTTCAATTTTAGATAACTTATAGGTTGTTTTCCATGATCTTTTAAATAAATAAAAGAGTATTGCTACTACTGATATTACTCCTAACAATAACATGAAAATAAATAAAATTTCATTTTTAGAATAACTTATAGAAACCAATTGAAAACTCATATTAACTACATTTACTGATAATAATATTAGTACTAAACGTGAATGTAATGGAACATCATCTTTAATAATTAATAACTCTTTTTGTTTATCAAACTCTAACTGCATAAGGCGTTTTATAACAAAAAAAGAGCATCAAAAATAATGCTCTTTTTTACTTTGTAATTCTACATTTTATTTTCTACCGTTTACCATTCTATCGGCCATTCTAACTGCATTGTATGCATTTACAACACGTCCAGAAACTGATAAATCTGCAAAAGGAACTTTTTCAACTGGCTTACCATATCTAGCACCTGTACCTGGTTTATTAACGTCTAAATTAATTTTAGTACCAGAGTTCATTAAAATATGTTTTACTTGACTTGCTGATAATTCTGGGTAATAAGAACGAACTAAAGCAGCTACACCTGCAGCTGAAGGTGCTGCCATTGAAGTACCGCTAAATTTTTTGTATTCACCATCAGGTGTAGTAGAGTGTACTTGTACTCCTGGTGCAAAAACATCTACATTTAATTTACCATAGTTAGAAAAAGTTGCTGGTAATTTTTCATTATAGTTAGCACTCATTGCTCCTAACGTTAATACATTATCAGAAATTTCGTTTACTAAATCTGGTGCATCATTAGGAAAAGTTTTTTCAACATCGATATTTTTACCATCGTTACCTGCTGCGTTTACAATTAAAACATCTTTAGAAGCTGCATATTTTAATGCTTCGTAAACCCATTCTTTATTTGGTGAAAATGCTTTACCAAAACTAGTATTAATTACTTTTGCTCCGTTATCAACTGCATAACGAATACCTAAAGCTACATCTTTATCATACTCATCTCCGTCAGAAACTGAACGTACTGCCATCATTTTCACATTATTTGCAACACCATTCATTCCTTTACCATTGTTACGCGTAGCACCAATAATACCAGAAACATGAGAACCGTGTGCTTCTCCTTTTTCTGAATGCCCAATATTTCCATCTCCATAACCAGGCTTATCGTTAATATCATAAGCATTATCACCTACAACAGTACGGTAATCTGTTTTTAAGTTATCTCCATTTATTGTTGCATTTGCAGTTTTAACTAACTTAGCTAATTCTTCTTTTGCTTGTGTTAATGAACTTAATCCAAAACCATACATTTGTTTTGCACCTTCAGCAGCCTTTGTTAAAGCAACATCAGTAGTTTTTAAAGCTAATACTTGTTCTTTTGTATAATCTGCTTTTCCAAAATGTTTTGCTAAAGCTGCATCAGCCATAGTTACTCCATCTAACATTTTTTTATAACGGGCTGCATTCTTTTTAGCTGCATCTACTTTTGTTTTTTGAAATGCTTTTACTTCTTTTAAAGTTTCTGCATCAGCAACAGAAGGATTCATTAAAATACGTTCGTACTCTAAATGTTCTTTATAAGAGCTTCCTAAAAAGTTCCATCCGTTAATATCATCAACATACCCATTTTTGTCATCATCAATCCCGTTTCCGGCAATTTCTTTAGTGTTTACCCAAGCAACATCTACTAAATCTTCGTGCTTTAAATCGGTACCAGAATCTACTACTCCAACAACAACTTCAACTCCTTTTTTTCCTTTTAAGAAATCGTAAGCTTTATTAACACTCATTCCAGGAATAGTATCTGTAGCTAAATCTAAATGTTGCCAATTATCTTTTTCATAAGCTGTTAATTCAGCTTTTTTTGCTGAAATATTTACCACAGTATTACTTCCTGTTGGTACTGCCACTTTACTTACTGATGAACAACCTACTAATGTAGTAATTGCAATTGCTGAGTAAAATACGGGTTTCAAAACTCTCATAATCTTTATCTTAATTAAATATATCTGTAAATTTATAACTCTCTTTTAATCGTACTCCTTTTTCGGTGTGCTTTACTGTAATCAACTCGTTATAAGCATCGTGCTCTAAGAACAAATAAAACTCTTTATCAGCTGCTTCATTTAAAAAGGCTTCTTTTTCTTTTAATGTTAATAATGGCCTGGTATCATAGCCCATCACATACGGTAAAGGTATATGACCTGCGGTTGGTAATAAATCGGCCATAAAAACAATAGTTTTATCTTGGTATTGAATTTTTGGTAGCATTTGTTTTTCGGTATGTCCATCTTTAAACAATACATCAAAACCAACATAATCTTTTGCATTTAAGTGTAAAAAATTAAGTTGTCCGCTTTCTTTAATTGGTTGTATGTTTTCTTGTAAAAATGATGCTTTTTCTCGTGGATTTGGGTTTACTGCCCAATCCCAATGACGTTGATTACTCCAAAAACGAGCATTTTTAAATGCTGGCTCGTATCCTGTTTTGTCTTTATTCCATTGAATAGACCCTCCGCAATGATCAAAATGTAAATGTGTTAAAAAAACATCGGTAATATCATCTCTATGAAAACCGTGTTTTGCCAAGGAAACGTCTAAAGAAAAATCGCCAAACAAATAATAATATCCGAAGAATTTATCGGATTGTTTGTTTCCGATTCCTGTATCAATTAAAGTTAATCGATTTCCATCTTCAATAAGCATACAACGCATACTCATTGATATCATGTTTTTATCGTCGGCAGGGTTTGTTTTTTGCCAAATTGATTTTGGAACTACGCCAAACATAGCGCCACCGTCTAATTTAAAATTACCTGTTTCTATGGGATAAATTCGCATAACTACAAATATGCGGAATTTTAACGTAACTTTTTGTTAAGAAAAACAAAAAAGATACTCTATTTATGAGCACCTTTTAGTTTATCTTTTTTAAATATTAATTAGTGACTCTTTCTTTTCTATACTATCTTTACTTTTTTTAATTGAAAACAATGCATACTACATCCTTATTAAATTATATACATAAATATATCAATTTAACTTCTGATGAAGAGGCTTTGTTGCTTTCTAAAATAGTTCGCAGAAAATATCTTAAAGATCAATATATTGTACAACAAGGAGATATTTGTAAAACAGAATGTTTTATTTTGTCTGGATGTACCAAAACTTTTTATGTTGATGATGAAGGGCAAGAACATATTGTAATGTTTGCTATTGAAGATTGGTGGACATCTGATATGGGAAGTTTTATAACCCAAACCCCTGCCGATTATAATATACAATGTATAGAAAATACCGAACTTTTTCAGATTTCTTACAATATTATTGAAGAGCTTTATATCGAAATTCCGAAGTTAGAACGATTTTTTAGAAAAATTATTGAACGCGCCTTAGTTGCTTCACAAAAACGTATTGTTAGTAATTTTAGCCTTACCGCAAAAGAAAGATACCTTCTCTTTAAAGAAACCTATCCTAAAATAGAACAACGTGTTCCGCAATATATGATTGCTTCTTATTTAGGAATCACCAAAGAGTTTTTAAGTAAAATTAAAAGTCAACTTATCCAAAATCAATAAATGTTAATCTAGTTTAACATCATTTCATAATCTACTTCATTTTCTAAAAATGTTTTGTTTTAGACATTTGTATCATCATATTTAAAACACAAAAGATGAATACATTATTAGAAAAAATTAGCACAATTAACGATATGATTTTACAAGGAAAAGCTTTAGAAGCTTTTGATGAGTTTTATCATAACGATGTTGTAATGCAAGAAAACGACAACCCAATTATTAAAGGAAAAGCAGCTAACAGACAACGCGAAGAAGAATTTTTTGCTGCAATTACCGATTTTAGAGGCGCCCAACCTTTAAAAGTAACCATAGGCGAAAACACCACTATGGTTGAATGGCATTTTGATTATACCCATAAAGATTGGGGAATTAGAAACTACACTCAAGTTGCCGTACAAGACTGGAAAGATGGTAAAATAATTAAAGAAAAATTTTATTACGGAGCTTAAACTATAACATTAACAATTAAAAAAAATAAACAATGAATAAATCAATAAAAAACATCGCAACTATTGCCTTTATGGCTCTTTTAACTTTTTCTTTTACAACTATAAAAAAGGAAAGAAAGGAAATTAACGTTACTAAAAGTAATGTAATTTGGAAAGGTTATAAAGTTACAGGATCACACCAAGGAACTATTGCAATAAAATCGGGTCATTTAAATTTTAATGACAATAAATTAACTGGGGGAGCATTTGTTATTGATATGCTATCTATTAATAATACCGACTTAGACGGAGAATACAAAGGTAAATTGGAAGGGCATTTAAAATCGGATGATTTTTTTGGAGTTAAAAAATTTCCAACAGCAACTTTAAAGTTTAAAAAGGTAAAAAGTATTGGAAAAAATGCTTACAAAGTTACTGGAGATCTTACTATTAAAGGAAAAACAAACTCTGTTAAATTTACACTATCTGTGTATGGAAATAAAGCTAGTGTATCTTTAAAAATTGATCGTTCAAAATTTAATGTAAAATATGGTTCTACAAGTTTTTTCGATAATTTAAAAGACAAAGCTATTTATGATGAATTTGACTTAGTTGCTGATTTAGAATTTTAAAATTTAATTCAAAGTAAATTTTAAGCGTAAGTATTTTTTACTTGCGCTTTTTTTCAATTTAATAATGATAATGCTAAATTTACGGAACTTGTTAATTCTTTTTTATCTGGATTAATTTTTGAAACTACTCGTACCCCACTATAGATGGTATATAATAAAGAAGCTACTGTTTTTAAATCTTGCTTTGATTTTAATTGTCCTTTATCTTTTCCTTTTTGTAAAGCATTAAAAAATACTGTTTCCAATTCTTTTTTATTTTCTTCTAATGCTTTAAAAATTGTTGGGTCTCCAGGAACCAATTCGGTTGTTGCATTTACCACAAAACAACCTTTTTTATCAGCGTCACAAATTGCCTCATCAATGGCTATTTCAAATAATTTAGAAAATGCTTCCTTTACATTTTCATGATTTTTAAAAAATTGTCTTAAACCTTCAATTCCTGTTTTTCTGTAATACTGAAACGCTTTTTTAAATAACGTATCCTTATCACCAAAAGTACTGTACAAACTAGCTCTGTTAATACCTAAATGGCTTACTAAATCATTAATTGAAGTTGCAGCATATCCTTGTTTCCAAAACAAATTCATTGCTTTGATTAAAACTTCATTCTCATCAAATAACTTAACTCTTGGCATATATAAAAAATGTGGAAGCGTAAAACACTTCCACAAAGATAAAATTATTGGAATCATCATTCCAAAAAATAATAAAAAAATTTAACTCACTAGCGGATTTACATTCGTTCCACCATCAATATTATATTCACTTCCTGTAATAAATGATGCGTCGTCACTTGCTAAAAACGATACTAATTTGGCAACATCTTCTGGTTGACCAAATCGCTTTAAAGGTATGCGATTTTGCAAGGTTGCTGCAAAACCGTTTAATTGCTCCTCTGGCATACCTGTTTTTCTAAAAATTGGCGTTGCTATTGGCCCTGGATTTACCGAATTAATTCTGATTTTTCTTGGTGCTAACTCAGTAGCTGCCGTTCGTGTGTATGAATTTAATGCTGCTTTTGAAGCTGCATAAATTGCTGTATTTGGCATACCTGTATACGCGTTTATTGACGATAAATTAATAATTGAAGCACCATCATTTAAAACTGGTAAAAACTTTTCGGTAGTAAATACAGCGCCTTTAAAATTAATTCCTATTTGATGATCAAACATTTCTTCTGTTATTTGTCCAACAGGTGCAGGTGCAAAAATTCCTGCGTTTACAAATAACACATCTACTTTATTAAAATCGTTTTTTACTGATGCCACTAAGCTATCAATAGCGTTTAGATCGTTTACATCTGCAACAATTCCTTTTACTCCTAATTCTTTCGCTGCTGTTGCTACTTTTTCGGCATTTCTTCCTGTAATAATTACGGTAGCACCTTTGCTTTTTAATTCTTTAGCAGACGCATAACCAATACCACTATTTCCACCAGTTACTACAGCTACTTTTCTATTTAAATTACTCATAATTTCTATTTTTTTTATGTTTTAAACAATACTAGAACAATCGTTCCGTTTGCAAATATATAAATAACAGAATGATTGTTCCAAATAAAATAGTTGATTTTTCAAAAGTAAAAACCTGTATTATTTTTTACTTTTGAAAACCTAAATTTGCTACATTGAAAACTTAAGAAAAACAGTATCTATGAGTGATTTTAACGAAATATCTAATTTTTTTGAAACAGAATATCCTTTAAATCAAAATGGATTAAAAGAGTTGCTTTGTTTATTTAAAAAAGAAACTATAAAAAAAGGTACACAAATATTAAAAGCTGACACTGAAGAAAAACAACTTCGTTTTTTAAATTCTGGAGTTATAAGAGAGTATTTTGCTACTTCAGAAAAAGAAACTAACATTAATTTTTATACCAAACCACAATTTATTACCGATTTATCTTCGTTTAATAACGATTTAAAAACCAAAAAAAATCAAGAAACATTAACTGAAGTAACACTTCTTGTTGTTGATAAAAATGCGTTTGGAGAACTCTTAAAAAAATATGAATGTGGAAAGTCATTTATCGATTTATCTTTTCAAAAATTATTAAAACACAAAGAGCTTTTAGAATATAACAGAATTACGAAAACCGCTGATGAGCTTTATAAAGAATTGTTTATTTATAAACCTACTTGGTTAGAGAAAATTCCACAATATCACATCGCTTCTTATCTAAATATTTCTCCAGAAACCTTAAGCAGAATACGAAAACGCATTTCTTGATTTGAATCAATGGATACTGATCTTTCTTTTTTCAATTTTGTGTCTTAAATAATATAATTATGAAAATACATCATGTAAGAAATGCTACACTCGTTATTGAAGCTAATGATAAAGTTATTTTAGTAGATCCAATGTTAGGAAAAAAAGGAACTGCTGGTCCGCCATTTACATTGTTTAGGTTTAAACCATTACGGAACCCAATACTCGATTTACCTGATAATGCAATGGAAATCGTAAACAAAACCACACATTGTTTAATTACACACCTACATCCAGATCATTTAGATAGAGCAGCTGAAACGTTTTTAAAAGAAAGAAATACTCCAGTAATTTGTAGTATAAAAGACAAAAAAATACTTGTAAAAAGAGGTTTAAATGTAACTCAAACGGTGGCATATTGGAAACAATCCGATTTTCTTGGCGGAACAATTGAAGGTATTCCAGCAAAACACGGTTATGGATTTATTGCCAAGCCTATGGGTAACGTTATGGGATTTTTTATCAATCTTAAAAATGAAAAATCAATTTATATAAGTGCTGATACTATTTACACTAATGATGTTGATAAAGTTCTTAAAGAATACAAACCAGATATTAGTATTGTAGCAAGCGGAACAGCGCAACTAGACATTTTTAAACCGCTTTTAATGACCTTAAAAGATATTACCAAATTTGTTAAAAATGCGCCCAAATTTGTTATTGCTAATCATTTAGAAGCGGTTAACCACTGCCCTACTACTAGAAAACAATTAGAAACAGAATTAACGAAACATCAACTTATTAAAAAAACTTTCATACCAAAAGATGGTGAGGTTATGGAGTTTGAATAAATTTTAAGCACCTTTGTAATAGTAAATATTTATAATGAAAGAGCAATTACAAAAATACTTAATACGTTATGCTGAATTTACTGACCATGAAATTCAACTCATTTATAGTACTTGCACTAAACAAATCTACCAGAAAAAAGAATTTATAATCGAACAAAATCATATTTGTAAATACAAGTATTTTATCCTAAAAGGATTGGTACGTCAGTTTAGAGTGGAAGAAAATGGCAATGAAAGCATCAGTGCTTTTGGGATTGAAAACTGGTGGATTACCAATTTAGATAGCTTTATAAATAAAACACCTACAATTAACTCAATTCAAGCGATAGAAGAAACTACAGTACTTCAAATTACAAACACGCAATTAGAAGATTTATATGTAAAAGTTCCGCAATTAGAACGTGTTTTTAGAATAATTGCTGAAAATACATTGATTGCACTTCAACGTAAAGATGAAATTTACATGAAAAAAAGCAGTAAAGAGCGTTACTTTATTTTAGTAGCTCAAATACCAGATTTTGCCCAAAGAGTTCCGCAATATATGATTGCTTCTTATCTGGATATTACACCAGAATACTTGAGTGAAATTAGAAAAAAAGGGAATCAAAATTAATTTCTTAAGATATCTTAAGGAAACTTCATCTGTCTGTAAAATACCTTTGTTTCATAATTAAAAACAAATAGTATGGAACGAATAGCTTACAAAGACATTCCAAATGGGATGTTTGAAAAATTACGAGAAATTGAAAACTTTATTGAAGAATCTGCATTGGAAATGCAATTACTTGAAATTATAAGATTACGAGTAGCACAAAAAAATGGTTGTGCTTATTGTGTAGACATGCATTATAAAGAGCTCAAAAAAACAGGCGAGACCGAATTGCGATTATCCTCGTTATGTGTTTGGGAAGAAACTCCGTATTTTACAGATAAAGAAAGGGCTGTTTTAAAGTTTACTGATGCTTTAACAAAATTGTCGCGAGGTATTATTCCAGATGAAATTTATAATCCGTTGTTAGAATTCTTTTCTAAAGAAGAAATATGCTACTTAGCTTTGGCTATATCACAAATAAATACGTGGACTCGATTGATGAAAGTATTTCAATTTACTCCTGGAAATTATAAGGTAACCGAATAAAGAATCATAAAAAAAGGAGTACTAAATTTAGTATTCCTTTTATAGTTTTAATCTTTCTAAGGCATTCTTTTTATACAAATCACCTATCGGAATTTCAATTTTACTTATTTCAATATCTTGTTTCGTATATGCAGTTACCTTTTGAGAGTTTACAATATATGAACGATGCACTCTTATAAAACGATTGTCTAATTTTTCTTCAAAAGCTGAAATACCATGTTTAATTACCAACTTAGCAGCTAACGTATGTATTCTGATATAATCCTTTATACTTTCTATATATAAAATATCTTCAAACAAAACCTTGATGTTTTTTTTATTACTTTGAACAAACATGTGTGTAGCCTCTTCCTTTTTATTAGCAGGTTTCTCTACCGTTTGTGTGTCTAAAAATTTTTCTATCGCCTTAAAAAACCGAGTAAAAACAATAGGTTTTAATAAATAATCAACCACATTTAATTCGTAACTTTCAATAGCATATTCTCTGTGTGCGGTTGTAAATATTACTTTAGGCTTGTTGGCTAAGTTTTTTAAAAATTCAATGCCTTTTAAAACAGGCATTTCAATATCTAAAAACATTAAATCTACCAATTCAGTTTTTAACACACTACTGGCTTCTATTGCTGATGCGCAAACAGCCACAATTTCAAAATCTGGTAATTGATTTAAATGTGTAGCAATTAACTCTCTTGCCAATTCTTCATCATCAACAATTAAACATTTATACTTTTTCATATACCGTTAATTTTAATTCTAAATAATAACTTAATTCTTCATTATTAATTTTTAAAGAATATCCATTATTTGGATACAATAAATTTAATTGTTTTTGGGTGTTTTTCATACCAATTGAATGCTTTTCAACATCTTCTTTTCTTTGATGTGATTTAGGTTTAGTATTCTTTAATTTAAAAATAATTTCTTTTGTAGTAGCTGATAAATCTAACTCAATAATTCCTTTGTTTAATTCTTGACTTATACCGTGTTTAAAAGCATTTTCAACAAAAGTTAGCAAAATTAATGGTGCTATTTTTACATTTTGATTACTATTTTTTTCAAAAATAACTCTTACCCTATTTCCATACCTAACTTTTTCTAAAGCGATGTAGTTTTCTAGTAAATCTATTTCTTTAGCAATAGGCACATATTTATCTTTACATTGATACAATATATAATCTAAAATTTCAGAAAGTTTGGCTATTACTTCTGGGGTTTTATCTGATTTTTTTAATGCCAATGCATATAAATTATTTAAGGTATTAAATAAAAAATGTGGATTTAATTGATGCTTAAGTAAATTAAGTTCGGTCGTTTTTTTTTGCTCCTTTAAAGCAATAATATCCTTTTGATCTTGATAATATTTTATAGCAATTAATATGATTGAAGGAAAAACAAGCCACATAATATTATTGATAAAAGAAACCAAAGAAAGTAATCGATCCCACAATAAAAAAGGCGGTCGCATTTTATAAATTTCAGGAAAAGAAATTTGAAAATAATTGATAATAACAACGATATAAAAAAATCGTAATAAGTAAATAACCATTAAAGCCCCTAGTACAAATAAAACAATTCGTTTTTTATTTAAAAAATACGGAATTAGAAGATAAAAGGTAAAAATGCTAAATAGAAACTGCAAAAATACTTTAAACGCAATATACTGCACCACAAATAATTTATCGTGTTGTTTAAACCAATAAGTACTTAACAAGTAAATAAACATAACAATCCAGAAGATTGTTTTTTGTAAAACGTTTGCAGGTACAATTTTTTTCATCAATATTAAATATACAATTTATGCGAACGCTAAAATCACGTTTTACTTCAAACTTAAAAAAATAAATTATTGCTGCTGATTTTAATAGACAAAAGCTTATAAAGTATGGTTAAACAGTTTTTTTAAGCAAATTAATCGCTCTAAATATAAAAAAGTATTTTCTGTCAACGTTTTGACTCATTAAGTCTACAAATAAATAAAGCTGTCAATTACTTTTCTAGTTTCGTTTGATTTTTAAAATTAAAAAAATGACCATTAAAAAATTAGCAATTTCGTTACTTACACTGTGTATTACTAGCATTACACTAGCCCAAAACACCAATAATTATTTTAGACATTTACGGTACAATCATGTTTCGCCTTATATAAAACTAACCGGAACTTATCCCATTAATGCGGTAACAGCCAAAAAAACGTCGCATTATATTTTTACATACAATAATGCTAATCAACTTATTGAAATAACAAACAATCATTATTTTACTGAAAGAAGACATCCGTTGGCTTCAATCGGCGCATACAAAACAATAATTACTTACATAAATAATACAGAAACGAGGACTTTTTTTAATAAAAATGGAAAAAGAATAACCAATGATAGACAAGTTTATAAAGAAGTTTTTACTGTTGATAAAAAAGGAAATTATTCGAAGCTAGAATTTTTTGATATAAATAATAAACCAATGGAATCTAATTGGCAAATTGCCTGTTACCAATGGTTTAAAAACCGTAAAATGGTGGTTGAGAAAAGATTTGATTTAGATAATAAACCAAGAAATATTTCAAACTATTTTGAATTTGGTATTACAGGAATGACCTTTAGAAAAGACGGATCACCAATAGGAAATTATAATTTAAATAAAAATTTAGATGTTGTAAATAATTCTGTTGGAGTTGCCTCATATCAGGATACTTATGATAAAAACGGCAACCACATAAAGTATACTTATCATGATAAAAATAATAAGTTGGTTATAAATCAATTTGGGTTTTCAATTGGTACTAAAGAGTATGATAAATTTGGAAATTATATCAAACAAGGTCATTACGATCCAAATATGAAATTTTTACGAGGACGAAATATTGCTAATAATCAACATATTACTTTAAGCAAAAAAGCTTCACAAAAAGACAGCTTAGAAATTAAGCGAATTTCATTGGGTTATTTAATTGCGCTGCAAGAATTAAAACCTAATTTAATGCAAGAGGTTATGAATGATAGCTTAAACAAGGTAACGATAGGTTATAATAGAAAATTAAGAAAAGAGGTTGTTACAGCCATTCCTAAAAAAAGAATGCTTAAAAATGCTGCAAATTGGAATAAATCAAATACTCGTTTTCCACCTACCCCAAACAATCAAATTAAAATATTAGATGTTTATCATCGTATAGCAACCGTTAAATTATATTCTGATAATTGGGTAGAATATTTGCATTTAATAAAACTTGATGGTAAATGGAGTATTGTTAATCTTTTATGGCAGCATAAAAACGTTAAGAGATATCCGTTTTAAATAGAAGAGCCTTTTGTAAACAAAAAACCTCAGGATTAAGTTTAATTCTGAGGTTTATGTTTTAACGAATCTAAATACTTTTACTATTCAGCCTCTAATTTAAACCAAGCATTTTTAAAAGATGCTATGGTTGTTTGATAAACCCAAACATCTAAGATTTTTGTTTTTGTAGCGGTTCCATACAATATCCATAAACCTGTTTCTTTATTAAAGTTATAAACTTTTACAGTTTCAGGAGCTGTTGGTAATAAATCGTCGTCAATATCAAACTCTAACGTAGCAGAATGCCCGTTTGCAATATCTAGCCAGTTTTTGGTTGCGTCTTCTAACTTTACGTATACAAATCCATAATTATCTTCACTCATACTATTTTCTCCAGGAATTATAGTTTCTATAGCTAGATTAAATGGAGTTATATGATGAATAACTGGATACATAAATCCAGCGAAAGGACTTCCATCTTCTTTTTTAATATTACCATTAATTTTAAATTTTAATCCAGTCGGAAAATTCACTTCACTATCACCACCAGTACCTAATATTGTTACTAAATGATCGTTTAATAAAGAAAATTTTATAGTGTTGTTTTCTTCTAAACTGGTCAGCATCCGTAAACCACCTATATAATCATCTTTAGTCACTTTAATATACGCATAATCGGTTTCTAAGGTTACGTTATTTAATGTAAAATTACCATTTTCATCCGTAGTTACTTCGTGTGTGGTTAAAGTTATTGTTGCATTTTCTATAGGCGCATTTGAACCGTCTACAACGGTACCTGTAAAATTATATATTTCTGTGGCAACGATAATTGGTATGTCATCATTATCTGAATTACATGCTGTAAATAGTAAAATACATATTGATAATAGAGGGACTAATTTTTTCATATTAATTTGAGTTGTTTATTTTAATAACAACTTAGATTTACTTGCTGATAGTCTGACAGTTGTAAAGTTGGTATATGTTGACCATTTTTAATTTTTATACAAGGTAGATTAGGGTTTCTGTCTGCTAATAAATAATCTAGGTTATCAAAATTACTTACATCTAATTGAGTTATAAAGTTTTCGAAGATTGATAAATAATAAAGTTTGTTTTTTAACCCAAAATTAATGTTGGTTAACTTATTATTAGATACATTAATAGCTTCTAATTTAGGATTATTAGCAAAATCTATTGACAGTATTTTATTGGTTAATAAATACACTGTTTCTAAATTAATGGCTTTACTAGCGTCAAACGATACTAATTCGTTATGGCTCATTAAAATGTTAGTTAAACTAGTGTTGTCTAATGTAAATTCTTCAAACAAATTATGTGATAGATTTAACCATTTTAAATTGGTTGCTTTTGATAATCCTTTTATACTTTTTAAATCATTAGCCATTAAATGCAAAGTATCTAGCATTGTATTACTACTTAAATCAATATTTTCAAGTCTATTGCCTATAACGTAAAGTCTCTTTAATTTTGTAAAACCCTCAATACCAGATAAGTTTTTAATCATTTCTGATGAACTTGGGTATGATAAATCTAGATACTCTATTTCTTTAATATCAGATTGAAGAACTTGCTGATTTACAACACCATCAGAATCAATACCTTGTTTTATTAATTCTGTTTCAAAGTTCACATCAGGTATCCGTATAAATTTACTTATTGGTGTTTCTTCTATATCATCATTTTTTGAACAAGAAATCATTATGATTCCTACTAATATCATCGTTGTAAAAAGGTATTTCATTTTCATTTTTTTAGTTGTTAAGTTTATTCGTTAATTTTCACCTTTTTCCTATAAATTTCTCTAGGATAATCAGACATTCTAACGGTATCTTTCTGCAGTTCTGTTAATGCATTTTTTGCTATCCATTTTGCTGATTTATTTTCTAATTTTAGAATATCATTGGCTACTTCTATTGCCATTTCGTTTAAGTCAACATTTCGTTTTCCGATATTTCTTAACGCCCAGTTCACCGCTTTTTTAACATACAATCTATCATCTGTTGCTTGTTGTATAATAATCGGAAAAAATTGCTCAAAAAGCTCATTGTCTGATTTTTTATTGGCCATACAATAGGATGCTAAAATTGCAAACCCTGCTCTTTTTTCAAATTCAGCTTTTCGATTTGTCCATTCTAATATTTTAGCCAATGCAAAATCACTTTTTGCAAATAATCCCATAGAAAAACTGTCGCATATTTCCCAATTTTCAAAAGTTACACCCCATTTTTCCATTAACTCTTCCGTAATATCTTTTGGGTTGAATATTTTACTACACAGAAGTCGTGCTTCATAAATTCCGCTATCAAATAACTGCAACGCTAATTCATTATTTGTTCCTATTTCTTTGGCAATCATTTTTAATTCTTTGTGATAAATACCCAAAGAGTTATGCGCTACAATTCCGAATTTCTGCTCTTTAAAAACAATTTTTTCTGGGTCTTGTAAATCATATAAGCATTGTATGACTTCGTTGTAGTTCATTTATTTCTATGGCTTATTTTAGATAATATGTAACCACATTCTTATCAAACTCTTTTACTGATAAAACCCGAATTGCTTTTCCTTTTCCTGTAAGGAAACCTAATTCATCCTTCATTTTTGCGCCTTTTAAAAACCCAAAATCAATACCATAAGGCATGGTTCTTAAATAACAAATTCCACCATTTTTATTAGCATACGTTGTAATGCGTTCCTTTTTTGTTTCTATAATTCCATCAAAAGACAAAAGAAATGCTCGTGCTTCTAAAAAAAGACTTTTGTGTACAGATTCTAAATCTTTATCGTATTGCATTGTTTTATCTTTTAAGAATTTACAGCGATAAAAATATCTACTTCGGCATTTAATGGATCTTGAGCTGCTGCTCCGTATATTTCAAAATCGGCGGTGTAACTCCTATCTAAATCTGTTTTCCATATAGTATTCCATTTTTCATAAACAGCTCCTTTGGTTAAATCTCCTTTTGCTATAAATTTTTTATATGATGAAGCTTCTATCGTTATTGCGACAAAACCTTCAGGAATTTCATCAATATTGTTTACGCGGCATCCTAAAATTGTAGTATACGGCTTGGTATAATCACTTTCATAATCGGTATATATTGAATATATATCGGATGCTGTTTTATTCGGAATTTTTTCTAAAATACCTTCCGTCACAAAAGTGTTCCATAATGTGCCTATGTCTTTGGCGGCTTGATTATTTTCATTGGTTGTTCTTACTGCAATACCAATTATTTTAAATGCTTCTAATTCTTGTTTCATAGTTTATTTTGTTATTCTTTATTTTTTAGAGACCTAAACGACCCATTGCTTCTTTTTCATAACGACTGTCTTCTGCTGGATAACGTAAAATTGAATCGTATTTTTTTGTTTGCTTTGCTAACGCCCATAAAAGACTTTCGCCTGCTGGAATTGTCACAGGAGTTTTAGCATAAATAGGATCTTTATAAGCTTTTTCTGCATTAACAATCTCCCAACCATTTTTTTTAAAGTGTTTGATTAAATCATCAATAAACAATGCTGATGTTAAATTATGATGCAATAATATATTGTGATGAATTTGTCTGCCAGTTAACTCTTTTCCTAAAGAATTATAATATTCCGCGCGATTAAAAAGGTGTTTTAAATAGTAATTTTTATATCCTGAAATATCACTTTTCGGATTTTCTTTTAAACGTTTTACTAAACGCTGATTAATATACCAATCAGAAGCATCAATTGTTACGTGGCCAGTTTTATAATTCTGTTCTTTTAAAAATTTTCTAAAGCCATCTCTTTTTTCAACAGTGTTGCCTTCTTTTAAATACGGAAACCGAAATAATTTTGTAAAATTTGAATACTTGTTAATTAAAGAATCATTTTTTAATAGTTCTTGTTTAAAACGATTTAAACTTACTTTTTTACTATTAAAATACGGATGAGAAAACGTGTGATTTGCGATTAAATGCCCCGCATCATTCCAACTTTTTATAATTGTTTTTCCTGCTTCATTATCTAAGTTTTTTCCTTTAACAAATAACACTGCTTTTACATTTTCTGCTGCCAGTTTACCTAGTAATAATTGATTCCAATCAGCATTTTTATACCCCGGAAAATCTTGTGTAGCACCATCATCAAACGAAAATGAAATTTTAGGTTTTTCTATTTTATGTTGATTTTTGCATGCTGATAGCATCAAAAAACTACAAATTAAAAAACTATATAATAATGAAAATCGGTTCATTTATAATGAGTTTTTAATTTCGTTTACAATTAAGATATTATCAACCGAACTCTGTACGTGTTTAGACCGCTCTAATAAAATCACTTTTTTTAATGATGGAAATATTTTTTTAGCTCTTTTAATCATTTTTTCGCCAGGAAACATTAAATCATTTTTAGCTGCAAAAAGCGTTATAGGAGTAGTAATTACTTGTGCAGCTTTTGTACTGATTACAGGAACGGGTGTAAAATCCATTGTAAAATGTAAAAACACTTCTGATAAAAACTGTATTGCAAAATTGTCTTGTTCTGTAAATAACTCTTTTAAAAAACGCTGTACATACTTCTCTTTTTTTGTTTTCATATAACGTTTCATCGGAATAAAAACCTTAAACAATGCTTTTAACGGATTCCCATTTACAATGTACGCAGGAGCTGTTAAAAAAACTTCTTTTATATTTTCTTGTTTAAACGCTAATGTTTTTAAAATAACCAATCCTCCAAAGGAAAATCCGGCAAGCGATACATTTTTTAAATGTAAGGCATCAATTACTTCATGCATCCATTTTCCGTAATCATCGTTTTTCATCGACAACCTAGTTTCGGCACTTTTATTAGGCTGTGCTAATACATCAATAGCAAAAATTTGGAAACTTGATTCTAACCCTTTGTAAGTTTCTAAAGCAATGGGTGCACAGCCATTAGAGCCATGCACAATTAACATCGGAGGACTTGACGCATTGCCTGTTACAATAACATTTGTTTTTCCGAAAGAAGTAGTAATTTCTCTCGAATTATAATCAATATTCAAATCTCTTAATTTTTCATTGTAGAGATTTAAAATTGCTATTTTTCCTTTTATAGATTTATAAAGTGAGTTCATTTTTAAAATTTAGGACAAGTTTACTAAAATTAATAATTTTAACCCTATTTTTATGCGTCAAAAAAATGTTAATTATTAAAGGGTGATTAAAAAAACATAATTAGTTACTACACTCTTATTTTTTTGCTTATTTCTGATGTATTATAAATTACAGGCATTTTACCTTTCCACTGTTCCCAAAGTTCATTTTTTGTGATTAGCTTACTCATAAAACTAGCTACATTATTTCTGCTAACGTCACCTGCATTAAAAATAGCACTTCTTGTTGGTGAAGGATGAATTTCATAATCGGTAACTTTATTTTCATTAATCAATGAATCAGGTCTAACAGCAGTCCATTCAATATATTTATTATTTTGACCAATTTGAGTACGTAAATAATCAGCTGCTTTTTCATTATCAACATGTGGAGGTAATAATAATCGAAGTAAAAAAATCACGAATCTTTGTGCAATAGAAATCGGCTCGTTTAAGTCACGGTTTCTATTACCTGTTGTATTCATTAAAACAAACTTAATTGTTTGATTTGGGTTGTTATTTTTTACAGCATCGCAAAGTTTAATTACCGCATCAGTAACCAATCGTCTAGGTTTTCCATAAATTCCTTTCCAACTCAATGTATGCCCTAAACACGAAGCAATTGCAGTACAATCGGCAACGATTCTACTCATTTCCTCATCATTTAGCTCTAAAATATTTGCATGAATAATTTCTATATCAGAACTATTTTTCCAAAATTCAGGTATTTTTTTAAGTGACCTAACAATTACTTTTACCTTATGTTTTTGGGCTAAAAGTTGTGCTACTAATTTTGATCCTGTTGCGCCGCTTGCGCCAACTACTAATGTTTTCATGGCTATTATTTAAGCAGTTTTTCAACTTCATTATCAGTTAAATTCTGAATGTTTTTGGTAATTTTTTCAATATCCCAATTCCACCATTCCAGTTCTAAAAGTTGTGCTATTTTTTCATCAGAAAAGCGTCTTTTAATCTCTTTTGCTGGATTACCTCCAACAATTGTATATGGAGGTACATCTTTTACAACGGTAGCATTAGTAGCGATGATAGCACCATCGCCAATAGTTACACCTGCCATAATTGTTGCATTGTAACCAATCCAAACATCGTTACCAATGTTAATATTTCCTTTTTTCGGATAGGTTTTTCCTTCCATCGCATTTTCCCATCCATTTCCAAAAATTGCAAACGGATAAGTCGAAATACTATCGGTTAAATGATTTGCTCCATTCATAATAAACTTTACATCAGAAGCTATCATACAAAACTTACCAATAATTAATTTATCGCCTGTAAAATCGAAATGATATTTTACATTTTTTTCAAAGTTTTCTACATTTTCAAAATCATCATAATAGGTATAATCGCCAACAATAATATTCGGGTTTTTAATGATGTTTTTTAAAAAACAAAGTCGATCGTAATTAGCTAATGGAAATTTTTGGGTTGTATCTGGTCCTGTCATAATTAGCTTGTTTTTTTGTTTATTTTTTTAGCAGTGAATACTATGAATAGTACAACCAAGCTTATAAAATATGCGCTAGTTGTAATACTTTTTATAATTGTAAACGCACTTGTTACTTTTACTAATGTAGGAGTTATTTCTGTATAATTATTGAGCATTACAATTATTCCAAAATTTTCAAAATAATCAAATAGCCCAGCAATTAATGGGAGTAAACACAGATATATAAAAGGTTTTTTAAATCTATTTATTTTTTTTAGAAAATACCCAAAAAGAAAACAATAAGAAATACCAAAAAGAAAAGGGTAAATCATATCAACGGGAAGTTGATTTGTTAAGTAGGTTTTACGACCAACATCACCAAGTGATGTAAACAACTCGGTAACATAATTATAATCATATCCTGTAGGCATCATATCTAACAATTTCATTCCGTTTGAAAACTTCATTGTTCCAGGAATTGTAATTGTTAACATCAAAGCGTAGATTATATTGGTTAATACAAAAAGTAATAACACCTTTTTTCCTGATATGTTTTTCTGTATAAAACTGATCAATTTCCTCATGGTTTTATTCTATATTTTTAAGAGCTTCAATAGTTATTTCTTTTCTAGCTTTGGTAAATAGATTAGGATTGATATCTAAATTAGGTTCAATGTTTGTTGCAAAAAAATAGACATTTTTGTTCTTTTCAAGATATCCTACAAACCAGCCATTTCTTTTACCACTTCTAACAGATAAGCCTGTTTTTCCTCTTAATTTAAAATTCTCTATATCTTTTACAAGCATCATTTTTTTCATAATCCCTTCTGTTCTTTTAGAAATAGGAAGTTTTGATTCATAAAGTCGCTTTAAAAAATCAATTTGCTCAAATTGATTGATTTTAGAGCTTCCTTCTAACCAAAAATTATCAATGGTGATTGTATCAAACTTCATGTTACCAAATTCTAATTCATCAAGAAGGTTTTGCATTCTGTTTACACCAACTTTTCTTGCTATTTCTTGATAACAAGGCACACACGAATAATGAAATGCGTTTTTTAAAATTAGGTCTTGTTCCCAAATCTTGTACGCTCTCTTTTCGCCGTTCCAAGCAAATAAAGTACTATCATTTTTAACAATCCCTAACTCTAAGGCAATAATAGAGTTCGGAATTTTAAAAGTAGAGGCTGGTAAACGACCAATTGTTGCCCAATCAAAATCATTGGAATAATAGGTGTTCTTTTTTAAATCATAAATTAGTACAGCTCCTGTTACATTTTTATCGTTTATAATTTTCTGAAATTCAGGTTCTATTACTTTCTTAATTTCAAGATTAACAATTTCTTTTCTTTTGTGTTCAACTTTATTTTTACAAGCACTTATTGCAAAAAACACTACGAATAAATAGAAGCTATTTCTCATTTTTAAATACTACCGTTAGCTGCTGTTAAAATGATTGGTTTTTTTTCAGTAATTAAAATAGTGTGTTCATGTTGTGCTACATAACCTCCTTTATTACCAACCAGTGTCCAACCATCTTTTAACTCTACCGCTACCGTTGACTTAGTTGAAATAAAAGTTTCTATAGCTACAGTTGTATTCTTTTTAAAACGCTCTCTGTTGCTTTTAACTCGGTAATTTAAAATGTTTTCTGGCTTTTCGTGTAAACTTCTTCCAACACCGTGACCTGCTAAATTCTCAATTACCTTAAAGCCTCTTTTTTTAGCTTCAGTTTCAATTACATGACCAATGTCTGCAATTTTAACACCTCCTTTTGTACTATTAATTGCTTTCATTAAAATTTCCTTTGATGCGTTAACCAATGGTTGATGTTTATGAATATCTTTTCCAAGAACAAAAGAACTTCCGTTGTCTGACCAAAAACCATTTAATTCGGCAGAAACATCAATATTTATTAAATCCCCTTCTTTTAAAATAATTTTTTTTGATGGAATTCCATGCGCTGCAACCTCATTTACACTAATACAAGTATACCCTGGAAATCCGTAAGTTTCGAAAGGAGCCGATTTTGCACCGTAACTTTTTAACAATTCAGCACCATAATCATCTAATTCTTTGGTAGACATACCCACTTTTGCAAAAGTTTTCATTTTTTTTAACGTTGTACCTACTGCTTCGCTAACTTTTTGCATTCCTACTAATTCTTCTTCTTTTGTTATCGACATTTTTTCTTTTACAATCTTTTAATTAATTCACTTAAAGCCTTTTTAGCTTCTTTCATAACAGGTAATAACGGCCAAATATGTGGCATTTTATCTCCAAAAACAACTTCAACCTCCACATTGTATTTTTTCATTTTTTGAACAGCTAATTGTTGATCTGGATATGTAATATCGTTTTCAGCTAAAAACAAAATAGTTTTCGGAAACTGATTAAAACTTCCGTTAAGAGGGGAAATTATTTCATTTTTTAAATCAACATTTCCGACACACATTTTCTTAGCGCTTAGTACTCCTTTTTTAGACAACATCGGATCTTTTTTATCAACAATAGCAATTGTTTTATTAGACATTGTTGCATCCATCATAGGAGAAATCAATATGATTTTATTAGGTAATTCATCATTATTCTTGATTAATCGCTGTGTTAAAGTGGTAACTAAAGTACCTCCAACAGAATCACCTATTAATGTTATTTGTTTTCCTTTATACTTTTTTAATGCTTGTTGATATACAGCATCAATATTGTTTGAGATTTCAGTTATTTTGTGTTCAGGAGCTTTCGGATAATTACACATCCAAATGGTTAAATTTGTATGTTTTGCTATTTCACGCAAAGTATCCCAATGGTGTTTTGCTGGCCCAGAAATAAAAGCACCGCCGTGAATAAATAGCACTAATTTATCTAACGTTTTTTCTGATTTTATCTCTGTAATTGAGGTTTTACTGATTTTAAAACTTCTTATTTTTTTATTTTTAAAAGAACTTGTTTTTGGATGATGCACATTTTCTTTCCTAATTTTTTTATAATCTATAGGCTCGGCACTAAAGGTCTTTTTTACGTCTTTTAGTTTTAAAACTAATAAAGTGATGTAATAAGTAATGCTTTTATTCATTATTGCTTTAACAAATTTATACAGTTAGTGCCATAAAAATAAAGCTTATTACAGAGGTATATAAAATTTTGTGACGAACTGTTAGTTAAATACCACCAATCGTTAAATATTGATGATAAAGCTTATTTTCTTAATTCTAAAAAGAAGTTACAATCTATAGATAATAGAAAAAAATTAAACGACCATCCATCTATAAAACGTAATTCTTGATTAAAAAATCAGCTTGAAAACCTAGTTTTAAATACAAACCTTT
The DNA here is from genome assembly GCF_030549005.1 of Tenacibaculum soleae. NCBI lineage: Bacteria > Pseudomonadati > Bacteroidota > Flavobacteriia > Flavobacteriales > Flavobacteriaceae > Tenacibaculum > Tenacibaculum soleae. The sequence goes on from NZ_JAUOSW010000001.1 coordinate 305,920, forward strand.
TCCCATCTCCGAAGCTTGTAAAACCATATATTCATTATTGTTTTCGATACCTTTATTTATCAATGCCTTCATGATTTTATCTGCATATCCTTTTCTACGATTATGTGGAGGAACGCCAACTGAATGTGCGCCAATAATAGAATCAGTTTCAAATGTCAACGTAGTTCCTACAGGTTTGTTTCCATCAAGGGCAAGGTAATAGTTAATGTTTTTTAATGTTTTTAACACTGTTTTATCACCAATCACATATCCAAAAGATTTTTGAAACAGCTCTGCCCAAATTGTTGCTTCTTTTTTGTTTGAAACAAGTAATAATTTAAAATTCTCGTCTAAATCGTAAGATTTTTCTAATTTTAAAGACATGCCTACTTGTTCGAACTTTAATTTGAAACCATTGGCTACAAAAAGCTGTATATTATTATTCGGATAATAATCCCAAATAGGAATGGTAATATTTGAAGAAATTGTTGCTAACTTGCCTTTTATCTCATCAATATTTTTTTGATCTATTTTTTGATCAAACCACAATCTATTTGGCCATTGCGTTCCAATAACCTCAGCATATTCAAATGCTGGAAATTGATGATATCCATTAAAATAAACTCCAACTGTTTTCCATAACTCTGTTAAATTTTCAATATTTTTTTGTTGTATATTTTTTTCTTTTTTCATTTTAAATTAATTAATAATATTCCTGATAACATGGTAAAAACACCAATAATTCTTTTAATAGTTATGGGTTCGGTTGGTAAATTTAACCACCCAAAATGACCTGCAATTACAGAAAACGCCAATTGACCAAATAAGCCCAACGATATCATTGTTGAAATACCTAATTTAGGAATGGTATAATAATACAAACTGATACCGATTACGCTAAGCAAACCACCTGTAAACCATAAATAAATTGGAATTTCTTTAATAGTTCCTGCTGTTGGTAAATTTTTAGAGCTTATAAAAATAAAAACAATCGCAAAAACTGTACTACTAAAAAAAGCTGCTACAGATGCCATTAATGGGTTTTTTAATAACACTCCTAAATTAGAATTTAAGCCACCTTGAGCTGCCAAAAAAACACCACCAATTACGGCGAGTAATGATAAGCTGTATTGATTCATATTTCTTGAAATAATTCTGTTAATGGTTTTCTAACTTTAGGGCGAAACTGTGTATGATCTTCTGAAGAACGATAACCAATTGGAGCAATAACTGCTGCCGATAAGTTTTGTGCATCTAACCCTAAAATTTCATTGTATTTTTCAACCTCAAAACCTTCCATCGGGCAAGCATCAATTTGTAATTCGGCACAGGCATTTAGTAAATTCCCAAGCGCTAAATACGTTTGTCTTTTTGTCCAATTGATTTTCTCTTTTGAACTCATTTCATCAATTTTACTTTTCATAAAATCGCCATATTCTTCTAAGTTTTTAACAGCTATTTGTTGTGTATTTGCTGTTAATTCTAAAAATGCATCTATATCTTCATTTTTAGGTTTTGTATAATTACAAAACACAAATAAGTGAGAAGCATCTGTAATTTGATTTTGATTCCAAGATGCTGGTTTTAATTCTTCTCTTATTGCTTTTTTTTCAATAATTAACACCTTATACAGTTGCAATCCGTATGAAGAAACGGAGAGTTGTACTGCTTGTTTTATTTTTTCTAAATCTGTAAGAGAGACTTTTTTTGCCGAATCAAAAATTTTGGTAGCATAACGCCAATTTAAATGTTTTATAAGTTCCATAATAATCTTGTTTTATAATGATAACACAAAATTATATGGAATTTAAATTGTTCACATCAACATATGTTGATGTGCTACTTATTTTTTTAAATCTTTTCTAATTCGGCTTAATTGAGTTGGTGTAATTCCTAAATGAGCTGCAATATGTAATTGTGGTATTCTTTGATCAATATTTGGATGTTTGGCGAGTAACATTAAATACCTATCGGTCGCATTTTCCATAACCAAAGCTACTTCTCGTTGTTCTTTTTCTACAATCCAATTTTTTTCTAAATAAGCAATATAAAACTCTTTAAGATCATTATTTGTATCGATAAAATGACGATATTTTTTATAATTTAAACTGATTAAAACAGTTTTTTCCAATGCTTCTAATGTAAAATTTGAAGGTGTGTTTTTTAAATACGAAACCGTTGATCCAGCAAAATCATTTTCTAAAAAAATATTTTTATTGTAAATATTACCATCATAATCGGTTACATAAGCTCTTAAAGCACCTTTGCAAATAAAATGAATTTGTGAGGCGGTTTGTCCGTTACGCAATAACACTTCTCCTTTTTTAAGTTCTTGAAAGGTAACAATGGAAGCTATGAGTGATTTTGAGTTTTCTGAAATAGGAGCATAACTTTCAAATTTTTTAAAAAGATCTGCGATGTATTTTTCTTTGTCAATAGGCATTTATAATTCTTTTAAACTTAATTGATACTTTTTTAAATTAACATCCATTTGTTTTTTTGCTAATTTAATAGCTTTTGTATAAACTTGCTTTGCGTGTTTCTTTTTTCCTAGTTTTTTATAGGCATTTCCCAAGCTATTATAGATAAGAGCCGATGTAGGGAATTTAACAAGATATATATTATATAGCTCAGTCGCTTTTTTTAATTTATGTCTTTGATTTACAATAATAATTTTCAGCTTTTTACTATGGTAATAATTTTTTAAAAACCAATAGCATAAATGTTTTTAACACACCTCGCTAACAACTACAAACCAATTGATTAATTATTATTTTTTTTAACGAATAGTTTCCGGATCATATTATTTAATAACATTGGCTCTATATTTATAATACCAAATCAAAACTCAATTTTTCAAATTCAATTCCGTTTACAATAATGGATACTTGATGCTTACCAATATGAAATTTACGCGTAGTAATTATTTTAAAAGACTGTTTTCTAGTTATTGATGTAGCTGAGTTTTCGGCATATACTTTTTCACTAATTTTAAATACTTTTTTAGCTAAGGTTCCGTTTGCTTTTTGATAATACAAGCCATATTCTAAACGAATTTTAGCAGCAACAATATCGGTATTTAAAAGATCAAATGAAAACATTAAAGCCTCTCCAATTTTTACATCTGGAGTTTGAATTTTAAAACTGTTAATCTTTATTTTATCAACAGCACCAAAACCAAATAAAATCATTATCTCTTGATTGCCTTCTTTTAACAAAGTTCTACTAGCATGTTTTAAAAGTTTGTCAACCTCAACCGTTTTTCCTTGCCAGTTTTTAACAATATCAATTACAATTACTGGATTGTCTTTTGAAATATCGTTTAAATTATTCGCCACACTTCTACGAACAGATTCTGAAACATCGTTTTTTAAGTTTTCAAGAATTGGAAGAATTTCTGATGGATTTTCTTTTAAAGCAGGAATCCCAATTCCCCAAGGTAATCTTGGTCTACAGCCTTCGGTAGCAAGCCTTCTAACCATTGCATGCTTATGGTTTGACCATTCAATTAACTGTGGAATCATAGTAGATGAATAATTAATTATAAAAGGTCTAACAGCAAATTCACAACTTGTAAATTGCGTTGTTTTTTCGATTGCTTTTACTGAAATCGTATAATTATCCAATCCGTAAACTTCAATAAAATCAGGAAAAAACATATATTCTATGCTTTTTTCGCTTATATTATTTTTTTCTAATTGATCAATTATTTTAAAAATAAAATTTATATTTTTCTCGTAATCTTCTGATAAATGATTTTTTAAAACAACGGTAATATGTCGCATTCGTTGTTTTAACTCTTTGTTATCCCAATCAATATCAAAAATATGTTGGAGAAATGATTGTGTGTCAAAATCAGGAATTACTTGTTTAATAATCTTAGTAAATTGATTAAAAAAATCTTGATTATAAATATTCTTAAATAATTCGGCCATTAATTTTTGTAATTTTGAAGCAAAACTACCAAATACATTGATGTATACCACACTTTAAAAATGAGTAAAACCAAAGAAAAAATACTAAACACCTCTAGAATTTTATTTAATGAATTAGGATATGGCAATGTCACCATTAGAATGATTGCTTTAAAGTTAAATATGAGTTCAGGTAATTTAAATTATCATTTTAAAAAACGTGAAGATATTTTAGAAGCGCTTTATTTTGAAATGGTTGCTACTTTTGATGAACGTATTGCTAATTTAGAGCAACAAACTATCACTTTGGATAAAATGCAAATTGATATTAAAACGAGTATGAAAAGAATGGTTGATTATACTTTTTTTTGGAGCGATTTGTATAATTTACTTTCATTAAATAAAAAGATAAAAACACATTTTAATACTGTTTACATCCGAAGAAAAAATGGACTTGATTTTGTGTTTAATCATTTTATTGAGACACAAATTTTAAAACCTTTTGAGTTTAAAAAAGAACGTGAATTTTTAGTTGAAAGAATGATTAATTTCGGCAATACATGGTTGTATGCATCGTCTATATATAAAAAAGAAGGGTTTACAAACAAGTATATTAATAATCAAACAAATAGTTTAATAGCTTTATTATATCCGTACTTAACCGATAAAGGTAAAACAGAGTTTCAATTACTTGTGCCAACTTTTTTTGATAAATGAATTTTCAGCAACTATTTTTTATAAAAATAAAAACCTCAATTTCAATAAAGAAGTTGAGGTTTTTTTGAGGTGTCTAGCGGATTCGAACCGCTGTACATGGTTTTGCAAACCATTGCCTAGCCACTCGGCCAAGACACCTTTTATTAATTAAGACTGCAAATTTACAGTTTTTATTTTTTAACGCAAGCTTTTTTTAACTTTTACGCACATCTTTTAATACAATTACTACTTCGGCAACATTACCACCAATTGGCGGATTGATTTTAGCAACGCTAACTTCCACTTCATCAACCAGTTGTATCTCATTAAAGATTCTATCAATAATTCTTTGTGCAACATGTTCTAATAATTTAGATCGAATTGCCATTTCTTCTTTTACAATATGATTTAAGTGCACATAATCAACAGTATCAGTAAGTTCGTCTGTTTTTGCTGATTTTTGTAAATCTGCTTTCACCTCTATATCAACTCTATATTCTGAGCCTATTTTAGCTTCTTCTTCTAAACATCCATGATTTGTAAATAATCTGATGTTGTTTACACGTATAATTCCCACTTTAAAATTTATTAATGATTATTTATCATGAGAACCAGAAACAAGTTCAGATTATCGAATAAAAACCAAGTATTATCTTATTACAAAAATACTGTTTTTACTTTACATCAAAAGTCTGTTCATTATTATTAATTACAACTTTATAAATTCCTTTAGGTAAATAATAAACATCATTTTTCGCTTTTTTAACTACTGCTTCTTTATATTTTTTAAGATATGCTTTTCTTCCTTTTACAGAAAAAGAAACATCGTACACCGCTTCATTAAATCCTTTATCAATTGTTACTTCTATCGAGTTTACTAAAATGTCTTTCGCGTAAATTTTTACTTTAGTTTTTCCTGATGTATTACTATAAAACGGAATTGCTACTTCTGGAGTATTTGGTTGTAACCATTTGCTCCATGAACTTCCCCAAGAATCTCTTTTTCTAATATTTTTAATAGAAAAAGCAGCTTCTTGACTGTTAAACTCTTGTAAAGGTGCAACATTGGCTTTATACAAACTACGTCCGTGTGTTGCTACAATTAAGTGTTTTGCTGTTGGCTGAATTACTAAATCGTGTACTGCAACGTTTGGTAATCCGTTTTTAAATGATTCCCATTTTGTACCTTTATTAAAAGAAACATACAATCCGTTATCAGTACCTAAGTATAAAATATTTTCTTTCTTCGGATCTTCTTTTATCACATTTACTGGTGATGTTGGAATGGTTTTGCCTATGTTTTTCCATGTTTTCCCATAATCGTCCGACATATACACATAGCTTGTAAAATCGTCAAATCGATATCCGTTTAAGGTTACATATATGCGTTCTTTTTTATGTTTTGAGGCAATTACACGACTTACCCATAAATTTTGTGGTAAAGAGTTTGATATTTTTTCCCAACTTCCGCCAGCATTTTTACTAACATGCACAAATCCGTCATCAGAACCAACATATAATAATCCGAATTGAAACGGGCTTTCAGATATTGATGTTAATGTTCCGTAAGCAACATTTCCTTTTTTTCCGCCTTGCGTTAAATCGCTCGAAATTGTCTCCCAAGTATCTCCTTTATTTAATGATCTATGTAATTTATTTCCTCCTAAATATAAAATATCTTGATTGTGTTTTGATAACTGAATTGGAGTTTGCCAGTTAAATCGATAAGGCTTTTCTCCTTTTTTCGGTTTTGGTTGAATATATTCTTGCTTTTCGGTTTCTATATCAATACGATAATAGTTTCCAAATTGATAACCCGTATACACAATATTAGGATTTCTATCATCTACTTGAACCTGCATTCCGTCTCCTCCCATAATTGATTTATAAGGATTTTGACCTGTTTGATGCCATCTTTTATCAATTTTTGCGTTGTTAGGACCATACCAAACACCGTTATCTTGCAAACCACCATACACATTATATTTTTTTTGGTTGTCTGCATATACCGAATAAAACTGTCCAAGAGCTGCATTATTTAATTTAATCCAATTTTCTCCATCATCATAAGAAATATTTAAACCGCCATCATTTCCTTCAACTAAATGCCCTTGTTTGTTTGGGTTTACCCATAATGCTTGATGATCTGAATGCATGTTTTCACTATTAATAGAAGTAAATGTTTTACCTCCATCTTTAGATTTAATAATTCCAATACCTAAAACATAAATACTATTTTCATCCTGTAGGTCTACTCTTATTTCACCAAAATAATACCCGTAAGAACTATAAATTCCATCTAAGTAACTTGTGTGCTGCTTTTTCCAATTTTCACCTCCATCTGTTGTTTTAAAAACCTCTGCTCCTATTACAGGTTCTTCAAAAACAATAGCCATTTCATCTTCTAAAAAGGTCATTAATTCTTTTGGTTTAACACCTCCAGGTCTTAATAATTGTTTTGCATTTTCTGCTCTAAATTTTTCTTGAAAACCATAAGCTTTCAAATAATTATCTAAAGTTTTGTTTCTTAACGCTAAAACATCAGCAGAACTTAAATTTTCAAATTGTTTTTTAGAAAGGTTAAAAGATGCTGTTTTCTTACCTTCGGATTTTCTTCTATATTGACTGTCATGTAAAGCGTACACAATGTTTTCATTAAAAACCGCTAATCCAATTCTACCAACTCCGTCTCCAACAGGAAATCCACTTTCATCAGAAATTTTTGCCCAAGTTGTACCTGCGTCTGTAGATTTATAAATTGATGAATTTTTTCCATTACCATCAAAATTCCACGCTTTACGTTCACGTTCCCAAGAAGCTGCATACATTACATTAAAATTTTTTGGTGCTACTGCAATATCTATAATTCCGGTGTTTTCATTAATAAACAGGGTTTTATTCCATGTTTTTCCGCCATCGGTAGTTTTAAAAATTCCGCGTTCGGTATTTGAGGAATATAAATGACCGATTACTCCAACTACAACTTCATCTGAATTGTTCGGGTTGATTAATATTCTACCAATATGATGACTATCTGGTAAACCAACATTTGTCCAAGTTTTTCCTTTATCCGTAGATTTTAAAATACCTATTCCGGCATAACTAGAGCGTGATGAATTATTTTCACCTGTTCCTACCCAAATAGTTCCACTATTCCAATCAACTGCAATATCACCCACATTTTGTGTTGCTGAATTGTCTAAAACTGGCGTAAGGGTTGTTCCGTTATTGTTTGTATACCAAACTCCACCCGAAGCATATCCAACATAAAATTCAGTGGTATTATTTGGATTTACATCAATATCAACTACACGACCACTCATTACTGTTGGTCCAATGTTTTTAAAAGCGATGTTTTTAACCATTGATGTTTTAGTTAACGCTTCTTTTTGTTGAAGTGATTGTTTAATTTCTGAATAGCTTGTTGGTTGTTGTGCTATTGCTGCTAATGTAAAAAGAGAAGCAACAAGTGTAAAAAGGGTTTTCATTGTTGTTTGTTTAGAGTTGATGAAATTACTACATGTAAAGCCAATATCATAAAAATTAACAAAACATTGATACTTATAACTTTAAACTTCATTTTTTTCGACTAAAAAAAAGAGTAGATTTGTGATATTTCAACATATAAAACTATGACAATTTTTATTCTTTCTGTTAGCGATCTTATCTATTCAACGCAAAGAATATTTAAAGAAGCTAATCGTCGTGGGCATAAAGTTAAAATTATTAATCACTTGATGTGTTCTATAAAACTTACCAATGGTATATCTGAAATAATTTACAAAGGGGAAAATATTATTGATATTCCGGATGTAATTATCCCCAGAATTGGAACTTCTGCATCGAGACATGGTGCTGCTATTGTTAAAGAGTTTGAAATGAACGGAGTGTATACTACGGCAACTTCTTTAGGTATTTTACAATCGCAAAACAAAGCACGTACCTTACAGATTATGAATCGTAAATATATTCCGACTCCAGATACATTGTTTTCTGTAAACCCTGAAAACATAGGTGAACAAATAGATTTTTTGGGCGGAGCTCCTATTATTATAAAATTGCAAGAAGGTACACATGGTTCGGGAGTTATTTTAGCCGAAAGTAAAAAATCTGCAAAATCGATTATTGACACGATGTATAGTACCAATACGAGTATTTTATTACAAGAGTTTATAGCTGAAAGCAATAGCGAAGATATTCGTGCTTTTGTAATAAATGACAAAGTAGTTTCGTCTATGAAACGAAAAGGTTTGGAAGATGATTTTCGCTCAAATATTCATCAAGGGGGCAATGGATTTAAAGTTAATTTATCATTCGAAGAAAAAGAAATAGCTATTAAAGCAGCAAAATATTTAAACTTACCAATTGCTGGTGTTGATATGGTTCGATCAAAAAGGGGACCGTTGCTAATCGAAGTAAATTCAACGCCAGGTTTACAAGGAATAGAAGCGTATACGAAAGATAATATAGGAAAAGCTATTGTAAAATCATTAGAAGAAAAACTAACTTAAACCTAATAATCAATCAATTACATTTTTATTGTGTATTATTTTTCCCTTTCTTTAATTCCAATTAACTAATTAAAACAATAAATTATGGAATTAATTATCAGTTTATTAAGTGGTGCAATTGGAGGTAACGTAGCAGGTGCCTAATTAAAAAAATTCTCGCTAGGAACTCTTTGGAATTCTGTTATAGGTATTTTAGGAGGTGGTATAGGTGCACAACTATTAGGAATGCTTGGTATTGATATTGGTGGTATTTTAGGAAATATTGCTGGTAGCGGTGTTGGAGGGTCAGTACTTTTAATTATTGTTGGACTTATTAAAAGTGCCATGAAAAAATAATCATTTAAAATATATATTATTAATCAAGACATCTTAAAAAGGTGTCTTTTTAATTTTATAATACATCCTAATAAATAGCAGTACCTTTGCAACTTCATAGAAATACTTATTTTAAGTGTATTTCTAAAATATTATATATGACATTTAAATCTTTAGGATTATCTGATGCTTTGTTAAAAGCTATCAGCGAAAAAGGATACGACACTCCATCGCCAATACAAGCAAAAGCGATACCACATATTTTAGCAGGAAAAGATGTATTAGCATCTGCACAAACTGGTACCGGTAAAACAGCTGGTTTTACATTACCAGTTTTACAATATTTATCAGAAACCAAACACCCAAAATACCGACCTGTAAGAGCCTTGGTATTAACACCCACGAGAGAACTGGCTGCGCAGGTTTACGATAATGTAAGAGAATATAGTACGTATTTAGATATAAAATCTACCGTAGTTTTTGGGGGCGTAAAAGCAGCTAGTCAAATAAAAACATTGCGTCATGGTGTTGATTTTTTGGTAGCTACTCCTGGTAGATTGTTAGATTTACATGATCAAAAAGCAGTATCGTTTAAAAGAATTGATGTACTTATTTTAGATGAAGCTGACCGTATGCTAGATATGGGTTTTGTTAGAGATATTAACAAAATTATCAGTTTTATGCCTACAAAGCGTCAAAACTTATTGTTTTCTGCAACTTTTTCAAAAGAAATTAAAAAACTTGCAGAGGGTATTTTAAAAAACCCTGTATCTGTAGAAGCTGCTCCGCAAAACTCAACTGCGGATAAAGTTTCTCAAAAAGTATATACAGTTGATAAAGGAAAAAAGACAGAAGTTGTTACCAATTTAATAAAAGATGGTAATTGGAGTCAGGTTTTAATTTTTACCAGAACCAAACACGGTGCCAATAAATTAACTAAAAAATTAATTGGTTCAGGTGTTTCTGCCGCTGCAATTCATGGTAATAAAAGTCAGACTGCAAGAACAAAAGCATTGGCTAATTTTAAGAGTAACGCTATTCGTGTTTTAGTAGCAACTGATATTGCTGCACGTGGAATTGATATTCCATTATTACCACATGTTATTAACTTTGAATTACCAAATGTACCTGAAGATTATGTACATAGAATTGGTAGAACTGGTAGAGCTGGTGCAAAAGGAGAAGCTATTTCTTTAGTGTGTAGTGAAGAAACCGAATATCAAAAAGAGATAGAAAAAATACTGCGTCAAAAATTAAACACTGAAGTAATTGAAGGGTACGAACCTACCGATACTGCAGGGCCAAAAAGAGCAGCAACTCAAAAGAAAAAATCTGGTAACGGAAAGAAAAAAGGAGTAGGCGCTACTCATAGAGGTGCGGTTAATAGAAAACCTAAAAGAGAACGCCCTAGTGATCAATCAAGAAAAAACGAAGGAAAATCTCCAAGAAAAAATAAACGTAGATAAACTATAAGATGAATTTTTATAGCTACATAGAAAATGTATTAAAATCTCAGCAGTTTGAAAATCAAATTACTGAGATTTTACGTTTTTTTACTCCGTTAACATTAACAAAAAATAGTTTTTTAGTTAAAAAAGGAAACATTTGCAAATACTTTTGCTATATAGAAAGTGGTATTTTACAACATGCCATTGAAACATCCGAAGAAGAAAAAACTACCTATTTAGCTTTAAAAAATTCATGCACATCTGCCTTAAAAAGTTACTTACAAAAAACACCATCACGCAAAAACATTAAAGCGCTAAGTACTTGTAATTTGCAAGTGGTTCTAGTGGATGATTTTAATTATTTACTGAAAAATAATAAAGCATTTCATCAGTTTTATTATAGTTTAATTGAAAATCAAATTTTTTTAATTGATGAATATCGCATTGATTTACTTACACTTACACCAGAAGAACGCTACACAAAACTACTTACCAACGAACCAAAATTACTACAAGAGGTTCCGCTACATTATTTAGCTTCTTTTTTAGGAATTTCTACCAGACATATGAGTAGAATTCGTAAAAATATAAAATAGCGCCAAATGGCTAATATTTGCATAGTATCTTTTCTTATTTTTGAAACACGTTTAGTAATTTAATTGAACCTATTATGAAATACAACCCAATAAACCGTGACTTATTTATAAAAAACCGTAAAAACTTTATGGCGCAAATGAAGCCAAATAGTTTAGCTGTTTTTAACTCTAATGATGTGTATCCGGTAAGTGCAGATAGTATGCTTCCGTTTGAACAACATCGTGATATCTTTTTTTTAAGTGGTGTTGATCAAGAAGAAAGTATTTTAGTATTATTTCCTGATTGTCCGAAGGAAAATTTACGTGAAGTATTATTTTTACGTGAAACTAACGAACATATTGCCGTTTGGGAAGGTGAAAAGCTAACCAAAGAAAAAGCATTAAAAACGAGTGGAATACAAACCGTTTTTTGGTTACAAGACCTAGAAAAAGTTTTAGCAGAAATGATGGCACTTGCCGAAACTGTTTATATAAACACCAATGAACATTACCGTGCTACTATTGAAACTGAAACACGCGAAGCACGTTTTACAAAATGGTTATTAGCAAAATACCCTGCACATTCTGTTGCAAAAAGTAACCCTATTTTACAACGTTTACGCTCATTAAAAGACCCGATAGAACTAGACTTATTACAACAAGCCTGTGATATTACCGAAAAAGGATTTAGACGTGTGTTAGATTTTATTAAACCAGGTGTTTGGGAATATGAAATTGAAGCTGAATTTATTCATGAGTTTATTAGAAATCGCTCTAAAAAATTCGCTTACACGCCAATTATTGCCTCTGGTAACAATGCAAATGTATTACATTATATAGAAAACAATCAGCAATGTAAAGCAGGAGATTTAATTTTGATGGATGTTGGAGCAGAATATGCAAACTACTCGTCAGATATGACAAGAACTGTACCTGTTTCTGGTCGTTTTTCTGACCGACAAAAAGCTGTATACAATGCTGTAAACCGTGTAAAAAACGATGCTACAAAATTATTGATTCCAGGAACTATTTGGGCTGATTATCATGTTGAAGTTGGTAAATTAATGACTTCAGAATTATTAGGTTTAGGTTTATTAGATAAAGCCGATGTGCAAAATGAGGATAAAAACTGGCCGGCCTATAAAAAATACTTTATGCATGGTACTTCACACCATATGGGATTAGACACACACGATTACGGATTGCTACACCAACCTATGGAAGCGAATATGGTTTTTACTGTTGAGCCTGGGATTTACATTCCTGATGAAGGTTTTGGTATTCGATTAGAAGACGATGTTGTTATTCAAGAAAAAGGAGACCCTTTTAATTTAATGCGTAACATACCAATAGATGCAGATGAAATTGAAGATATTATGAATAAGTAATTTTTATATAAATAAAATCCCCGCAATTAGCGGGGATTTTATTTATATAAAAACTGTATTTAAGCGTTTACTTAACTGTTAAATTATATTGAGGTGTAGGGTTTAATGGGCAAAAATATACATATTCCCCCTTTTTTAAAGTTACTTTTTTAGAAGTAGATTTAGCATTGTTTTTAACTAAAGAAGTTACATAAGCATCTTTAATATGATGTGCTGCTTCTACCATTCCTTTAGGTGCTAATACAAAACCAACATCATGTCCTACATTATTATTAGAAATTTCAAAAACATAAGTTCCTTCCTTTAATGTTAGCTTTTGTTGTATAAACTTACCTTTGGTTTGTTCTAAAGACACTGTTTTTACTTCTTGTGCGTTTGCTTGAAAATTAACAGTTAATACGAATACTAAAATTGCGATAATACGTTTCATTTTTATTTACTTTTTGATTATATATTTATATGATGAGTATTACTATAAAAAGTAATCCCTCAATTTTTTATTATGCGTTTATGGTGAATTTTCCTGAGTTTACTTCTGGAAAATCAATTTCGGTTTTTGCAATATGATTTACATAGTTTGTTAATGTATTAGAAACTACATTTAAAACTATTTCTAAAATATCACTATCTGTATATCCTGCTACTTTTGCTGCTGCAATTTCATCAGCACTTATATTTCCTCTATTTTTAGTAATGCTCTGAGCTAAATTTAATCCTGCAGCTACTTTTTCATCTGAAGATAATCCTTGTCTATTTTGTTCTGTTTCAGCATCTGTTAAGCCATTCATTTTACCTATTGCTGTATGTGCAGATAAACAGTAATCACATTCGTTCTCTTCAGCAATTGCTAATGCTAGTTGTTCTCTAAACTTATTAGAAAAATTTCCGCTTGCGGTTAAATCACCTAGACTTAAGTAGGTTTGTAATGTAGCTGGTGAATTACCAAATACTTTTATTAAGTTAGGTATAAAACCTAGTTTGTTTTGTACAGCATCAAATAATTCTTTTGATTTTCCTGTTGTTGTTTCTGGGTTTAATGTTTTAATTCTTGTACTCATTTTTTAGATTCTTTAATTATTATTTAGGTTGCTCACAACTACACATTTCTCTTTCAGGAAATTGCTCGTCGTATTCTTGATATCCCCAACAATTAGGGCATTGATAAGTGTCTGTTGTTTTCATCTTTTTATTTTTATATAACCGATAAAACCATGGTTAAAAATTATACTACAAAGATGCGATAGATAACATCTTTTAAAAATGGACAAAGGTTCCTTAAACTTAGATTTCAATAAAAACTTAAAAAAAATGATTTCTTAACCTATGTTAACATTTTAATTGTAAAAACATTATACATTTGTAATGTTATTATTAATAGCATATCCCCTATATGTTACCCCCCTTAAATAATAACATCCCTTAAAAACAACCCCTAACTTGTGTGTTATGGGTTTTTTTATGCGGTATAATTGCTTCTTATATTAAAAATAGAAAAGGATTCTTTATAATAAACGTTACTCTTTAAATTAAAAAACCATTATAAACATAGGTTAATGTATTAACTACAAACCTGTTGTACATTTGTAATGTTATTATAAGTAGCATACCCCCCTATATGTTATACCCCCTTAAATAATAACATCCCTTAAAAAACAACCCCTAACTTGTGTGTTATGGGTTTTTTTTATGCTCTTTTTGAAATTGTTTTGGAGATTTTCCAGTTGCCTTGGTAAAATAACGCGTAAAATATGCTGGGTCATTAAAACCTAAGTCGAAAGCTATTTGTTTTATAATATCTGTAGAATATATTAATTTACGCTTTGCTTCTATTATAATTCGATTTTTAATAAAGTCACTGGGACTTTCAATCCCTATTTTTTGAAAGTTTTTGGTTAATGATTTAGGAGAAATACCTAAACGATTAGCGTAATCAGTAACACTATGTAAGTTTTTAAAATTTAACTCAACCAACAAACTAAAGTCTTTAAACAACTTTGTTTCGATATCTTTTTTAAGTATGTGGTATTCTTTTTTTATCCGTACAGCATGTATTATAAACTGTTTTAAATAAGCTTGCAACATATCGTATTGAGCTGTTTCATTGTTTTCAAATTCATCTACTAAGCTCTCGATTATAAAATTAAATTTTTCAATATCTTTTTTACAAGGTCTTACAAACGGGGTTTCATATATGTTATTAAACAATACTCCATTACAAGAAATTTCAGAATCATGCGCCTGAATACAGTAAAAATCTTGTACAAAACTTAATTGATAAGCTTCTTTTATTTTTTCTGAAGTAACCGAGAACATTTGTCCAGGAGATAAAAAAAATAATACTCCTCCTTTAAATGAATAACTTTCAAAATCGATATGATAAGTTCCTTCGCCTTCCTTTATCCAAAAAATTTTATAGCTATTAATTTGTGTAGGTTTATTAACCACACAAGCTTTTTCAAACTGTACGGTTTTTAACGAAAAAACATCTTGATATTTATATGATTTTATATCTTGAATAGCCATTTTATAACTTCTTTTTATTGTTGGTCGTTAAAATATAATTAGCTAACAAAACAATATAATACCTAAATTAAATCTGTTTATACTCGTAGATTTATATTGATTACAATTTAACAAAAAGATACAATATATTTATTTACTAAAACACCTAAAAAGTTTAACTTACACGGTGTATAAATGTTAATCTTTACCTTACAGTAACAAACTTGTTACTAAGTTTTTTAAGATTAATAAACTAATTAATACTTGATAAACTATAAAATAAATGCAAAAGGTATATTTTATTTCAGGCACAATGTGTACAGTCGATTTATGGCAATTTGTATTTCCTCGTTTAGAAAATATTTTTCCAGTTCATATTGATATTACTTTAGCTACTTCTTTTGATGAAATTAACAAAATAATCTTATCAAAAATTGATGAAAAAGCTATAATTGTAGGGTTTTCTTTAGGCGGGTTTTCAGCCTTAAACTTTGCGACTCACTACCCTGAGAAGGTAAAAAAACTTGTAATAATTGCAGCAAATACAAATGGTTTAAATGATAATGAAGTTCAGTTACGAAAAAGCACCATTGATTTTTTACAAAACAAAAAGTACAAAGGTATTTCGCTGGTAAGAATACAGCAATTTTTACACCCCAATCATCAAAATAAAGAAATTATAAGTATTATTAAAAAAATGGATGCAACTTTAGGGAAAGAAGTTTTAATTCGTCAATTAAAAGCCACTTCTTCTAGACTTAATATTACGGAACAAGTTTTAAGCCTGAACATTCCAATAATACTTATTGCTGCCGAAAACGATGCATTAATTTCAATTGCAGATGTAAAAATATTAGTATCTAAATTACAAAATGGAAAACATATAATCATCAAAAATTGTGGGCATATGATTCCGTTAGAAAAGCCCGAAGAGTTAGCGAATCTACTTAATTGGATTTAATCTTTAAATCAAAACACTACTCGTTTATTTAAACCCATTCTAAATATTTAATAAAACAATTCGCAAAATTTGTGCAAGTAGTGCGTACCCCTTAAATTTGTGTTATATATTTAATATAACAAACAAAATAATGGGATTATTAAAATCTTCTATTGGAAGAAAATTTGCCATGGCACTTTCGGCGTTCTTCTTGATGTTCTTTTTATTACAACATTTTGCAATAAACATCACCTCAATTTTTCCAGACAACGGAGCAACATTTAACAAATTATCTCATTTTATGGGTACTAATGCGTTAATACAATATGTTATGCAACCTGTTTTGATTATTGGTGTAGTGTTTCATTTTGTAATGGGATTCATCTTAGAATTAAAAAACAACAGTGCACGTACAGTAAGCTATGCTAAAAATAACGGAGCCGCAAACTCTACTTGGATGAGTAGAAACATGATTTGGTCTGGAGCTGCAATTTTAGCATTTGTAGTATTACATTTTATTGATTTCTGGTTTCCAGAATTAAATACCAAATTTATTCAAGGAGATATGTCTGGACTTATCGACCCAAATGTGGCTGATAGCGGACTTAGATACTTTGAAGAATTACAACACAAATTTGTAAATCCACTTAGAGTTGGTGCATACATCGTAGCATTTGTATTTTTAGCATTACACTTATTACACGGATTTTCATCTGCATTCCAATCAGTTGGAGCAAACAACAAATACACTAAAGGATTGAAAACATTTTGTAAAGTGTATGCAATTGGTATTCCTGTAGGGTTTATCATCATTGCTTTATTTCACCATTTCAATCACTAATACGAAACAAGTATGGCTTTAGATTCAAAAATTCCAAAAGGTCCAATTAAAGATAAATGGACAACTTATAAAGACAAAATTGACTTGGTAAACCCAGCAAACAAACGTTTGATAGACGTAATTGTGGTTGGTACAGGTTTAGCAGGTGGTTCAGCTGCTGCAACTTTAGCTGAGTTAGGCTACAATGTAAAAGCATTTGCTTATCAAGATTCTCCTCGTAGAGCACACTCTATTGCAGCACAAGGAGGTATTAATGCAGCAAAAAATTATCAAGGTGATGGAGATTCTTTTTACCGTTTATTTTACGATACGGTAAAAGGAGGAGATTACCGTTCTCGTGAAGCAAACGTTCACCGTTTAGCTGAAGTTTCAGCAAACATTATTGATCAATGTGTAGCGCAAGGTGTACCTTTTGCTCGTGATTATGGTGGTTTATTAGACAATCGTTCGTTTGGTGGAGTATTAGTTTCAAGAACTTTTTACGCTAAAGGACAAACAGGGCAACAATTATTATTAGGTGCATACTCTGCAATGAACCGTCAAATTGCTCGTGGTAAGATTGAAATGTTCAATCGTCATGAAATGTTAGATGTTGTTAAAGTTGGTGGAAAAGCTCGTGGTATTATCGCTCGTAACTTAGTTACTGGTGAAATCGAACGTCACTCGGCCCATGCTGTTGTTATTGCCTCTGGTGGATACGGAAATGTATATTTCTTATCAACCAACGCAATGGGTTCTAATGCAACTGCAGCTTGGAAAATTCATAAAAAAGGAGCATATTTCGCAAACCCTTGTTATACACAAATTCACCCAACATGTATTCCTCGTTCAGGAGATTATCAATCGAAATTGACTTTAATGTCAGAATCGTTACGTAATGATGGTCGTATTTGGGTTCCTAAAAACATGGAAGATGTGATGGCAATTAGAGAAGGTCGTAAAAAACCAACCGAATTGTCTGAAGATGAAAGAGATTATTATTTAGAAAGACGTTACCCTGCATTTGGTAACTTAGTACCTCGTGATGTTGCCTCTCGTGCAGCAAAAGAACGTTGTGATGCTGGTTACGGAGTAAATGCAACTGGTGAAGCGGTGTATTTAGATTTTAAATCGGCAATTGACCGTTACGGTAGAGAGCAAGCAAAATTACAAAACATATCAAATCCTTCGGATGCAAAAGTATACGAATTAGGACAAGCTATTGTTGAAGCTAAATATGGAAACTTATTTCAAATGTACGAGAAAATCGTAGATGAAAATCCATACGAAACTCCAATGATGATTTATCCTGCAACACACTACACAATGGGTGGTGTTTGGGTTGATTATAACTTAATGACAACCGTTGATGGATTGTATTGTATTGGTGAAGCAAACTTCTCTGATCATGGTGCTAACCGTTTAGGAGCTTCTGCTTTGATGCAAGGTTTAGCCGATGGTTATTTTGTATTACCATATACAATTGGTGATTATTTATCTGGAGATATCCGTACTGGAAAAATACCAACAGATACTAAAGAATTTGAAGAAGCTGAAAAAGAAGTTACTGAACGTATCAATTTCTTCATCAATAATAATGGAGAACATTCTGTAGACTATTACCACAAAAAATTAGGAAAAATTATGTGGGAAAAATGTGGAATGGCACGTAACGAACAAGGTTTAAAAGAAGCAATGGCTGAAATTAAAGCATTGCGTGAAGATTTCTGGAAAAACGTAACAGTTCCTGGAGATGCAAATGAAATGAATCCTGAATTAGAAAAAGCAGGTCGTGTAGCTGATTTCTTAGAATTAGGAGAGTTATTTGCTAAAGATGCCTTAAACAGAAATGAATCATGTGGTGGTCACTTTAGAGAAGAATCTGTTGAGTTAGACGGATTACAAAAAGGAGAAGCAAAACGTAATGATAAAGATTACGCGTATGTTGCTGCTTGGGAATATAAAGGAGAACCTGCAGAGGCAATTTTACACAAAGAAGAATTAGAGTTTAACGATATTGAATTAAAACAACGTTCATACAAATAAGAGGATATTATGAATTTAACACTTAAAATTTGGCGTCAAAAAAACGCAAGTGATAAAGGGAAAATGGTCGATTATAAAGTAACCGACATCTCTGAACACATGTCTTTCTTAGAAATGATGGATGTTTTAAACGAACAGATTATTAACAACGGTGAAGAACCTGTTGCTTTTGATCATGATTGTCGTGAAGGAATTTGCGGTATGTGTTCTATGTACATTAATGGTGAAGCACATGGTCCTGATCGTGGTGTAACTACTTGTCAATTACACATGCGTATGTTTAAAGATGGTGATACAATTACAATTGAACCATTTAGAGCTGCAGCTTTCCCAGTAATTAAAGATTTAGTTGTTGATAGAAGTTCTTTTGAACGTATTCAGCAATCTGGAGGGTATATTTCTGTAAATACTTCAGGAAACACCCAAGATGCTAACTCAATTCCTATTCCTAAAAAAGATGCTGACGACGCAATGGATGCAGCAACTTGTATTGGTTGTGGTGCTTGTGTGGCTACTTGTAAAAACTCATCGGCAATGTTATTTGTTGGAGCTAAAGTATCTCAGTATGCTTTATTACCACAAGGACAAGTTGAAGCTACAGACCGTGTTTTAAACATGGTAGCTCAAATGGATGCTGAAGGTTTTGGTAACTGTACAAATACAGGAGCTTGTGAAGTTGAATGCCCGAAAGGAATTTCATTAGAAAACATTGCTCGTATGAATACTGAGTTTATGAAAGCTAGTTTAAAAGGATAAACCCTCTTATATAAAAATTAAAAATCCCGAGTATTAAACTCGGGATTTTTTTATTTAGAAGCAACAAGATTTTTTTTGCTAACAAACCCTTTAATTTTTAACACTTCTCTTTTTGATTTTGCGTTTGAAATAATGGTAAACATTTTAGAAAACCCTCCTAATCGACTAGTATCATACGACACCTCTATGCTTCCTTTCTTTCCTGGCATAATAGGTTGTTCTGGTTTTTTAGGTACAGCACAACCACAAGTAGAAACTACTTGCTTAATAATTAAAGGAGTATCACCAATGTTGGTAAACTCAAACACACGTTTTTTTTCAGCAC
The DNA here is from genome assembly GCF_030549005.1 of Tenacibaculum soleae. NCBI lineage: Bacteria > Pseudomonadati > Bacteroidota > Flavobacteriia > Flavobacteriales > Flavobacteriaceae > Tenacibaculum > Tenacibaculum soleae. The sequence goes on from NZ_JAUOSW010000001.1 coordinate 326,135, forward strand.
CTTGTGCTATTTTACCATAATCAATAGTAGTTTTATCAAACTTAAATTCCTGTGCATTAACGGTAATTGCTATAAAACAAATAACAATAAATGATACTAATTTTTTCATATTTACATTGTTTAATTAATAGTTTGTCTAATGTAAACGATAACTAATACTTAATAAAAACATCAGTATAAACAACCTGTAAACTTATGCAAAACACCCTTAGTTTGTAGTTGATACTCGTATTAATGTAGTTGGTACTTTATTTATAAATTACTCTTTAAAATTTACCTATTTTTAACTGTATATGAATACATTAAAAAAACACGGCGCTGAGACTTTAATACACCTACTTTTTTGGGTGTTGTTTATCATTATATCATTGTTTGTTTTTACGCCTTATTATTGGACTGAAAATCCGTTTTTACAGTATTTTTTCATCCTTGTTAGTATCGTATATATAAACAATCAAATACTATTACCTTTTTTTATGAAAAAGAAATGGTATGCATTATATAGTTTTCTTTTTTTATCTATATCATTTTTAGCAACACAATTGTATTGTTACGTTTTTGCGCGCTGCGGATGTTCGATTATAAAATGTTTAAGTGATTATTTATGGCAAACCTTAACTCCGTTATTATTCTTTTCCTTTATATGGATGTTATTTCGGTATATTGATCAATCCGAAAAAGTAGCTAAAATTGAGCAAGAAAGAGCTGAGATGGAATTAAAATTCTTAAAATCACAGATTAATCCACATGTGTTATTCAATAATTTAAATACTATTTATTCATACGCTATTGAAAAACCTGACAAAGCCCCTGACTTAATTTTACGACTATCGGATAATCTAAAACATGTTTTGTACGAAAGCAATGCCAAGAAAGTTAGTTTGATTAAAGAAATACAATTTATAGACAATTATATTGCTTTTCATAAAATTAGAACTGAGGGGATTAAGCAGATAAATTATAAAACCTCTACCGATAATGAAAGCTACAAAATTGCTCCATTGTTATTAATTACTATTATCGAAAACGCATTTAAACACAGTGTTATTAATAGTACTATTGATATAAACATTAAGGCAACAAAAAATAAATTGATCTGTATTTGCACAAATGATTATGATGATAAATCAATAAAAAATACTGAGTCAATCGGTTTAAAAAACCTTAAAAAGCGGTTAAACTTATTATATCAAAATAATTATGAACTAACTATAAGTAAAACAGATAGCTTTTCGATATCATTAGCTTTAAACTTAAAATAAATGAATTGTATAATTATAGAAGATGAGCTTCCGGCACAAAATGTATTAAAAAATTATATTCGTAAAATTCCTGATTTAGAGTTAATCAATTCTTTTCAAACAGCAATAAGTGCACATCAATTTTTAAAAAATACAAAAATTGATGTTGTTTTATTAGATATAAATCTGCCAGATATATCTGGCTTAGATTTTATAAAAACAATTAAAAATCCACCTAAAATAATAGTTACAACTGCTTATCCTGATTATGCTGTTACTAGTTTTGAACTAGATACTATTGTTGATTACCTTGTAAAACCCTTTTCTTTTGATCGTTTTTTAAAAGCAATAACCAAAGCCGAAAAACAGATAAACACCACAGAAACAAAAGAAAAAGAAGCCATTTATTTAAATATAGATAAAACTATTTATAAAATATATTTAGAAGAAATACTTTATTTAGAATCAGACAGAAATTATGTAACCTTTTATATGATAAACAAAAAACTTACAGTTATTGATTCTTTAAAAAATTGGAAAAATAAATTAAGTGATAATACATTTTTGCAAATTCATAAATCATATATCATAAATATAAAAAAGGTAGAAAAATACAGCAGCACCAACCTATATATAAACAATAAAGTTCTACCAATTGGCAGAACTTATAAAGAAAAACTACTGGTTAACTTACAAGCTAACCAATAGTTTTATGTTCTAATTATTTACTCCCATGTGTTATTGGCAGTAGTACCACCCCAAATAACAGTTGCTAAATAAGGGTTATCAATCATAGGGTTTCTATTACCTTGCTCTTCAGCAATTACATTATTACGGTTTTTTTCAAAATCAGAAACAGGATCTTGAGCATTCCATTGTAATAACAATTCAATCATATTACTATCTGATGCATTAACAGTACCAATAGCAACATTTTTTGGTAAACATTGATTACCATATCGTAAATACATATACATCATCATACGAGCAACATCACCTTTCCACTCATCTCCAGGATACCAACCATTAGAAACTGCAGCTGCTGTACCTGATCCATTGATAAATTTCTTATTACTTCTATTAGAATTCATACGAATGTCAGATGGTCTTAAATGGTGTGCATCTGAACCAGCACCAGCTGTACCTAAATTAGGGTTTCCTAATGATTTAGGGTACACATGCTCTCTATTCCACTCTGTTCCTTGACTACCTCCATTAGCATTTTTACTACGTGATCTATCTGTCACATAATCTCCGTCAGTATCATTATAACCATAAATTAATAAAACCTTACTATTATCTGAAGGATCTAAGTCTGATTTTTTTACAGCTTCCCAAACACCAGGTGTATAGGTTAAAAAAGTAGTATGAGTACTCGTTATTTTAGTAGCAAGTTCATCTTTTAATGCAGCTCCTGTTAATGTAAAATCTACCCCACTATAATAAGATGTTAGTGCAGCAGGAATATTAAAACTACCAGGAGTTGTAGTTGATTCAGCTTTTACAGTTATTTTAATTGTTGCTGTAGCACAATTTGTGGTGGTTGTAGCGCTACAAATTGTGTATTCAAAAGAATCTTCTCCAATAAAATCGGTAGCAGGTGTATAAATAAACTTACCATCGTTAAGTGTAATATTTCCGTTATTTACTGTACTATTTGGGTTTGGTATTCCTACGCTTATAGTAGTATTGGTAAATGTATCATTCGATAAAAAATCAGAAATAGTTAAAGGTACATTTTCAATTGTTTCATAAAAATCATCAACGGCTACAACTTTAGTTACAGGCGGTTCTGGTATTATATTATCATCAATTCCATTTTGACCACAATTAACAAGTATCAAAGCTGTAAAGCCTAATATTAATATTTTTTTCATTATTCTATTTGTTTTTAATTATTACTCTCTATTTTGTCGTGTACTTTCGTTGGAACATGATCATTCCATACTGTTAAAATATCAGTAGCTACACTTGCACCACTTCCTGCTGCAATAGCAAATTGACTGCGCCAACCTGCTAAAGTTCCGCAAACGTATAACCCTTTTTTAATTAAGTGATTAAAGTTTCGAAGTTGTATTCTATTTTTCATAGCATTAGCTCGCATGTGTGGCTCTACATATTGTTCTAAACCAGCTATTTCAAATGGTTTAGAATAATTTAAGGCTACCACAACTGACTTACTACTATACTCATTTTTATTAGTGATAATTTTATATTCAGTGTTATCCTCTAAAACAGCTACTACTTTTTCATTTTCAATTTGAGAAACGTGTGGATATTGAGTTTTTAATTGCGCTTTTCCTTCAACTAAAATATCACTTCCTAATGTTGCTGAAGGCAACCCTAAAACATTATTAAATAGTGCATCTTGTAAATGAGAAGCTCGTTGATGTAGTATAATACCAATATTTTTATTTTTAGCATACTCTTTTTTATATGCCGATCCTAAAACCAAGGCACATTGCATGCCCGAAACTCCACCACCAATAATTAAGCAATCATATATCATGTTATCCTAATAACTCTTTAAAATTAGCTGCAAATAATTTTACTGCAATTGCTAATAAGATAACTCCGAATATTTTTCTAATAATTTTTATACCGTTAGCTCCAATAATTTTTTCAATCTTTGAGGAGGTTTTTAAAACCACATATATTAGTATTACGTTAAGTAATACAGCTACTATAATATTTTCTATATTAAATTCTGCTCGTAAAGAAAGTAAGGTTGTTAAACTACCTGGTCCGGCAATTAATGGAAAAGCTAATGGAAAAACTGTTGCTGTTAAAGCTTCATCTTCATCCTCTTTATAAAGTGTAATACCTAAAATCATTTCTAAAGCAATGAAAAAAAGTATAAATGCTCCCGCTACCGCGAAAGAATGTACATCAATACCAATTAAACTTAATAATTGTTTTCCTAAAAAAAGAAAAATAACCATAATTACCCCAGCTATTAGTGAGGCTTTTTCAGATTGAATATGTCCTACTTTTTTACGTAAGTCAATAATAATAGGAATATTTCCAATAATATCAATCACCGCAAATAACACCATAAAGGCTGTAAAAATTTCTTTGAAGTTAAAATTCATAATATTTTGTTTTTCAGCTGCAAAATTATACAAGTATTGTTACAATCTAGTATTTTTGCAACTAAATTTTATGTAAAGTTATTGTTAACTATACACTTTTAAATATATTTTATGTTTCAATTAGGAAAAACCATCGTTTCAGAAGATCTTATTGACAAAGACTTTGTATGTAATTTATCAGCCTGTAAAGGAGCTTGTTGTATTGATGGAGATGCTGGAGCGCCATTAAATAAAGAAGAAACAATTATTTTAGAAGACATTTATCCTAAGATAAAACCTTTTTTACGTAAAGAAGGTATTGAGGCGATTGAAAAACAAGGAACTTGGATTACCAGTGATTTTGGTGAGCTTGAAACCCCTTTAATTAACGATGCTGATTGTGCCTATGTTATTTTTGATGATAAAAACACGGCTTTATGTGCTATTGAAGAAGCTTATAATCAAGGAATTGTAGATTGGAAAAAGCCTGTTTCATGTCACCTTTATCCTGTAAGGGTTAAAGATTACAGTGAATTTTCTGCAGTAAATTACGATAAATGGGAAATTTGTGATGATGCCTGTTCTTTAGGAAAAGAGTTACAAGTACCTGTTTATAAATTTGTAAAACAAGCACTGGTTAGAAAATTTGGCCAAAATTGGTATGATGAATTAGAATTAATAGCCGAAAAACGAAAAGAAGAAAGTAAGTAGATTTCTTATTACCATAAAAAAACGACGCCATTGGCGTCGTTTTTTTGTATGTATTCATTGGTATATTTAGTTTACACTAAAACTCCAAACTTGACCAATAGACTTTGCTCCTGAGTTATCAATCGTATTTATTTTCCAATAATAGGTTTTACCAGTTTCAACAGTTACTTCATATAATTCGTCACTAATTGAATTGGTTGTTACTTTTTCTGGGTCAGTATTTTCGCTAAAAAAAACATCATATGTTAAAGTATCTGATGTATTAGAATCAGCTCCTTTCCATTGTAAATTAAAATTTACAGTATTTATAGTCCCTTCATCTAAAGGTGCAATTAATTTTGCTGTAAACGGTGCGGTATTAGTTTCTCCTTCTCCTTTTGTATAAAAAGCATTTACCGAAGACGGTATACCTGCTTTACCTTTACTATCAACTGCAGTTACTCTCCAATAATAAGCAACTCCTTTATCTACTGTAATTGATTTTGTAGAAGAACTTACTGTTTCTGTTTTAACAATAACAGCCATATCTCTACTATTTGAAAACTCTACTTTATAACGAATGTTATCATTATTAGCATCTGTAGCATCTGACCAATCAAAAACAACCGTGTTATCTATACATAGTAAATTTTCTGTTGGATACACTAAATTAACAGTACTTGGTGCTTCATTAACTACTTCTGGTTCTTTACTCGTACTGCCACCACAAGCAATGAATAATGAAACTGAAAATAAAGCGATTTTATTTATTACTTTTTTCATTTTTTTAATATTTTAAAGGTATTATTCTTATCGTTTCCTAATTTTAATATATAAATTCCTGATTTATAATTACTAAATGGAATTGACAATTCATTTCCTTGTCTTTCAATGTTTTCGTTTAATACGACTTTACCTGTTATATCAAATACCGTTGCTTTAATTTTTATTGGTGTTTCTAGTGGTACTAATAATTCTATAGATTCTATAACTGGATTACTCCTTAAGAAAACATTATCAATAGTTGTAGTAAATTTACCTTCACAAGCTTTTGCAGTGGTTACTTCAATAAGTCCTTTGCCTTTAACTTTTACATTAAATGTTGATTGATTGAACGTATTAACTAAATCTCCATTTAAAAATACTTTGTAAGGTGCTGTTCCAGAACTTACGTTTACAGTATAATTTTTAGATTGGTTATTTTTAGCTAATCTTAAAGAAACAGTACTGGCTGGTTTTACCTTTATTTCAAAACATTGTTTGTAATTTTTATCATCAACAACGACACATACCTCATAATTTCCTGGTGCTAAATTTTCAAAAGTATACGATGCTGATGTTAATTGTATTGTTTCATTTGTTGTATTTCCTATTAAAGTTAAAGTGTAACTTACAAATGTTTCATTAACATTAACGGTAACTTTACCGTCATTTTCATTGACACAGGTTTCTGATGTAGTTTGAATAGATATATTCTTTTCATCTAAATAACTAGTATCACATACATCTCCTATTTGGTTGTTATTAACATCGGCTTGATCTGGATTTGATGTATTTGGACAGTTATCTACAGCATCCATAACGCCATCATTGTCAGAATCTTGACAAGCATCTCCAATTCCATTATTATCTGCATCTTCTTGGTTTGGATTTGCTGTATTGATACAGTTATCTACCGTATCAATTATTCCATCATTATCTGCATCTTCACACGCATCTCCTATTCCGTTATTATCTGCATCTGTTTGATTTGGATTTGCTGTTGTTGGGCAATTATCAACATCATCTAAAATTCCATCAGCATCTGAGTCCTGACACACGTCGCCTATCCCATCATTATTAATATCTTTTTGATCGGCATTTGGTGTATTTACACAATTATCAATATTATCTGCAACTCCATCATTATCTATATCTTCACATGCGTCTCCAATGCTATTATTATTAACATCTTCTTGATTAGGATTTATTTTATTTACACAATTATCATTGATATCTAAAATCCCATCACCATCTGTATCTTGGCACACGTCACCTATTCCATTATCATCTACATCTGCTTGATCTGGATTTGCTGTTGTTGGGCAATTATCAACATCATTATTTATTCCGTCATTATCCTCATCCTCATTAGGATTTAAAAAACTACCTGAAAATACACCTCTACCATACGTTGCGGCAAAAACTACGTTATCATCTCTTAAATTTAAATCTAAAACTGGTACGTTACTCATTCCATTATATGCTTGTTTCCATGTTGGAGTAACCGCATCAAAATTACTTGTTTTCCAAATTCCTAAATCGGTACCAATAATAACTTCATTTTCATTATAAGGGTTTTGCATTATTGTTTTAACGGGTAAATCTGGTAAATCACCTTCTTTACTTATCCAACTTACACCTGCATCATTAGAGTACCATATACTTACAACTCCATAGTTATGCATAGTAACAAAAATTTCATCTTCATTTTTACCAAATTCGATATCAGAAACTGAGCCTATAAAATTAGAGCCCGTTATTTCTGTCCAAGTACCAGCTCCTACATTGGCATTTTCTACTCTTAATAATTTACCATTTTTTAATCCTAAAAATAATTTACTAGACGTTGTTGTATATGGTGAAATTTTTAGTGCTGATGGCGCATTGTCCATCAATGAATTTGTTAAATCTACTTTAATAATTGTTTCTAATAAATTTGAATATCTTTTTACAATAAAACCACTATTATTTGAGTAGTTCGAATACAAAATATTAAGATTTGAATCTAATTCTTCTTGATTTATAAAATCACCATTAGAACTATTTTCTTCATTAATTTCTATTGATTGGTTTGTTTTATAATTATATAACAGAATACTTTGATTGTACACATAATTAGTTATAAAGTATTCATCGGAACCATCAATATCAAAAAAACTCGCAGCTCCATCTCCTCCAGATGCTGTAATAGAGCTGTTAACTCCCTGTAAAGCTTCTTCTATCAATTGTGTTCCGTTATCTTGTGCGCCAGCAATAAAATATTCTTTACCACCAAATACTGCTGTTGGAGCAACACCTACTGTGTAAAATTGTAAGGTGTTATAATTTTTATTTCTTGGTAAAATATTTGTTCCAGAGTTATTTGAATAATACACTCCCCCATCATTACCAAAAACCATCTTACTTGATGATGCAAATGCTAAACCATGTTGATCGGCATGTACATCCTGATAACCAAAACCACCATACCAATGCGACAATTGATTCCACGTGGCTCCGCCATCTGTTGATTTAAACAAATCTATTCCTCCAACATATAAAACATCTTCATTATTAGGATCTACCCTTAGTAATAAATCATAAAAAGCTTGTCCTCTTGTAAAATCATTTGCTTCAATATCTGTGTCAGCATCATTAGGCAATGGCAACTCAGCTATGTTTGCAAAATTATCAGTTGTTTTAAACATCTTTACTGGTGCTCCTGAGGTATTCATTTCTATTAAAACATATACTGTATTTTTATTTGTTGGCGAAACCGCTATTTCTGTTCTAACTCCATTTGTTATGGTATATACTTTACTAAAGGTAATACCATCTGTAGATTTAAAAATGACTCCTCCACCATCACCATTTGTATCACTTCTTGTAGTACTAATATATAATGAATTATCTGCTGCAATCTTAATATTATTAGGTTCATGCTCATAACCAGCTGCTGTTTTTGGTATATTTAATTTTGAAAAATTAATTCCATCAACCGATTTATATACTCCATAACTATCTCCTCCTAAAGATGTTGCTCCTGTATAAGCAGATTCTCCTGCTGCTACATAAACTTCTGAGTTCCCATTATTATTTCTAACAACTATATCATTAATATGTTGTACTCCAGGTACAAATGTAAGATTACTAGAGTTTGTATTTGTTGCAGATAATGTACCTGTAACTGTTCCAGATTTTAAAACGTTTATTAAATCATCACCATCTCTTTTACCAATCATTACTGTTGGAATGGTTACTTCTGCTCCATTATCACCTGCTGCCATATTAAATGGCGCCGTATTTTGATTATTAACAATTATTACTGCTATAGCACCAGCATCTTGCGCATTTTTTGCTTTTGCTGAAAAATTACACGTTCCTCTAAGAATTACTGCTATTTTCCCTGCTAATTCTGAACCATTTGTAATCGTTTCACAACCATCTTCTGTTGGATTGGTTCCATCATTTACTAACACTAATTCTTTTGTAATATCAATTGATAAACCTCCGCCAAACTCTGTGGTTAACACCGTTGCATAATTTCCTGAAATACTAGAAGGTGTGTTAATTGTTAATCTAGAATTTGTATCTAAATAAGAAGCTGAAGTAATACCTCCAAAAACATTATCCCAAGTATTACCGCCATCAACACTTTTCCATAATCCATCGCCATTTACATCGCCATTTACATACGATTCACCCGTACCAATATAAAATATTTTTGAGTTATTAGGATCTACAGCAATACAGGAAACTGCTAAATTTTCTGGAATACCAACACGTACCCATGCTGAATTTCTGTTTGAAATATTGGTGTTTTTCCATAAACCTCCGCTTACACCACCTGCAAATACTGTTTCATTAGTAGCATCATTAGGATCAAAAAGTAAGGCTCTTGTTCTTCCTCCTACATTATTTGGCCCTCTTTCAACCCAATTATTATCTACTTCTCCTGGCGCTCTTCTACTTGCCCTTAAATCATTTAACTTCTTTTGAAGTGCTAAGACATTTTCTTTATGGGTTTTTCCTGTAGATGGATTTATTTCGCTTAAATACTTTTGTTCAAAGTATGCATTTGGGGGTAACCCTTGTGCTTTTCTTTGTTTTTTAGGAAGTTTTCCTGTTTTTTGAAAAGGGTGATTCTTTAAAAATTCAGCATGTTGATTTCTTAATTTATCAATATCTATACCTTGACTATTTGTTGATTTCAAAACAACAATTCCTATGGCTAATAGTGTGAAAAAGCCAAAAAAAAGCCTTCTTTTATTCATAATAATTTTATTTGTGATATAATAACAGTTAGTATTAAAATCACCCTAAAAACTTAATACAAACTATGTTTATTTAATAACTAATTAGGCAATATTTCCTTTTGCTTTTTTAAATAATCGTATTGCAAAACTATCTGATAAACCTGATACATAACTACATATTTGCATGATTCTATCATATAATTGTTCTTTTTCTTGCTGATATTGATCGGGAAGTAAATTTAAAACTAAGGTATCGTAATTTGATGCTACTCCGTTATACTTATTATTTAATGCTGTTACAAAAACATCTAATAAATCAGCAATAATTTTATAACCTGCTACTTCTTTTTCAATAACATCTTTGCTACGATATATTTTAGCTATACTAATTTTAATAATGTCATTAATTTGAGCTTCATATTTACACTTATCTAATAACGATTTATCAAAACTACCATTTAAAATAGCTGTTTCGTTTTCTAAAAAAATGTCGACTGCTTCGTTAATTAATACCCCTATTGCTAAGGCTCTCAGGTAACTTACACGATCTTTTGTATATTTTAAAGAGTGATATTTTTTACTATCAATGGTGTTTTTTACGAGCTTTATCATATACTCTAAGGCATAATCTTCATCGATTAGTCCTAAATTAATTCCATCCTCAAAATCGATAATTGTATAGCAAATATCATCTGCAGCTTCAACTAAATAAGCTAATGGATGACGGTAATATGAAATTCCGTCGCTCTCTTTTTTCTGTAAACCTAAATCATTGGCAACATCTAAAAAAGCAGCTGTTTCTGACTGAAAAAAGCCGTATTTTTTATCAACTATATGTGTTGTTGGTTTTTTAGGCAATGATTCCTTCGGATATTTCATAAATGCTCCTAAGGTTGCATAACTTAAACGCAAACCACCTTCGCTACTGTGATTATTTTCGGTTAAAATCTTAAATCCGTTCGCGTTTCCTTCAAAATCTATTAAATCTTGGTATTCTTTTTCTGTAAGTTGCTCTTTATATTTTAATCCGTTACCGGTTTTAAAATATTCTCCAATAGCTTTTTCTCCTGAATGCCCAAAAGGCGGATTCCCAATATCATGTGTTACGGATGCAGCAGCAACAATAGCTCCAAAATCGTTAAAAGTGTAGCCTAAATTTACTAACTCCGGATGACGTTCTAACAATACTTTACCAACGCGTCTTCCTAACGTTCTACCTACTACTGATACTTCTAAACTGTGTGTTAATCGTGTGTGTACAAAGTCGGTTTTTGATAACGGAATTACCTGTGTTTTATCTTGTAAGCTACGAAAGGCCGATGAAAATATGATTCTATCAAAATCTACTTCAAAGCCTAATCGGGTTTCGTCTTGTAATATGCGTTCACGTTTTTGCGTATCGCCAAAACGTTTTAAAGAAAGGAGTTGTTCCCAATTCATCATCTTCTAAAATTTTTGTCGAAATTACGAAATCTTTACCCTAAACCTAGTTTTTCTTCTACATCATATTCTCTAATAACCTCCTTTTCAAAAGCAACTACCTCTAACCATTCTGTAAAATTTTTTACTTTGTAATGCAAACATCCATCTATATAATAAACTAATGACCATTCATTATCTTTTTTCTCTTCATGAGTTAACCAACACCATGCTCCGCCATTTGAATCTTCGGTCATTAAAGAAAGTAAACTTTCTGTTATAACCTTTTCTTCTTCTAAGTAAACATATTCTTTTAAAGTGTTATGATAATCGTACTCTTTATAAAAGCCTCCATTTTGGATACTATCTATATTTTGTACAAAAACCCAATCGCCTCCATCTCCAAAATATTTCAGAAACAGTTTATATGACTTTGGGAGTTTTAGATTTAACTTCTCTTCAATTATTTTAATTTCTTCATCAATTAATGTTTTTCCAACATTGTCGTGATAATGATAGTTTTCGAGTAATTTAATTATACTTTTAGATATTGGGTGATTGTAATCAGTAGAACTCCTAAATTTACTTAACAAACTCTTTGCTTTGCTCCTAACAGCTTTTTTCTTTTCTATTTTTTCTGAGTCAATTCTGTTATTACTTCTTAAAATAGCAACAGTTGCGGAAAAAATGCCAAGAATTATATAGTATTTTATCTCCATAGATTTCCAAAATTTTATCGAAAATACAAAAAAAGAGAAGCCTTTCGACTTCTCTTTTATCACTTTTAATTTAGTTTTATGGTTTTTAAGAACCACACATTAAGCAATCATCGTCTGGTGCTCCGTTTTTAGAAGCATCTACCATGGCTTTAAATTCAGAAGCACTCATTGGTTTATCATCTTCAATTACTTCTTCTTTCTTCTCAATATTTAATGTAAACTGTTTTGCATTTACTGCCGATTTGGTACGTAAATAATACATTCCTGTTTTTAAACCGCTTTTCCAAGCATAGAAGTGCATTGATGTTAACTTTGCAAAATCAGGGTCTTTCATAAATAAGTTTAACGATTGTGACTGATCGATAAAATACCCTCTATGGCGCGCCATATCAATAATATCTTTCATACTCATTTCCCAAACTGTTTTGTATAAATCTTTTAAGTCTTGCGGAATGCTTTCAATATGTTGGATAGATCCGTTGGCACGCATAATATCTTCTTTCATATTATTGTCCCATAAATTTAACTCAACCAAGTCTTCTAATAAGTGTTTATTTACTACAATAAACTCACCAGATAATACTCTACGTGTATAAATATTAGAGGTATAAGGCTCAAAAGCTTCGTTGTTTCCTAATATTTGAGAAGTTGATGCAGTAGGCATTGGCGCTACTAATAATGAGTTACGAACTCCGTTCTCCATTACCTCTTTACGTAAATTACTCCAGTCCCAACGACCACTTAAATCTTCTTCTTTAATTCCCCACATATTGTGCTGAAATTCTCCTTGTGACATTGGTGAACCTTTAAAGGTAGAATATGGTTCTTTTGCCTTCGCAATTTCCATTGATGAAGTTACCGATGCAAAATATAAAGTTTCAAATATTTCTTGATTTAACTTTTTAGCTTCATCAGATGTAAACGGCATACGCAACATAATAAAAGCATCTGCTAATCCTTGAATTCCTAATCCTACCGGACGGTGACGAACGTTAGAGTTTTCAGCCTCAATAACAGGATAGTAGTTACGATCAATAACAGTATCTAAGTTTCTGATTACTTTTTTAGTTACGTCAAATAATTTATCGTGATCAAAAAACTTGTTCCCATTTTCATCTTCAGCAACAAACATTGGTATTGCTATCGATGCTAAATTACACACTGCCACCTCATCTTCAGCAGTATATTCCATAATTTCTGTACATAAATTTGAAGAACGAATGGTTCCTAAATTTTTCTGATTCGATTTACGGTTAGCAGCATCTTTGTATAACATGTACGGTGTACCTGTTTCTATTTGCGATTCTAATATTTTCTCCCATAAATCACGTGCTTTTATGGTTTTTCTACCTTTTCCGGCAGCTTCGTAACTGGTGTATAAACGCTCAAATTCTTTTCCATGAGTGTCAAATAAATTAGGGCATTCATGCGGGCACATTAACGTCCAATCTGCATCTTGCTGAACACGCTCCATAAATAAATCAGAAATCCACATTGCGTAAAACAAATCACGCGCACGCATTTCTTCTTTACCGTGATTTTTCTTTAAATCTAAAAAGTCATAAATATCAGCATGCCAAGGCTCTAAATACATCGCAAAAGAACCTTTACGTTTTCCTCCTCCTTGATCTACATAACGTGCCGTATCATTAAATACTTTTAACATTGGTACAATTCCGTTTGATGTACCATTAGTACCCGCAATATAACTTCCTGTAGCACGAATGTTATGTAAAGACAAACCAATACCTCCGGCTGATTGTGAAATTTTAGCCGTTTGTTTTAATGTATCGTAAATACCCTCAATACTATCATCCTGCATTTGTAATAAAAAACAAGACGACATTTGTGGTTTTGGTGTACCTGCGTTAAATAATGTTGGCGTAGCATGGGTAAAATATTTTTTACTCATTAACTCGTATGTAGCAATTGCTTCGTCAATATCTTCTTTATGTATACCAATAGATACACGCATTAACATATGTTGTGGGCGCTCTACGATATTACCGTTAAGTTTTAATAAATATGAACGTTCTAAAGTTTTAAATCCAAAATAATCATAATTAAAATCGCGACTATAAATAATAGTAGAATCTAATTTATCAGCATTTTTCATGATGATTTCATACACATCATCAGCTAATAAAGGCGATTTTTTTTCGGTACGAGGATTTACATATTCGTACAAATCAACCATTGTTTCTGAAAACGATTTTTTGGTATCTTTATGTAAGTTAGATACCGCAATTCTGGCTGCTAATTTAGCATAATCAGGGTGTGCAGTTGTCATTGTTGCAGCAACTTCTGCTGCTAGATTATCTAATTCAGATGTTGTTACACCATCATATAAACCTTCAATAACACGCATGGCTACTTTAACTGGATCAACAATATTGTTTAATCCATAGCACATTTTTTTAACCCTTGCGGTAATTTTATCGAACATTACAGGTTCTTTTCTACCGTCTCTTTTCGCTACATACATATTATTATTGGTTTTAATTTGGTTAATAGGGTCACTAAGAACACTATGGTTTTATAGTAACTTAATTTAGTTGTTAAATGTTGTTGTTTCTGTACAGAAACTTAGGGCGCTAAAGCATTACTATGCTTTGGCAAAAATTACCGCATGTAGGGGATTAGCAGTGATGTTTTTTGTCTTTTTAAAAGTCAGCGTCGAAACTAATATCTCCTGTACCACCTGATGATACACCTGCTTTTTGATATTCTGAAACTCTTTTTTCAAAGAAATTTGTTTTACCTTCTAATGAAATCATTTCCATAAAATCGAACGGATTGGTAGCATCATACTCTTTATCACATCCAAATTCTAGTAATAATCTATCAGTTACATATTCTAGGTACTGCGTCATTAATTTAGCATTCATACCTATTAAACTTACTGGTAAAGACTCTGTAATAAACTCTCTTTCAATGTTAAGAGCATCTAAAATAATTTCACGAATACGATCTTTAGGCACTTTATTTACCATGTGATGATTATGTAAATGAACAGCAAAGTCACAATGCATTCCTTCATCACGAGAAATTAATTCGTTCGAAAAAGTTAGTCCTGGTAATAATCCTCTTTTCTTTAACCAGAAGATAGAACAAAATGATCCTGAAAAGAAAATTCCTTCAACGGCTGCAAAAGCAATTAATCGCTCAGCAAAAGAGTCCGATTCAATCCATTTTAAAGCCCAGTCTGCTTTTTTCTTAATTGCCGGAAAAACTTCAATAGCTTTAAATAAGTTATCTTTTTCTTCTTCGTTTTTTACGTAAGTATCTATTAATAAAGAGTAGGTTTCAGAGTGGATATTCTCCATCATTATTTGAAATCCGTAGAAAAATTTTGCCTCAGAATATTGCACTTCATTTACAAAGTTTTCTGCCAAATTTTCATTTACAATACCGTCTGAAGCTGCAAAAAAGGCTAAAATATGTTTAATAAAATAACGTTCATCGTCTGTTAATTTGGTGTTCCAATCATTTAAATCAGAATGTAAGTCAATTTCTTCTGCGGTCCAAAAACAAGCTTGTTGTTTTTTATACCACTCCCATAAATCGTCGTGTTGAATTGGAAATATTACAAATCTATCTTTGTTTTCTTGTAAAATTGGTTCGGTAACAGCCATGCTTATTTTGTGCTAAATTTTGTTCGTTATTTTCTTCTCTTCAGGGAGAAACAAAGATTCAAAAAATTGCTAAAAACTAAAAGCTATACTTATTCACAAATCCCTTGAAGTTGTCAACAAATCATTAAAAAAAGATAAAACTGCGTCATTTTAACAAAAGCACAAACAACTTTAAAACAAGTACTTACAAAGTAAAAATAAGCTTGCGTAGTGATAATCACTGAGTTTCCTATTTTGGTTTTTTTGTATAAAAAAAGTGATGTTTTCACATCACTTTTTAAAATCATTTTTAGGCTTATTTTTCTACCTTTAAAACATCTTTTATAATTTGTTCTATTTGTTGTTTTGGTAATGCACCATTTGCCATTTGTGGTTGCTCATTCATAGGGCAAAACAACATAGATGGTATACTACGAATTCCGAAAGCTGCCGATAATTCTTGTTCAGCTTCAGTATCTATTTTATAAATATCTATTTTTCCTTCATACTCTTCACTTAATTGTTCTAAAACTGGCGCTAAAGATTTACAAGGACCACACCAATCTGCATAAAAATCAATCAAAGCAGGTTTATCTCCTTCAAATTTCCACTCTTTACCTGCTTCAAAATTAAATACTTTTTTTAAAAAAGTTTCTTTTGTTAAATTTTCTGTCATCTTATTATTGTTTTACTACTTTTTATCAGCTATTTTAAAAGTATAAAGGTAGTCGTTTTTATTTCTTAAAAATTACATAAACTTAAACAAGTGTTAAAGTCTTCTTAAAAACAAGAGGCTACTTATTTTTTCTGCTAACTTTGAAAGAATTAACTATTCTTATATCATGAAAAAAATACTGCTTCCAATTATTTGTGCAGGTACTTTATTGGTATCTTGTAACACCGAAAAAAAAGTTAAAAACGACCCTATTTTGAATTACCCTGAAACAGCAAAAAAACCTGTTGTAGATGAATACTTTGGTACCAAAGTAACCGATAATTACCGTTGGTTAGAAGATGATAAAAGTAAAGAAACTGAGGCTTGGGTTAAAGCTGAAAATGAAGTTACTTTTGATTATTTAAGTAAAATACCATACCGCGAACAATTAAAAGATCGATTATCTGAACTATGGAATTACGAAAAAATAGGAACTCCTTTTAAAGAAGGTGAACATACTTACTTTTATAAAAATAACGGATTGCAAAATCAGTATGTGTTATATAGAAAAGATGAAAACGGAAAAGAAGAGGTTTTTTTAGATCCAAATACATTTTCTGAAGATGGTACTACTTCTTTAGGTGC
Source organism: Tenacibaculum soleae (assembly GCF_030549005.1). NCBI lineage: Bacteria > Pseudomonadati > Bacteroidota > Flavobacteriia > Flavobacteriales > Flavobacteriaceae > Tenacibaculum > Tenacibaculum soleae. Next base: position 343,186 of record NZ_JAUOSW010000001.1, read on the forward strand.
CGTAAATTTTTCAAAAGATGGTAGTATTGTTGCTTATTCAATTTCTGAAGGTGGTAGCGATTGGCGTAAAATTATTGTAATGAATGCCAAAAACAAAGAAATTATTGGCGATACTTTAGTTGACGTAAAATTTTCTGGAATTGCATGGAAAGCAAACGAAGGTTTTTACTACTCTAGTTACGACAAACCTAAAGGAAGTGAACTTTCTGCAAAAACAGATCAACACAAATTATATTATCATAAATTAAATACAAAGCAAAGTAACGATCCTGTTATTTTTGGCGCAACTGCCGAAGAAAAAAACAGATATGTTGGAGGTTCTTTAACCGAAGATGACAACTATTTAATTATTTCAGCCTCAACCTCAACCTCAGGAAACAAGCTGTTTTTAAAAGATTTAACAACACCTAATAGTAAACTAGTAACTATTTTAGATAATTATGATAGTGATACTTACGTAATTGATAATCGTGATGATAAATTATACTTAGTTACAAACCTAAACGCTCCTAATAAAAAAATTGTTACTGTTGATGCTAAAAATCCAACTCCAGAAAACTGGAAAGATTTAATTGCTGAAACTGAAAATGTATTATCTCCATCAACAGGAGCTGGATATTTCTTTGCAGAATATATGGTAGATGCGGTTTCAAAAATTTTACAATATGATTTTGATGGAAAATTAATTCGTGAAGTAAAGTTACCAGGAGTTGGATCTGCTGGTGGTTTTGGAGGAAAAACAACCGCTAAAGAATTGTATTTCTCATTTACCAATTACAATACGCCAAGTTCATCTTATAAATTTAATCCAACCGACGGAACCTACGCTCTTTATTGGAAACCAGCGATATCTTTTAATCCAGATAATTACGAAAGTAAACAGGTTTTTTACACATCAAAAGACGGAACAAAAGTTCCGATGATTATTACTTATAAAAAAGGATTAGAATTAAACGGTAAAAACCCAACAATTTTATATGGTTACGGTGGATTTAATGTTAGCTTAACGCCATCATTTAGTATTGCAAACGCTGTTTGGATGGAACAAGGAGGTGTATATGCCGTACCAAACTTACGTGGTGGTGGTGAATATGGTAAAAAATGGCACGATGCAGGAACACAGTTAAAAAAACAAAATGTATTTGATGATTTTATTGCTGCTGCTGAGTATTTAATCAACCAAAAATATACTTCATCTGATTTCCTTGCCGTACGAGGAGGTTCAAACGGAGGTTTATTAGTAGGTGCAACCATGACACAACGACCAGATTTAATGAAAGTTGCCTTACCAGCCGTTGGTGTTTTAGATATGTTACGCTACCACACCTTTACTGCTGGCGCAGGATGGGCTTACGATTACGGAACTGCAGAACAAAGCAAAGAAATGTTTAATTATTTAAAAGGATATTCACCTGTACATAACGTTAAAAAAGGAGTTTCATATCCAGCAACAATGGTAACCACTGGTGATCATGATGATCGTGTAGTACCAGCACACAGTTTTAAATTTGCAGCAGAATTACAAGACAAACAACAAGGTAAAAGCCCTGTGTTAATTCGTATTGAAACTAATGCAGGTCACGGAGCAGGAACTCCGGTAGCAAAAACTATCGAGCAATATGCTGATATTTTCGGGTTCACATTACATAATATGGGCTTTAAACAATTACCAAATAATCCTAAATCAAAAATTAAAAGTTAAAACTGTAACAATTTTAATTTTTAATACTCTTATACAAGAAAAGAAAAGCTAAAGAAGAAAGAAAACGGTTAAATATCACTTGTAATCAAATTAATCAAATCATACACAATGAAAACCATTCACAAAATGCTGTTTACCACTGCTGTTGCTTCTTTAGCTATTGCCTCGTGTAAAACAGGTCCAAAAACTCAGCAAAGTCCTGAAGAGAAATCTCAAGGAATTATTTTAGAAAACATGGATACTTCTGTAAAACCTACAGATGATTTTTTTAGATACGTAAACGGAAGTTGGTTAGATAAAACCGAAATTCCTGCCGACCGAACTTCTTGGGGAGGTTTTGGTGAATTACGTAAAAAAACAGATGCTGATGTATTAGTTATTTTAAACAAAGCCATTGAAGAAGGTAATTTTCCAAAAGTAAAAGACGCTCAAGGAAACGAAATAGATTCTGATCAAGAAAAAGCAGTAAACTATTACGAAACCATCATGGATACTGTTGCCAGAAACAAACAAGGTATTGAGCCAATCAAACCTTTTTTAGCTAAAATTGATGAAATAAAATCTAAAAAAGATGTAGAAAACTATATTACAAACATGGCACCTTACGGTGGCGGTGGTTTTTATGGTTTTGGGGTGTATAACGATTTAAAAAACAGTAGCCAATACGCAGGTTATATGGGCGCTGGTAGTTTAGGTTTATCGCGTGATTATTACGTAGATACTAAAGTAGCAGACAAGTTAGCTAAGTATCAAGAATTTGTTGCTAAGATGTTAGTTACTTTTGGTGATGATGAAGCTACAGCTAAAAAGAATGCAGAAACTATTGTTGCTTTCGAAAAAAGTTTAGCAACACCAATGATGACCAAAGAAGAGCGCAGAGATACACGTAAAATGTATAACCCTATGACAGTTGCTGAATTAAGCGAATTGGCTCCTGCAATCGACTGGGCAGCACACTTAAAAGGTATTGGAGTTAACGATATCGAAAAAATAATTGTTACCGATCTTGGATACTTTAAAGCATTAAGCGGAATTTTAAACGAGCGTTCTGTTGATGATATTAAATTATTATTACGTTGGAACACCATTAACGGTTCATTAGGAGTATTATCTACCGATTTAGAAACTGCTAACTGGGAATTTTACAGTAAAGAAATGCGTGGTGCAAAGCAACAACGTCCAAGAAACGAGCGTGCTTTAGGTAACTTAAATGGTGCTGTTGGTGAGGCTTTAGGTAAATTATATGTCGAAAAAATGTTTCCACCAGAAGCTAAAGCGAAAGCAAAAGAAATGATCGACAATGTAATGTTAGGTTTCGAAAAGCGTATTGCTGGTTTAGAGTGGATGAGTGAAGAAACTAAAACAAAAGCATTAGAAAAATTACACAAATTAACGGTTAAAATTGCCTATCCTGATGTTTGGAAAGACTATTCTGAATTACAAGTAAAAGGATTAGAAAACGGTGGTTCTTATTTTGATAACGCTAAAAATGTTACCAAATGGAATTACAACAAAAACATGGAAAAACTAGGGAAAGCTGTAGATAGAACAGAATGGGGAATGGCGCCTCAAACTGTAAATGCTTACTTTAATCCTGTAAATAACGAAATCGTATTTCCAGCTGCAATTTTACAACCTCCTTTTTATGATTATAAAGCTGATGAAGCTGTAAATTATGGTGGTATCGGAGCAGTAATTGGTCACGAAATTTCTCATAGTTTTGATGATTCTGGAGCTCGTTTTGACGGTGACGGAAACCTTAAAAACTGGTGGACAGATTCTGATTCTGAAAAATTTGCCGTAATTGGTAAGCAATTAGTAAAACAATACAGCGATATCGTTGCTATTGATAGCATGCACTTAAACGGTGAATTTACTTTAGGTGAAAACATTGGTGATTTAGGTGGTGTACAAGCTGCTTATGAAGGTTTACAAATTTTCTTAGCAAAAAACGGAAGACCTGCTGATATTGACGGATTTACTGCTGAACAACGTTTTTTCCTTTCTTGGGGAACAATTTGGAGAACAAAAATGCGTGATGAAGCTTTAAAAAACTTAATCATGACAAACACCCACGCACCTGGTCAATACAGAGCTTACATGCCTCTTAAAAACGTAGATGCTTTTTACGAAGCGTTCAACGTAAAAGAAGGCGATAAAATGTATCTAAAACCAGAAGAAAGAGTTAGAATCTGGTAGACACAGTGTCTTTTGTAATGATTTTCTTTACGGGTAATTGTACAAACTATATCAAAGAAAACCGATACGAAAGTGTCGGTTTTTTTTTATTCCTGTCACTTCGAGTGATTTTTAAAACACAAAAAAATTGTATCGAGAAGTTGGGCGTTACCACAAGTGGTCGCGCTTTCACTACTCGCTTTTTTTTTCGTTCCTCAAAAAAAGAGCTCAAACAAACCGTTCAATCACTAACGCAACAAACGATAAAAACATATTTTTGCAAGTATGCTACAAGTTAACAACATTTCATTTGCTTATTCTAAAGAAAAAGCAACACTTAAAAATATAAATTTTCAACTTAAAAAAGGAGAACATTTATGTATTATGGGCGAAAGTGGTTGCGGAAAATCTACCTTATTAAAAGCCATTTATGGGTTATTAGATGTAAATAAAGGAAGCTTATTTTGGAATGACATACAAATTTTAGGACCAAAACATCACTTAGTTCCTGGAATGGATTTTTTTAAATACGTTGCGCAAGATTTCGATTTAATGCCTTTTACATCCGTAACTGAAAATATTAAAAAGTTTTTATCTCGTTTTTATCCTCAAGAAGCTGAACGAAGAACTCAAGAATTATTAGAAGTTATAGAAATGACTTCTTTTGCTAACACAAAAGTAAAAAACTTAAGCGGCGGGCAACAACAACGTGTTGCAATTGCTCGTGCATTGGCAAAAGAGCCTGAATTATTATTGTTAGACGAACCTTTTAGTCAAATAGATAACTTTAAAAAAAGTTCGCTTCGTAGAAACTTATTTAGTTATTTAAAAGAAAAAAATATTGCCTGTATTGTAGCCACTCACGATGGTAACGAAGCACTATCATTTGCTGATAAAATGATTGTTATTAGAAACTACCAAATAATAGCAAATGATACCCCTAAAAACCTGTATCAAAATCCGAAATTAAAATATATCGCTTCGTTGTTTGATGATGTGAATGAAGTATTTATCAATAATAAAACAGTTTTATTATACCCACATCAAATAAAAATTATTGAAAAGTCAAAAATAAAAGCTATAGTTGTTAACAATTACTTTAAAGGATATTATTGGCTTATTGAAGTAAATTATAACGGAAAAATTCTATATCTAAACCATACATCAGTATTAGAAACTAAAAAAACAGTTTCTTTGAAATTTAAAGAAACTGTTTTAAATTAATTCAAAATAATTACTCAACTCTTTTAAAATTTTTTAAGACTTTTAAAAAAATACACTTCTATCTTATTAAATAAAAGTGCATTATAAAATTCTTTTTCATTTGAAGGGTGTAGCAAACTTTCCTATTTTACAAACAGCTAACTACTAAATTACCCTACTTTAAAATTAAAAAACGTCTTTTATCACTTGTTTTATATTATTAAATGCAAAACTATCTCCTACCCTTTTTCCTAATAAAATACTCCCTATTGGTGAAGATACAGAAACAGCAAAATAATTTTGATTATTCACCACAAATTGACCTGCACTAATACTTAAAAAAAAAGTAGCGTTAGTGGTTTTAACTACACTTCCTAAATGTGCAATATTTGAACTGTTATCAATTTTTATTTTAGAAAGTATTTCTTTCATTTTTGTAATTCCGGTGAGTTGTTGCCCTGCTTTTTCCATTTCTAACTGTAACATTGCTCTACCAGTTTCATGTTTATCGCCTGCTGAGCTTTTAGTTTCAGATTGTAATGCTTTTTGATTGGATAAAATTATCTCTTCAACCGTTTGCTGTCTTTTATTTACATACGAAATGCATTGAGCGTATAATTCTTCTTTTACTTTCATAATAAATCAGCTAATTCTTTTCCTACCAAACTACCAATCGCAATTCCCATACCACCTAAACGAACTCCGCAAAAAACATTATTTGACAATTGTTTTACAATTGCTTTTTTCTGACTTCCAACACCCATAATTCCACTCCATCTATGTTCAATTTCAAAATTAGTATTGGGTAAAATAGTTGTTTTTAAAATCTTTTCTAATTTATTTTGAATGATTGTTGTTTCTCCAAACTCTAAAGTTTCTTCTGCCTTAAAATCAAGATTTCTTCCACCTCCAAACAAAATTCTATCATCAATATTTCTAAAATAATAATAGCCTTTATCTAAATGAAAAGTTCCTTTAACATGAAGGTTTTTAATTGGTTTTGTAATTAATACTTGTGCTCTTGCTGGTTGTATATTTTCGTTTAATAATTGATTTGCAAACCCGTTAGTTGCAATCAATAATTTATTGGTGGAAAAGCTAATTTTATTGGTTTGTATAGCTACTTTATTCCCAGTTTCTTCGACACTTTTTACGGTAATATTATTTAAAATTTTTATATCACTTTGCTGAATTACCTGAAGTAGATGCGCTACCATTTTACCGGTATCAATTTGCCCTTCAAACTGATTGGTTATATAGTTTTGCTGTATGTTTTTAAATTTAAAAATATTATCATCAACAAAAAAAACATCCGAAGAAAAAAGTGGTTTTAATAATTGGTTAATCTTATTTTTTTCAACCAAGCATTCATCATAAAACTCTTTACCTTCAAATAATTCAAAACCCTTATTTTGTTGAAAATCGATGTTTTTATCACCAAGTGTTTTTCGTAATAGTTGTAGACCTTTCCAACGTTTTTCAACCAAATTATATACCTCTTGTTCGGTATGAGTTTTTAAATCATCAATCAGTTCCGATAAACTACCAAAACACGCAAAACCGGCATTTTTAGTACTTGCTCCTTGAGGCAACATTCCTCTTTCTAAAATTATTATTTTAGCTTTCGGATATTTTTTTCTTAAATTCAATGCACAATTTAAACCTACAATTCCACTACCAATAATGGTAAAATCTACATTTGTAAACCACTCTTTTAACTCCCAATAACTGTAATTCAACATCTTAAAGTCCATATATATTTGTACCTTGGCACACTACTTGAATATTTAAATTTAAACAATAAAAAGTAATATTATGAAGTTATTCGGAATCTTAATTTTGGCTTTAAGCTTTACGCAATGTGCAAGTACAAAGCTAGATACTAATCCTCCTTTTATAATAAAATCAGCAGCATACTCTCATATTACTGGTGGTTTACCAGGCAACAATACCCTTAATTTAATGATTGAATTTACTTCAAATAAGACTATTGATTTTCAAAAAGTATATTTTCAAAATAGAATGATTACCCCTGTAATTGAACAAAAACAAAGTAAAAAATACATTGCTGCTCGTTATAAAACCTCAATAAATAAAGATAGAAAAGATTTGATTTTAAATGCAAATCCTAAAAAAGAATATGGAAATACCCCAAAAACCAAAGAGGAATTTCCTTTTGAATTAAAAGAGAATGAAGCTATAGTTGCTTATAAGGTAGATGAGAAAATTCATTATTATAAAATAGAAAGTATTAAAAAAAATAAAAGAGTTTTTATGCCCACAGTAAAACCTCAAAACTAACAAAAAACACCTCATATGAGGTGTTTTTTATTTTTGGCACGTATTTTGAAATTCAGTAAGTATAACCATAAAACCAATGCTTATGAAACGTGTAAAATTACTCTTATTAACCCTTGTAACAAGTATAACATTAACATCTTGTGTGGTTCAGGATACTGATTTTTCATTAAACGAATATATTTCAAGCTATGATTTATGGTATATCGATTACCACAGAACTACTGGTAATGGTGATGTTTCGTTTTTATCAAAAGCTTTTACAGTTTCTTTTTTAAACGGAACCATGTATGCAAATAACAATATTGTTGATATTGGTAAAACTGGTAACGGATTAGGAATTGCTGTTGGTGATTATGTTCCTCGTGGAACTGTCTTAGAAACTTATCATGATTTAGATGGTAATTATAATTTTGAAGTGGTGCAATTAGCAGATGATGAAATTAGAATTGATGATTTATCACAAAACGTAAGCTACTACTTAATTGGATATCAAAGAAGCAATTTTAATTATGATAAATTATTTTATGACAATATCGAATACTTTTTACAAGAATATGTAGCTTGGGAAAGAACGGCTACTTCTGGCGGAACTCCAAACCTTTTTGATAACGAACATTTTTTACAATTTACACCTGAAAATGATGTAACTTTTTATTCATCACACGATGCTTTTGGCACAAATATTGATTACATAAATTGGGACTACGAAGGTGGTTATCAAATTGATAACATATCAGGTTTTAATAATTTAAAACTTTTAACACTTAATTATGATGGCGGAGATACAGAAGAGTTTGAGTTAAGCGTTATAAATGATGAAAGGATACAATTATTTCACCTAAGTTCTGAAACAACATACACTTTTTCTGGTAGAGAATTTGTACAATATTTAAAAAAAGAAAATAAAAGTATTACAAAATCTACTGTAAGGAATAGCAATAGAAAACGTACTAAAATACAACGTAAAACCGTTGATAGAAAACATTTAAAATAAAGTTTGGTTAGTTGATTTTTGGTTGGGGTAGTAGCCAACTAAAAGAAACCGCTCTAGCAATAGAGCGGTTTTTATGTTTTATAATATATGCTTAACATAAAATATTTTACCTTTATAAAAAACTAAAACATGCAACAAACAGCTTTAATTACGGGAGCTACCTCTGGTATTGGTAAGGCAACTGCTATATTATTTGCTAAAAATAATATCAAGCTTATTATCTGCGGAAGACGTGCCAATAAATTAAGTGAGTTACAACACGAACTTTCTGCCTTAACAAAAGTACATACACTACAATTCGATGTTCGTTATAAAGAACAAGTACAACAAGCCATTGGCAACTTACCTAGTGAATTTAAACACATAGATATTTTAATTAACAATGCAGGTAATGCCCATGGATTAAATAGCATTCAAGAAGGAAGTATTGATGATTGGGATGCCATGATTGATGGAAATGTAAAAGGGCTATTATATGTTTCGAAAGCTATAATTCCGCAAATGGTTAATAGAAATAACGGTTTTATCCTTAACATCGGCTCTATTGCTAGTAAAGAAGTATATCCGAACGGAAATGTGTATTGTGCCTCAAAATTTGCCGTAGATGCTTTAAATAAAGGAATGCGTATTGATTTAAATAAACACAATATTAGAGTATCAGCAATTCATCCTGGATTGGTAGAAACTGAATTTTCAGACGTTCGTTTTAAAGGAGATACCGAGAGAGCAAAAACTGTATATCAAGGCTACAAAGCATTACAACCTGAAGATATTGCTGATATTATTTACTTTGTAATCAGCAGGCCTTACCATGTAAATATTGAAGATTTAGTGGTGTACCCTACTGCACAAGCTACCGCTTCAATAATTAATAAAAACATGTAAATTGTGATTAATAAACGCCTTTTAATTAAAAACTTACTTTCTCATAATGATGAGAATAGTTTTTATGATAAAAAGCAAAAATTATCTTTAAATTCTAAAGAAGGAAAAGCCAAGTTTATAAAACATATTTGTGCGCTTTCAAACTCTAACCCCAATAACAATTCTTATATAGTTATTGGGGTTGAAGATGAAGAAAATAAAATTATGGGAGTTGATTTTTACGACGATAGTAAAATTCAGAATTTGGTAAATGCCTATTTAAAAAATCCTCCTAAAATTGATTATGAAAATGTGCCATTTCCGCGTTTACCAAGACATAAAGTAATTGGCTTAGTTACTATTTATCCGAATAATCAAACAACAGCACTTTTAAAAAACATTTGGAAATATCGTAAAAATACTGTTTTTTTTCGCAGAGGAAGTAATTCAATACCTATTGAAAATGATTTTAAACCTAATAATAAAAATAACACTATTGTTGCAGCTATTGAAAAAAATGCTAGTAATAATATACAATTAACGCTCGATGGAGTTTTTGATTTTATCAACAATCATAAGCCTGAATATAATCCGCAATACAAAGTATTTAAAGAACAATTTGTATTGTGTTGGGCAGGTAAAAAGAAATTGATTAATAATAAAGAGTTTTTTACACGTGTTGATATTGAATTAATAAATGAACAAGTGCGTTTGTTTTTTTCTGCCCTAGATGATGTTCAAATTAGTTATAATGAACAATCATTTATAATAACCGAATATATTGTATTAGGAATCGATAAAAGTCAAAAACGATATCCTTTAGAAAAAACTATAATACATTTTAAAGACAATGGTAAACACGATATTATTACCGAATTTTTATTTAAAGCACCATTATTTGATCCTATAATTTTAAAACATATTTACGATAATAATAATCGTATTATTACTAAAATTGAAAATAACAAACCGCTTTCGGTAATTGATAATGAAGATATTTATAAACTACCTACCTCCTACTTAATTTGTTATTTAAATGGATTTTTAGAAGCTCCAAAACAACTTAAAAAAGCCAAAACCTACATTAAAAATTTAGAAAACAAAACAACTTACATCAAGTATAAAGAAGCAATGCGGGTATTACGAAAAGTGAAATATAATTAACTTAAAAAGCTTCCAAATAAGTAATCTTATTTGAAAGCTTTATTTTTCATAGATAATATTTTTACTCTTTACTCATTTCAAAAATAAGTTCTCCTCCGTTTATAATATCAGCATGAGAAAGTACATTATCAGTTATTTTCTTACCGTTTACTGTTATACTTTTTACAAATACGTTTTCTTTACTTTGATTTTGAGCCGTAATTTTTAAGACTTTTCCATTTTCTAAATAAATAGTAGCTTCTTTAATATTTGGGCTTCCTATGGCATAATTTGGCGAACCTGGTGTTACAGGATAAAACCCTAAACTACTAAATATATACCAAGCACTCATTTGACCAGCATCATCATTACCACACAAACCATCAACGGTATCACTATACATGGTATCCATAATCATACGAACTCTTTGTTGTGTTTTTTTAGGATGCCCTGTCCAATTATATAAATACGGAATGTGATGTCCTGGCTCGTTACCATGAACATAATTTCCTATAATTCCGTCGCGAGTAATATCTTCATGATTCGAAATATACTTATCAGCTATTTCTGTAGTAAATAATTCATCTAATTGTTTGCTGAATTTTTCTTTACCACCCATCATTTCAATCATCTTATCAATATTTTGAGGGACATACAATCCATAATTCCATGCATTTCCTTCAATAAATCCTTGTCCATGAGTATCCATTGGATCAAAGTTTTTTCTAAAAGTACCATCTGATAACTTAGGTCGCATAAATCCGATTGTTGGATCGTACACATTTTTATAATAGGTTGATCTTGTTAAATACTCTTTTTCTACCTCAGCATTTCCTACTTTTTTGGCAATTTGAGCAATACACCAATCGTTGTAAGCATATTCTAGTGTTTTTGATACTGATGAGTGGCTTTTGTCTTCTGGAACATATTTATAATCTATATAATCTCCAATACCATCAAAATAACGAACAGTGGCTGTGTTTGTTGATGCTTTAAGTGCGTGATTCACATCAAAATCTCCTACATTTTTTGCTAATGCATCTGCAATAACTGAAGTAGCATGATACCCAATCATGCACCAGTTTTCGTTGGCATAATGACTCCAAATTGGTAACATATTATGCACACTTTGATCGTGATGTGCTAACATCGATTTTATCATGTCGTTGTTTCGCTTTGGTTGTGTTATATTGTATAAAGGATGTAATGCGCGGTAAGTATCCCAAAGAGAAAATATCGTATAATTAGTAAAACCATCAGAAGTATGTATGTTTTGGTCTAGTCCACGATACCTCCCATCAACATCTTCGTACAAAATAGGTGATAAATTAGTGTGATATAAAGCGGTATAAAAAGTAGTTTTATCTTTTTCAGAAATTGTTTCTACATCAATTTTACCCAATTCATTATTCCATTTATCTTTTGTTTCTTGTACTGTTTTATTAAAATTCCAATGCGGAATTTCTTGTTTTAAATTGTTTAAAGCTCCATTTGTACTTACTGGTGATAAGGCAAATTTTACATTTATTTTTTCACCTTCTTCTGTATCAAAATTAAAATAAGCTCTTATATCTTTTCCTGCCATTTCAGGAAAGTTTTCATTTTGTTTAAAACGTCTGTAAAAACCATCATACGTTTCTTTATTGTATTTTTTATGACCGTAACTTTTAAACGGTTTAGAAAACTGCATTGCAAAAAACACTTTTTTGGTTCTTGCCCATCCTTTTGTTTGCCTATAACCAGTTATTAAACTATCATTTTCTACACGAATAAATGTCCAAACATTTTTATTATCATGATGGTATATGTTATAAACTAAATCTAAAATAATATGAGAATCGTTAGATTTAGGAAATGTATATTGATGAAAACCAACACGCTCGCTAGCTGTTAATTCAGCTTTTATATTGTAACTATCTAAATTAACTTTATAGTAACCTGGAGATGCTTTTTCAGTATCATGTGAAAACCTTGAATAAAATCCTTTAGTTCCTTCTTTTGTTTTTAACGGATCTAATGTTAATTTTCCTGTAGTTGGCATTACCAAAAAATCACCTAAATCGGCATGTCCTGTTCCGCTAAAATTAGTGTGGGCAAAACCTATAATTGTTGAATCTTTATGTTGATAACCCGCACAGTATTCATATGTTTTACTATTGTAGCTACCGTTTTTATTAAACATAACTTCAAAATTAGTCTGCGGACTTAACTGTACCATTCCAAAAGGAGCTGTTGCTCCAGGAAAAACATGTCCCATTTTACTGGTTCCAATTAAAGGATTTACATGTTTTGTAAAATCTTTTTTAATCTCCTTTGTTATTAAATTTTCTTTTTGTGCTTCTTTACAGCTTATTATTGATAAACAAAAACTTAAGGCTAGTAAAAGGAATCTGTATTTTTTCATAATTTTTAATAAAAGTATATTTATACTGCTAAAAAAGTAAAAAAAAAGTAAAAAAGCACCTTTATAATATTAAAAACATAAAGCGTAAACATTTTTAACATTATCATTAATATTGTTTAATTTTAAACAAATAGAAATTTCTGTAAATCAAAAAAGAAAACGTTATTATACAAACATCTATTTATTTTACAACAAACGCTTCGTTTTAAGGATACTTTAAGAAGTAATCCTAAATATTTGTTAAGTATTCAAAGCCTTTGAAACCTTTTATTTAAATCGTCGTCTTTTTAATAAATAAACCTAAATATTGAAAAACTTAACATTATGAAAAAATTTATCTTTACTACATTGGCGATCGCATTATCTTTCGGAACTATTACTGCCTCAGAAATAAATAAAACTGCTTTAAATACAGTAATTGAATATCCGAATGTAAATACTTTTTGTAAATTAATTACTTCAGGTAATTTCGAAGCTGTTAAAGCAATGGTTGAAAATGGGACTGATGTTAACAAAAAATCTACGGGCTTAACTCCGTTAATGTTTGCTGCTAGATATAATAAAACTAAGATTGTAACGCTTCTTATTAAGAATGGTGCTAAATTAAAAACAAAATCTAAAAAAGGATACACAGCTTTGCAGTATGCTAAAATGTCTAAAGCAAATGATGCCTATAAAGTTATTGCTGCAGCATTAAAAAAATAAAACATCTCGAATTTTATTAAAAAAGGGATATCAAAATTTGATATCCCTTTTTATTTATATAATATAATTTTACCTATAAATCAAACTTTATTCCTTGCGCTAAAGGCAATTCATCAGAATAATTTACAGTATTTGTTTGTCTTCTCATGTAAACTTTCCAAGCATCAGATCCAGACTCACGTCCACCACCTGTTTCTTTTTCACCTCCAAAAGCACCACCAATTTCAGCACCAGATGTTCCGATGTTTACATTTGCAATACCACAATCAGAACCAGCATATGATAAGAATTTTTCAGCTTCTTTCATTTCGTTCGTCATAATTGCCGAAGATAATCCTTGAGCAACACCATTTTGTTTTGCTATGGCATTTTCAACTTCTCCAGAATACTTCATTAAATATAAAATTGGAGCAAAAGTTTCATGTTGAACAATTTCAAAATGATTTTCTGCTTCAATAATAGCTGGTTTTACGTAACATCCGCTTTCGTAACCTTCTCCTTCTAAAACTCCACCTTCAACTAATACGTTACCTCCTTCAGCTTTTGCTTTTTCAATTGCAGCTAAATAAGTATTTACAGCATCATGATCAATTAACGGCCCAATATGATTCTTTTCATCTAAAGGGTTACCAATAGTTAATTGTCCATAAGCACCAACAATTGCATCTCTTACTTTATCATATACAGATTCGTGAATAATTAATCTTCTTGTAGAAGTACAACGTTGTCCACAAGTTCCAACAGCACCAAATACAGCACCAGGAACAACCACTTTTAAATCAGCAGTTGGTGTAATAATAATTGCATTGTTTCCTCCTAATTCTAATAAAGATTTTCCGAAACGTCCTGCAACTGTTGCTCCAACAATTCTTCCCATTCTTGTAGAACCTGTAGCAGATACTAAAGGAATGCGAGTATCGGTAGTCATCATTTCACCAACCTTGTAATCTCCATTAATAATACAAGAAATTCCTTCTGGTAAATTATTTTGTTTTAAAACATCAGCAATAATGTTCTGACATGCTACAGCACATAAAGGTGCTTTTTCAGAACCTTTCCAAACACATACGTCACCACAAATCCAAGCTAAAGCTGTATTCCAAGCCCAAACTGCAACAGGAAAGTTAAATGCAGATATAATACCAACAACACCAATTGGGTGCCATTGCTCTCTCATTACGTGTCCTGGACGTTCAGATGGAATTGTTTGACCATTTAATTGTCTTGATAATCCTACAGCAAAATCACAGATGTCAATCATTTCTTGAACTTCACCGTAACCTTCTTGTAAAGATTTACCCATTTCATAAGAAACTAATTTACCTAAAGGTTCTTTTAAATCTCTTAATTTATTACCAAACTGACGAACAATTTCTCCTCTCTGTGGAGCTGGCATATCTCTAAAACTTAAAAAAGCTTTAGTTGCCGTATCCATTACCTTATCGTAATCTTCTCTTGTAGTCGCTTTTACTTTTCCTATTAACTTTCCATCAACTGGAGAGTAACTTTCAATAATTTCTCCATTAGAAAAATTGTTAGAACCTGTAGAAGTTCCATCATTTATATCCTTTACTCCTAATTGAGCTAAAGCTTCTTTAATTCCAAAATCTGCCATTTTGTTGTTCCGTTTTTGTTGTTTACATTAGAAGAACGAAATTACAAATAAATTTACATATATCTAAATTCAACAAAAACAATACTTATTGTTTAATTTTAAACATTTAATTATGAGGAAACTTCTTTTCATTACTTCAATTTTTTTAATCTCATTTGGTTGTAAAACAGAAAAAACACCATCAACAAAAGAAGTTTCTAAAAAAGTAAATGATTTTGCTATTATAATTCATGGTGGTGCAGGAACTATTTTAAAGAAAAATATGTCTGATGAAAATGAAGCTGCTTATAAGGCTAAATTAGAAGAAGCTATCAAAATTGGTCATACTATCCTTAAAAATGGAGGTACAAGTCAAGAAGCAGTTATGAAAAGTATTCAAATTATGGAAGAATCTCCATTATTTAATGCTGGTAAAGGAGCTGTTTTTACGCACGAAGAAACGAATGAATTAGATGCTTCTTTTATGGATGGAAGAACATTAAATGCTGGTGCTGTTGCGGGTGTAACAAGTGTAAAAAGTCCAATAGAATTAGCTATAAAAGTTATGACAGATTCAGACCATGTGATGCTTTCAGGAAAAGGTGCAGTAATTTTTGCTAAAGAAAAAGGGTTAGAAACTGTTGATCCTAGTTACTTTTATACAGAAAAACGTTTTAAATCTCTTCAAAGAATAAAAGATAAAAATAAAACAGCTTTAGATCACGACGATAAAAAGGCTGCTTTTTATGATGCTGATATTAAAAATGCAAAGTTCGGAACTGTGGGTTGTGTAGCTTTAGATAAAAGTGGAAATATTTCTGCTGGAACTTCTACTGGTGGAATGACTAATAAACGTTGGGGTAGAATTGGTGATTCACCTGTTATTGGTTCTGGTACTTATGCAAACAATAAAACTTGTGGTGTTTCTTCAACTGGTTGGGGTGAATATTTTATTAGAGGGCAAGTAGCTTATGATATTTCTGCACAAATGGAGTATCAACAAAAAACATTAAAAGAAGCTACAAAAGATGTTATTCAAAATAAACTTACTGCGCTTGGTGGTACTGGTGGTGTTGTGGCTTTAGATAAAAATGGAAACATGTCTTTTGAATTTAATACCGCAGGGATGTACAGAGCTTCTATGAATGATAAAGGTGATTTAGTGGTGAAAATTTATAAGGATTAAGTACTAAAAGTTTTATTATGAACGCTTCACCTAGTTTTACAGAATAATAACATTATTATAAACAAAACATAAACTCTCATTTTTCGTTTATTTTATGGTACATTTAAAAAAATAGTACTCTTTATAATCTTATTTTTGTAAAATATATGGAAGACAAGATTTTTAATATTAAAAATTCAGAAGAGTTTGAACAAGTTGCTCTAGATGTTTTTAAACATCAATTTAAAAACAATAAAGTGTACCGTTCTTTTTGTGATTTGTTATATATTCATTCATCAGATGTAAAGGCTATTGAACAAATTCCTTTTTTGCCAATTCAATTTTTTAAAACAAAAGAAATACTTTCATCTACTGATAAAATTCAAGAAATATTTTCAAGTTCTGGAACTACTGGAAGTATAACTAGTAAACATCATGTTACAGATTTATCTTGGTATGAAACTAGTTATTTAGATGGTTTTAATTATTTCTATGGAGATATAAAAGAATATGTTGTTTTAGCATTATTGCCTAATTATTTAGAACGTAAAGGATCTTCATTGGTGTATATGGTTGATGATTTAATTAAAAAATCTGAACAACCTGAAAGTGGTTTTTACCTCGATAATTTAGAGGAATTAGCAAAAAAACTAATTGAATTAGATAAAAAAGGTCAAAAAATACTACTTATTGGCGTTTCTTTTGCTTTATTAGATTTAATTGAACAGCAGAAATTTATCCTTAAAAACACCATTATTATGGAAACAGGTGGAATGAAAGGAAGAAGAAAAGAGCTTATAAGAAACGAATTACATCAAATTTTAGGAGAAGGTTTTGGTGTTCAAAAAATTCACTCAGAATATGGAATGACCGAATTGTTAAGTCAAGCTTACTCTAAAGGAAATGGTGTTTTTAATTGCCCGCCTTGGATGAGTATTTTAATTAGAGATACTGAAGATGCTTTAACTATTTTACCAAAAGAAAAATCAGGCGGAATTAATGTTATCGACTTAGCTAATTATAATTCTTGTTCTTTTATTGCAACCCAAGATTTAGGAAAAGTATACACTGACAATAACTTTGAGGTTATTGGTCGTTTTGATAATTCTGATATACGTGGCTGTAATTTAATGGTTTTGTAATTATTTTGTAAGGTTTCTATTTGATTCTCGACTTTCATAAAAATTTACTTTTTATGAAAAATCTACTAGTTTTACTATTCATAACAGCTAGTTTTAATTTAGCTGCGCAAAAAACAAGTTATAATACTAAAAAAGGCTTTGTTGCTGAAGGTTATGATGTAGTTTCTTATTTTGTAAATAAAAAACCTTTAACAGGTAAAAAGAAATTTCAAACTACATATGATGGTGTAAAATTTAAGTTTTCAACCGAAAAAAACTTACAGACTTTTAATGAAAACCCGACAAAATATATTCCGCAATATGGTGGTTATTGTGCGTATGCCGTAGCTGAAAGAAATAAAAAAATGTACATCGATCCCGAATTTTATGAAATTAGAGATCATAAATTATACCTTTTTTATAATCCATGGATTGGTAGTGTTTTAGAAAATTGGCAAGAAGGAGATGTTGAAAAAAGAAGAGAAAAAGGAGATATTAATTGGAAAACCTTAAAAAATAAATAACATGAAGTTTTTATATCTCTTTCTTTTTTTATTTTCGACCACTATATACAGTCAACAAAAAGAGTACAATACTAAAAATGGAGTACTAGCAAATGGTTATGACGTGGTTGCTTATTTTTCAAATAAAGCTGTAAAAGGAAATAAAAAAATTAGCGCAAAATACAAAGGCGTCTCTTTTTTATTTTCATCACAAAAA
The DNA here is from genome assembly GCF_030549005.1 of Tenacibaculum soleae. Lineage (NCBI taxonomy): Bacteria > Pseudomonadati > Bacteroidota > Flavobacteriia > Flavobacteriales > Flavobacteriaceae > Tenacibaculum > Tenacibaculum soleae. The sequence continues at coordinate 361,280 of NZ_JAUOSW010000001.1, forward strand.
AACTTACAATTATTTCAAAAAAACCCAGTAAAATATATTCCGCAATATGGTGGTTATTGTGCATATGCTATTGGTAAAACAGGAAAAAAAGTAAGTATTAATCCAAAAACCTTTGAAATTAGAAACCATAAATTGTACTTGTTTTACAATTCTTGGGGAACCAATACCTTAAAACTTTGGCAACAAGAAAACCCTGAAAAATTAAGGAAACAAGCCAATAAAAATTGGAAAAAAATAACTAATTAATACTATTTTATCTTTAAAAAATCTTTTTAAAAGAGCTGAAATTATTCAGCTCTTTTTTTTCTTATTTTTGTTACATAAAAAAGCTACCGATGAACAATTTTTCTTTTTTCAACCGAAAAAATATTCAAAAAGAATTACAAGAAACCGAATATGATATTTTAATTATTGGTGGCGGAATTACCGGCGCAGGTATTGCATTAGATGCCGCTTCTCGAGGAATGAAAGTTGCTTTAATTGAAAAGAATGATTTTGCTTCAGGTACTTCAAGTAAATCGACTAAATTAATTCATGGTGGTTTACGTTATTTAAAGCAGTTTGATTTTTGGTTAGTAAAAGAAGTAGGTACCGAGCGTGCCATTGTACATAAGTTAGCACCACATTTAGTGGTTCCTGAAAAAATGATTTTACCACTTATTGATGGTGGAACTTATGGTTCATGGTTAACCTCTGTAGGCCTAAAAGTGTACGATGTTTTAGCTGCGGTTGAAGGAGATGATAAGCGTAAAATGTTAACAAAAAATGAAGCTTTAATAAAAGAACCTTTGTTACCATCAGCTATTTTAAACGGTGCTGGTTATTATGCCGAATATCGTACTGATGATGCGCGTTTAACCATAGAAGTTTTAAAAACAGCCACTCAATACAATGCTCAAGTATTAAATTATACAAAAGCAACCGAATTTATCTATGAAAAAAATAGAGTTGTTGGCGCAAAAGTTACTGATGAATTTACAAATGAAAACTACAATATTAATGCTAAATATGTAGTAAACGCCGCAGGACCTTGGGTAGATGAATTACGACAAATTAACAACTCTAAAATTGGTAAAAGATTACACTTAACAAAAGGTGTACATTTGGTGGTAGCTCATGATAAATTACCTGTAAAACAATCGGTTTATTTTGATGTGCCCGATGGTCGAATGATGTTTGCTATTCCTCGTGGAAAAGTTACCTATTTTGGTACTACTGATACCAATTATCAACAAGATAAAAATGAAGTAAAAACTTCAATTGTTGATGCTTTGTATTTAATTGAAGCGGTAAATAATATGTTTGAAAATGTTACTTTAACTTTAGATGATATACAATCGTCTTGGGCAGGCTTACGTCCCTTAATACATGAAGAAGGTAAATCGGCTTCAGAGTTATCTCGTAAAGATGAAATTTTTGTTTCAGACACCAAACTAATATCAATTGCTGGAGGTAAACTTACAGGATACCGTAAAATGGCAGAACGTATTGTTGATATGGTTGCTAAAAAAATGAAACGTCGTTTCGAATCAGAATTTGACCCAATACAAACCGAAGAAATTGTATTAGCTGGCGGACCATTTCAAAATTATAAATCTGTAAATATCTATATCAATCAAGTTTTTAAAAATCTAAAAAATTATGGATTTACAAAAACAGATGCTGCTTATTTAATACATAATTATGGAAAACAAACCGACATTATTATTGATAAGTTTGATGAATTAAAAGAAACTAATTTAGAACTTCGTTTATTAAAAGCCGAAGTTTGGTTTACCATTAATCATGAAATGACTTGTACACCAACTGACTTTTTTATGAGGCGTACCGGACGTTTATTTTTTGATAAACCAAGTGTAGACACCTATAAAAAAGCAATTTTAAATGAGTTTGTTAAATACTTTAATTGGTCAGAAGCAGCTACTGAAATACAACTACAAGAGTTAGAAAGTAAAATAGATTTAGCCATAAATTTCATATAATATATAACTAACAATAATATTGTATCTTTGCTGACCTTAATTTTTTAAAATTAAAAAACTATTGTTATCCCCTAAATTTCAGTAAGATGAAACTAAAAATTATAGTTGTATTATTTCTATTCACAAGCTTTATAAGTTTTGCTCAATCAGTAAATATTATATCTGATACTGATTTTGATAATCTTAAAATAAATAGTGCAAAATTAGTTGATTTAAAAAAAACTAAAGGTAATCAACCCAAAGTTGAAACCTTATTAGGTGCAGTAACTTCATATAAAGTTGACGAAAACGAAACGTATTATTATTTTGTTTTTAATGGCCTTAAAATTGATTTTTCAACTCTTGGAAAAAGCAAACCTTATATAGAATCATTTGAAGTAAATAGTAAGGATGCTACTTTGGCTATTAAAGATATAAATATTACTATTGGAGATAATATAAGTAAATTAGGTACTATTGTTTTTAGCGTAGGAAGAAATGGTGCTAAAAGTATTTTATATTCAACTTGTGAAGATTGTGATATTTTTGTGAATATCGAATTTGATCAAACATCAAACCTTATTACTAAAATTAGTTATATGGATATGTCATAAATTAAGTTTCTAATTTTAACAATAAAAAAAAGAGGTAGTATTTTAAAATACTACCTCTTTTTTTTATGTTATATTTTCATGCGCCTCTAAATCCTTTGTTAAATCTAACTTTCGTAATGTAGGGTTTATAATTCCTGTAGTTACAACGGTAATTAAGGTCATAGTTCCGCCAAAAACAACAGCTGTTACCGTTCCCATTAACTTTGCTGTAACACCACTTTCAAAAGCGCCTAATTCGTTAGAAGAACCAACAAACATCGAATTTACCGAAGCTACTCTACCTCGCATATGATCGGGAGTTTTTAATTGTAAAATTGTTTGACGTATTACCATTGAAACTCCGTCGGTAACACCACTAAAAAATAAAGCAAGTATCGAAATCCAAAATACGGATGACAAACCAAATACAATAATACAAATACCAAAGCCAAAAATAGCCGCTAATAGCTTCATTCCAGCATTTTTACTAATAGGTATATAAGCAGTAATTAACATTGTTAAAAAAGCTCCTATTGCTGGTGCTGCGCGTAAGGCACCAAAACCTTCAGGTCCTACTTTTAAAATATCTTGCGCATATATAGGTAATAAAGCTACTGCCCCTCCAAAAAGTACCGAAATCATATCTAAAGTAATGGCACCCAAAATAGCTTTTGTTTTAAATACAAAACGAACCCCTTCTCTTAAACTTTTCATTACTGGTTCTCCAATTTTTGGATTTAATATTGGTTTCTTTTTTACAAAAAACACCATTAAGAAAGAGAATAATACTAATCCGAAAACAATACAAAGTGACCAATGAACGCCCATCCACGAAATGGTAAAACCAGCAAAAGCGGGTCCTAATACCGAGGCCATTTGCCAAGTAGAACTACTCCAGGTTGCTGCATTAGGATATAATTTTTTAGGTACTATTAAGGCTATTAATGAAAATATAGTTGGTCCAAAGAATGAACGTAAAAGTCCACCAAAAAAAACCAATGCGTATATAGCATATAACACTGTGTTTTTTTTCCATCCTTCAATAAAACTTGGTAGTGTTAAAAAAAATAAGCCTAAACTTATTAAAGAAAAGGCACCGATGCAGAGTGCTAGTAAATTTCGTTTTTCTTTCTGATCAACAATATGCCCTGCAAATAATGCCATTGATACCGCCGGAATTACTTCCATTAAACCTATAATACCTAATGATAACGGATTTTTAGTAATACTATACACTTGCCATTCGATAATAATAAATTGCATAGACCATGCAAAAACTAACGCAAAACGAACTAAAAGAAAAATATTAAACTCTTTGATTCTTAGTGATGCGTAAGGATCTTTTTTATCCATTTTATTAATTCAGTTTTAGATCCATCAAAATAGCAAAAGTTTCGTTTACATCTTCTTCTTTTACAACAATCGTCATTTCATGAGTTGTAGAAATTACTTCTTGTACAGCAATATTTGCCCAAGCAAATTGCTTTAAAATAAAGTAATAAATCCCTGACTGTTCTAAGTTATCCTTAGGAAGTTTAATGGTTATAGAAGCTAAATCATTAACATTATTTATTAATGTTTCACTTTTAAAAATTTCTTCTACATAATGTTGTAAATTTTTACTGGTAACAATATTTGTTTCGAAAATTCCTTGAGAAACCGTTAAAAAGTAATCATTACTATCAGCTGATTTACTTAAAATTTTAGCAATTTCTTTTAATAATGATGGCGTATTTTTAAAGGTAAAATCACATAAATCAGATCGAACAATAACGTCTCCTAAATCGAGTGCTAATTTTTTAATATTTTTTCGAACACGAAGTTCATTTGCAGGTGATAATCTATTTATAGCCATCATAACTGCACCAACCTTTACATCCTTTTTAAGTAATTTAGATACTTCTGGTAGTACAACTCTTGCTAACGAAGATACATTGATTAACTTTTCATTTAAAGCCTCTTCAATAAAAGGAGTTTTTCTTATTGTAATTTCTACGGCTTCTTGAATTGTTTTCATTTATTTGTTTAATTTTAAACAAAAATAATTAAAATATAACTAACAGTAAAATTAATCTATTTTTAAATATTTGTAATAAATACTACAAAAATATTTGTTAATCAGAATTTTAAATTAAATTTGTTTCTTATACAAAACCTACACAACTAAATTACAGAAGCGATTGATGGGTCAACTTCTTTTTATTAAGAAGGATTATTTGTACAAATGCAAACAACTAATCTAATCTATTTGTTAACTTTAAAAACTCATCTTTCGCTTCTTTTTTACCGTATAACACATTGTACACAGCATCAATTATAGGGGTTTTTGCGCCATTTTTTTGATTGATTTCAAAAGCACTCTTAGTAGCATAATACCCTTCAGCAACCATACTCATTTCTAACATTGCCGATTTTACAGTGTAGCCTTTACCAATCATATTACCAAACATTCTATTTCTACTAAAAACTGAATATCCGGTAACTAATAAATCACCTAAATAAGCTGAGTTATTAATATTACGTTTCATTTTATGTACCTTTTTAATAAAACGTTTCATCTCTCTTATACCGTTACTCATTAATACTGCCTGAAAATTATCACCATATCCTAAACCATGAGCAATACCAGCTGCAATAGCATAAATATTTTTTAACATAGCTGCATATTCGGTACCAATAATATCATCAGATATTTTAGTTTTTATATAACGCCCCGAAATGTACTTACTTAAATCGGTTGCTTTTCCTTGATCTTGACAAGCTAAAGTTAAATACGATAAACGTTCCATTGCAACCTCTTCTGCATGACAAGGCCCAGTAATTACCCCAATATTATTAAAAGGTATATTATATTTTTGATGAAAATGTTCGCCAACAATCAATCCTGTTTCAGGTACAATTCCTTTAATTGCTGAAAAAATTATTTTATTTTTTAATGATGCAGTTAATTTTTCGAGTTCAGTATTTACAAAAGCAGAAGGAATTGCAAAAATTAATATATCGTAATTTTTAACGATATAATTCATATCCTCTGATAAATCTAATTGTTCTGGATGTAATTCTGCAGAGCTTAAATAACTAGGGTTATGCTTATTACGTTTTATATGTTCAATAGCATATATACTTCGCATATACCATCCAATAGTGTCTAAATTTTCAGATAACATTTTTACAATGGCAGTAGCCCAACTTCCGCCACCTAAAACTGCTATTTTAGTTTGCTTACTCATATCGTAGTTTGTTTGTTACACAAAATTAATAAAACTATATACTACTATCTAAACCTTAAGGGTATTATATTTGAATATTAAAAAAATTAAATCGCATGAACGTACAAATAATCAACAAATCAAATCATCAAACTCCTACTTATGAAACTGAAGCTTCTGCCGGAATGGATTTACGTGCAAATATTGAAGAAGCAATTACACTAAAACCTTTAGAAAGAACTATTATAAAAACTGGTTTATTTATCGCTTTACCTGTTGGATTTGAGGCACAAGTGCGTCCGCGAAGCGGATTGGCAGCTAAAAAAGGAATTACTGTTTTAAATGCTCCTGGAACTGTGGATGCTGATTATCGTGGTGAAATTGGTGTAATTTTGGTAAACTTATCTAATGAAGTTTTTATAATAAATGATGGTGAGCGTATTGCACAATTAGTTATTGCAAAACACGAACGTGTAAACTGGCAAGAAGTTACTGTTTTAAATGAAACTGCACGTGGTACAGGTGGTTTTGGTAGTACGGGAGTTTAAGTTATTTTTTTATAAAGTTGACTCATTTTACGAACCTGATCATATAATAGTTCAAAATCTAAAAAACAATGTGAATAATATTGGTATTCGAATTTTTTATAAAATTCAAAAGCTTGTGGTTGCGCATCCATCGCATCTAACCAAACTATTTTATATTGTTTTTTAATAGCTTGATTTTCTAACCAACTTAATAATTTTTTACCGATTCCGTTGCCTTGTGTTTTTTTATGTAAATAAATACGGTGTAATTTTACGCATTTTTTGGTGTTAAAATCTCCTAGTTTTTCTTCCCAAATAATTCTAAAATTACCTATTATTTCATTATTAAAAATCACAAAATAATTTTCAGATTTTTTATCTAAAAGTTCATTATTAAATTTTTCTTTTGAGTATTGCGTATTTACGTACCAAGCTCCTCCATCTTTCCAAAAATGACTATAAGCTGGTGGATAAATTTCTTTCATTAATCTGAAAAAAATCTCTGAATCTGTATTCAAAATTTCTTTTAAATGTATGTTTTCTGAAATGTAAATCATTCTTTTAAAATCTAAATTTATACTAATATACTAAACAAAAAGCTGTTGATTTCTCAACAGCTTTTTTAATAAATAAACCTTTTAATTTAAAACTTATTCTTGATTTTCAATAGCATCTTTTATTTTACCTTCAAGTTCTTCCATTAATTCAGGATTATCTTTAATTAAGTTTTTAACGGCATCTCTACCTTGCCCTAATTTTGTATCTCCATAGCTAAACCATGAACCACTTTTCTTTATAATTCCGTATTCTACACCAATATCTAAAACTTCACCAACTTTTGATATTCCTTTACCATACATAATGTCAAATTCTGCAATTTGAAAAGGTGGTGCTACTTTATTTTTTACCACTTTTACTTTGGTACTGTTACCAATAACTCTGTCGCCATCTTTTATTTGTGTTCTACGACGAATATCTAAACGAACAGAAGCATAAAATTTTAATGCATTACCACCCGTTGTAGTTTCTGGGTTACCAAACATTACCCCAATTTTTTCACGTAATTGGTTAATAAATATAACAGTACATTTTGTTTTACTAATAGTACCTGTTAATTTACGTAAGGCTTGCGACATTAAACGGGCATGTAATCCCATTTTAGAATCTCCCATTTCACCTTCAATCTCAGATTTTGGTGTTAAAGCAGCAACCGAATCGACTACTACAATATCAACAGCACCTGATCTAATTAAATTATCAGCAATTTCTAGGGCTTGCTCACCATGATCTGGTTGTGAAATAATTAAATTATCAGTATCAACTCCTAAACTTTCTGCATAAAAACGATCAAAAGCGTGTTCTGCATCAATAAAAGCAGCTATACCTCCTGCTTTTTGAGCTTCGGCAATTGCATGTATTGTTAAGGTTGTTTTACCTGATGATTCTGGTCCGTATATTTCAATAACTCTTCCACGAGGATATCCTCCTACTCCTAAAGCTAAATCTAATCCTAAAGATCCTGATGAAATTGCATCTATATCTTCTACTTGACTGTCACCCAGTTTCATAACTGTTCCCTTACCATAAGTTTTATCTAACTTATCAAGTGTAAGTTTCAGCGCTTTTAGTTTTGCTTCTTTTTCTTTATCTGCTGCCATAAATCGTGCTAATTATATTAAAAATAAGAGCAGCTAAGTTATGAAAAACTACTTTTATTTTACTACCTTTTATGTTACAATATTTGTATTATTGTTTTCATTTAAATTTAAAAAAATGAGTGCGATTGTTATTTTAAAAAATACCCTAAGTTTAGCTACTATAAATAATGGTGAGCTTGTTAGCTTTATTGTTAATAATAAAGAATTTATGCATAGTAAAGAGGCTCCTGGTTGGAATGCTTCTGATACTGAAATGTTTCCTATTATTGGGCCTACAAAAAATAATGATTATACTATTAATACTACAAACGGTATTGCCAAACAAGATCAACATGGATTATTAAGAGAGCTTAGTTATCAATTAATTTCTAAAAATAATACAACGGTAATTTTTGAAAAAAAATATGTAAAAAATACCTTGGTTAAAAATGCTAAATTTTCGCATAAATCAACTCAAGAATTTTTGTTTTGGCCTTATGATTTTACTTTCAGAAAAATAATTTCATTAACAGATACATCCATAAAAATAGATTTTGAAATTACCTCTGATAAAGGAATGCCTTATATGTTTGGGTACCATCCGAGTTTTAAATTATCGGGTTTAGGTACAGAAATTATAAAAACAGAAGAGGAAAAAATTACTTTAAATTCAATTTTAAATGTAGGTTCAGCGGCTTACAAAGTTTTAAATATTGATGAAATTATTTTAATTAAAAATAATACTCCTAGCTTAAAAATTAATACTAAAAACTTTAATAATTTTATGTTATGGACCGAAGTTAATAACATGCTTTGTATTGAGCCTATAACTCAATATCCACTGTTAAAAACTCAAAAATATTCAGAAAAAAATATGAGAATAAGTACTGGTAAGGAATTATTTTCGGTAACCATTAGTAGTTTATAAAAACATGGAACATAGGCACTTTATAATTTACAAACCATTTGGTTTTTTATCACAATTTATTACCAATCAAAAAAAAGGTGGTAAACATAAAATGTTAGGCGAATTACATGATTTTCCTGAAGGAACCATGGCTGTAGGTAGATTAGATGTAAAATCGGAAGGTTTATTGTTATTAACTACCGATGGAAAAGTAAGTGATTTTATTACCACCAGGGGTAAGGTAGAAAAAGAATATTATGTACAAGTTAACGGGCTAATAACCCAAGAAAAAATTGAACAATTACAAAAAGGTGTTGAAATTGGTTTTGATGGTAAAAAATACCAAACCAAACCTTGTAAAGTTCGATTAATTGATATTCCTGATTTTCCAGAACGCTCTAAAAAAATACGGGACGACCGTCATGGACCTACGAGTTGGATTTCTGTTACTTTAACCGAAGGTAAATTTAGACAGGTTCGTAAAATGACATCGGCTGTTGATTGCCCTACGCTACGTTTAGTACGTGTTCGTGTAGGAAATATTTTATTAGGTAAAATGGATTCTGGTGACGTTATTGAAGTAGAAAAACTACTGTAACCTATGTTACTTTTTAAAAATTTTCTTTTGATTAATTTTACTGTATGAGAGATAATTCAAATACTTTTATTTATATAATTGCAGCTATAATAATCTTACATTTTATAGTAGGATTTGGATACTTGTTATATAAAATAAATAAAAAAGAGAAAAAGAAATAACTATGCTCTAACCATCTTAATATGCGGAATATTATCTTCTAAATACCCTTCTCCTACTTGCTTAAATCCGTGAGATTCATAAAATTTTTGTAAATAGGTTTGTGCCGAAATTGTAATTTTATTTTCGCTATAATTATCAACAATTCCTTGTATAGATGCTTTTATTAAATCGTGTCCATAACCAAATTTACGTTCACTATTTTTTACAACTACCCTACCAATACTAGGCGTATCAAAATATTGCTTACTATCAAACAAACGAGTGTACGCTATTATTTTATCATCTTTAAAACCTAAAACATGTAATGCTTTTTGATCTTTAAAATCAATATCTTGATATACACAATCTTGCTCAACAACAAAAACTTCAGAACGTAATTGAAGTATTTCATACAGTTCTGAAGTTGTTAATTCTTTAAATGTTTTTATTTTAAATATCATTAGCAATTACACGCTATTTTATTAACTCTATTTGCATGACGACCTCCTTCAAACTCTGTTGCTAAAAATAATTTTACAAAACCTAATGCTTGTTGTAATGATACAAAACGAGCCGGAATAGTTAAAATATTTGCATTATTATGTTGGCGGGTTAATTGTACCAATTCATTATTCCAACATAAAGCAGCACGCACTCCTTGGTGTTTATTAGCAGTCATTTGAGCTCCGTTACCGCTACCGCATAAAATAATTCCCATTTGAGCTTGTTCGGTTTCTACAGCTTCGGCAGTTGGATGTATGGCATCAGGATAATCCATACTACTAGTATCATTAGTTCCAAAATTAATTACTTTATGGCCTAATTCTTCTAAAAGAGTAATAATTTCAAATTTATATTCGGTACCTGCATGGTCATTTCCGATGGCAATTGTCATAATTTGTTGATTTTAATTTAGTTGTGTACTACAAAAATACAGTTATTAACGGTTATCAACAGTAATTAACAATGCTTTTTTTAGTATTCTTAATAAGCCTTTAAAAATTAAGTACTTAAATGATATTAGTTAATTGTTAAGAACTACTAGAAGATTTTAAAAAGTTTATTTGATTATTTACGTTTTTTTTACAATACAAGAACAAGTATTACATACACAACTTTTTTTATGAGTTTCTAATAAACATTTATCAACATAAAATTAACCTGTTGTTTACAATATAAAATCAATTAACTATTCATAAAATTAAGTGAATTATTGTTTATAACTATTGTTAATAACTCTGTTTTATAGTTGATTTTAAAGTTTTTAATTAACTAATAACATGTTTATTTTATTTAATAAGTGATATTGACAAAAATTTAAACACTAAGTTATGCTACATATTAACACACTATAATAACAATCATTTCTTTTTTTAAATTTTAAAAATCTTTTATATAAATAATATTATATGTTAATAACAGTTTTTAGAAAATTGAAATTTTAAAATGAATATATATTTTACTAATTAAGAATATTTTTAAAATATAAAATTCTTAATAAAGTATATATAAAACTAGTGATGTTGATAAGTAAGTATAAAAGATACTAATAGTGTTTAAGCGTTTCTTTTTCCTTTTTTTAGAAGATAAACGGAGTCTTTAGTTTTAACTAAATTGGTAGGCGTTTTTTTATTTAAAGTCGTATTAATACTTATTACAGTAACAATAATACCTGTAATAAATATAAAAATAAATAATCCTATTATTTTATGTAAGTTTTTCATTAAAAACGACTTGTATACTTATAAAGACGTAAAATTTTAAAAAATGTTACAATTTTATTAAGATTTTTTTAACTTTTTAAGGAATTACAAACCGTAAAGCTTTATGAATTATTGATGCTGTTACTTTTCCGGTACCAATTAATTCGCCATCAGCTTGTATAAATGGTTGAATTTTAGCGTATTTAGGAGTTATTAACAAAGTGTTTGAAAGATGTGTTTCTACTTTTTTATGATTAATTATTAAGCCATTATATAGCTTTTTTATATTACGAATCAAATCAATTAATGCTAAATTTTTAGCTATTGTAATATCAAATAAACCATCTGTAGTATCTTTATAATCAGTTAATTGCATACCACCAGCTGAATATTTACAAATACCAAAAAGTGTCATTAAACATTTTGTTTCTATAGATAGATTATTTACCTCAATAGTAAAAATTGTTTTTTTATATAATAATAATCCAGCAATACCACTTAAAAGATAAGCTATTGGCCCAAAACATTTTAATTTATTTAGTTTGTTAACAACATAGCCATCATAACCAATACCGGCAACATTATTAAAAAAAGCACTAGTATTTGTTAATTGTAAATACCCAATATCTTGTAAAATTGTTTTTTTATGATGAATTAAATTTATCGAATTAGCTACATTATTTGGCATATTATAAGTCTTAATCCAATCGTTTCCGGTACCTAAAGGAATTACACCTACGGTAATATCAGAAGTTTTTACATATCTTTGCGTCATAATTCCGTTTACTACATGATGTAGTGTACCATCTCCGCCAACGGAAATTATATTTCTATACCCTTGTTGAATAGCTGTGTGTACCAATTCAATTTCATGTTTAGAATGTGTTGTAAAAGCAACAAAAAAATCGATATTTTTTTCGTTTAATAATTGCTCAATTTCTTTCCATTTTTTAGAAAGTTTTTTATTTCCAGAAACTGGATTAGCAATTACAAACCAAGAATGTATCATAAATAATAATGTATAATAACGCCAAAATACAAAATAGATTGATAACACTTATTTAATAAACAAAGCTGTGTATTTATTTGTAAATTGGTAACAATTATAAAAAGAAGAAAGATTAATGACTAGAAAGAAAAAAATCTACAAAAAAAAGGGGAAAGTAATTAAAGATTTAACCCGAAATATATTTAAAATACTTAAAGAAGATACTTCAAAAACCTATAATTACAAGCAAATTGCTAGTAAAATGAAAATTTCTGATACAGACGGAAAAACGCAAGTATTAAAAAAATTAACTGAATTAACAGCTACCAAAAAAATTAAAGAAATTGATAGAGGTAAATATCAAATAAACGAAGATCGTAAATATCATATTGGTACGTTAGATGTAACATCTAATGGAAACGGATATTTTATGTGTGATGATTTTGAAAATGATATTTTTATACCTTCAATAAATTTAGGAAAAGGATTACATCAAGATACCGTAAAGGCGTTTGTTTATAAAAAACGACGTTCAAATAAATTAGAAGCTGAAGTTGTTGAAATCATAGAACGCCATAAAACAGAATTTGTTGGTGTTTTACAAATGAATAAAACTTTTGGTTTTGTAATACCAGATAATCAAAAAATGTATGCTGATTTATTTATTTCTCAAAATAAAATAAATGGAGCAGAACATGGTGATAAAGTGGTTGCAACAATGACAGATTGGCCTGATAATTCTAAAAACCCGTTTGGTAAAATAACCCAAGTTTTAGGTAAACCAGGCGAGCATGAAACAGAAATTCATTCTATTTTATTAGAATACGGATTGCCTTATGAATTTCCATCAGAAGTAGAAAAAGAAGCGGAAAGTTTACCAATTGAAATTACTGAAACAGAAATTGCGAAACGAAGAGATATGCGTAACGATTTAACCTTTACCATTGATCCTAAAGATGCTAAAGATTTTGATGATGCATTATCGTTTACCAAATTAGAAAATGGAAATTACGAAATAGGTATTCATATTGCCGATGTTTCTCATTATTTACAACCAAAAACTATTTTAGATGATGAGGCTTATGAGAGAGCAACATCAGTTTATTTAGTTGATAGAGTGGTACCTATGTTACCAGAAATGCTTAGTAACGGTGTTTGTTCATTACGACCAAATGAAGAAAAATTAACATTTTCGGCAGTATTTGAAATCAATGAAAAAGCACAAATTATTAAGCAATGGTTTGGTAGAACTGTAACCTATTCAGATCAACGATTTGCGTATGAAGAGGCACAATCTATTATAGAAAATTGTACACTTTCTGATGATATTCAACCTTATACAATGCCACTTGATGTTTCAATTATAGATAAAGAATATCAAGTAACTCCAAAAATTGTAGAAGCCACTTTAAAATTAGATGAATTAGCAAAAAAACTACGTAAAAAACGTATGAAAGCTGGTGCAATTTCATTTGATAGAGTTGAAGTTAAATTCAATTTAGATGAAGAAGCAAATCCTGTGGGAGTTTTCTTTAAAGAATCTAAAGATGCTAATAAACTTATTGAAGAGTTTATGCTATTAGCTAATAGAAAAGTAGCAGAATTTATCGGTTTTTCTAAAGGAAAAGAAACTAAAAATACTTTTATTTATCGTACACATGATGAACCAAATATTGATAAATTAGCTTCATTACAAAACATTATCAATAAATTTGGATATAAAATTAATACAGAAACCAAGGAAAAAACATCACAATCTTTAAATAAATTATTAAGTGACGTTCATGGAAAAGGTGAAGCTAATATGGTTGAAACTTTAGCAATCCGATCGATGAGTAAAGCAGCTTATACTACTCAAAATATTGGGCATTACGGATTAGCTTTTGATTATTATAGTCATTTTACATCGCCAATTCGTCGTTATCCCGATGTAATGACGCATCGTTTATTACAACATTATTTAGACGGTGGAACTTCACCAAAAGCAGATGATTATGAAGTTAAATGTAAACATTCATCACAAAGAGAAGAATTAGCTGCTAAAGCCGAACGATCTAGCATTAAATATATGCAGATTAAATATATGAAAGATCACCAAGATGAAGAATTTGTTGGTGTTATTTCAGGAGTTACTGAATGGGGTATTTATGTAGAAATTTCTTCAAATAAATGTGAAGGAATGGTTCGTATCAGAGATATAAAAGATGATTATTACATTTTTGATGAAAAACAATACGCCATTGTTGGTCAATCTTCACACAATGTAATTCAGTTAGGTGATGAAGTGGTTGTTAAAGTTAAAAATACAGATTTAGAACGTAAACATTTAGATTTTCATTTAATTTCGCATTAATATATCTTTTTTGTCACAATAAATTTTAATATTTGTCTTTATACTATTGGTATAATTATTGAGTATACCCCATAATTAACAACAATTAAAATGAAAAAAATAACCCTTTTATGTTTGTTTTTGATGTCCGTTTTAGCATCAGCACAAACAACAATTACAAAAAGTTTAGGAGAATTTTCTACAATAAAAGTGTATAACGGAATTGATGTAGAGTTGATAAAATCTACAGAAAATAAAATTACTGTTACTGGTGAAAAAGCTGAAAAAGTAACAATAAAAAATAAAAATAATACTTTAAAAATATCATTAAAATTTCCTGAAACTACTGCCGATGGAAAAGTAAAAGTAAAACTGAATTATGCAACAATATTAAAAATAATTGATGCAAATGAAGGTGCTACTATTACAGGTAAAGGTATTAAACAGACTCAAATTGAAATTAAAGCTCAAGAGGGAGCTTTTATTAACATGGTAGTTGATGTTAAGCATTTAAAGGTTAAAAGTTCATCAGGGGCCGTTATTAAGCTTTCTGGTACCACAAAAAATCAAAATGTAAATGCTGATTTAGGTGGTATGTATCATGGTTATAAATTAATGGTAAGTGATTTAAATCATGTACGTGCTGGTTCTGGTTCTAAAGTAGAAGTACAAGCAGGTGAAACACTAGACGCTAAAGTTTCTTTCGGAGGATCTATTTTTTACAAAGGAAAACCTGAAGTTTTTAAAAATAAAAAAGTAATCGGTGGCGTAATAGAACACCGAAGTTAATTTTGTATCTTTGTAATGTAAAATTTTATTAAAAATGATTTCACATAGTATATTTTTAGGAATGATAGGACCATGGCAAATAGCTATAGTTGTTGCATTGGTATTATTAATGTTTGGAGGAAAGAAAATTCCAGAATTAATGAAAGGCTTAGGTACAGGTATTAAAGAGTTTAAAACTGCTACTAAAGATGATGAAAATGAAGAAAATAGTAAAGTAGAAGAAACCAAATAATTAACTTTTCACTTACATAATAAAAAAACCGAAACTATAATTAGTTTCGGTTTTTCGTTTTTAAAATTTTATAGCAGTACCAGAGGCTGTAACCATTAACATACCACCATTTTTACCTACGGTTTCATAATCTAAATCTACACCTACAATTGCGTCAGCACCTAATTGTTTAGCGCGTTCTTGCATTTCTCTTAAAGATGTATCTTTTGCTTCGCGTAAAACCTTTTCATAAGAACCTGAACGTCCGCCTACAATATCTCTTATTCCAGCAAAAAAGTCTTTAAATATATTAGCACCAATAATGGTTTCACCACTAACAATTCCTAAATATTCTTTAGCTGATTTATTTTCTATGGTATGTGTTGTAGATATTATCATAGTTATTCTTCTTTTTTAAGCTGTTTACTTTCCTTCATACTCTCCCCTATTTGATTTGTAGCTGCAAAACTAGCAACCATATCATTTAACATAGAACTAGCCGCATTTGGGTTATTTGGTAACAAAATTAAGTTACTGTTAGTATCTGCACCTATTGATTGTAAGGTATCATAATGTTGTGTAATTACAATTAAAGCTGATGCTTCTTGTGAATTAATACCAGCTCTGTTTAAAACTTCTACAGATTCCTCTAAACCTCGAGCAATTTCGCGTCGTTGGTCAGCAATACCTTGTCCTTGTAAACGCTTACTTTCAGCTTCTGCCTTAGCACGTTCAACAATTAAAATACGTTGTGCATCTCCTTCATATTGTGCAGCAGTTTTCTCTCTATCTGCAGCATTAATACGATTCATAGCCTCTTTTACTTGAGCATCTGGGTCAATGTCAGTAACCAGCGTTTTAATAATATCATAACCATAAGTCATCATTGCTTCGTTTAACTCAGATTTTACAGCAATAGCAATATCATCTTTTTTAACAAATACATCATCTAACCTCATTTTAGGTACTTCTGCACGCACAACATCAAAAACATAAGATGTAATTTGATCATGTGGATAATCTAGCTTATAAAACGAATCATAGACTTTGTCTTTAATAACTTTATATTGAACGGATACTTTTAATTTAACAAATACATCATCCAACGTTTTCGTTTCAATTATTACATCTAATTGTTGAATTTTTAAACTCAACTTACCTGCAATCCTGTCTACTAAAGGAATTTTTAAATGTAATCCTGATTGACGAATACTATGAAACTTACCAAATCGCTGTATAATAGCTGCGGTTTGTTGTTTTACTGTAAAAAATGATGAAAAGAAAATAATGATTCCGAAAAAAATAACGGGATACAAATAGATTGGCATAATTTAGTTTTTTTGAGTTAGTAATTTATAGATAAAGATACTATTTATAATAGATATATATAGGACGTTTTTTTTTAGTTTTGTTACATTATTTATTTATAAATTATATTTGCTATAAAATCAATTATATGGAACTTATACAACAGCATGCTACCGAGATTTTAATCTTACTTTTTTTAATAGTTACTTTTTTACAATCTGGAATTGATAAGGTAACCGACTTTAATGGTAATGCTTCTTTTATAAAAGAGCATTTTAAAAATTCGCCATTAAAAAACTCTGTACCACTTTTATTAGTAATTATTCTTGTTATGGAATTAATTGCGGGTGCTTTTATGTTTATTGGTATTTTTAATTTAGTAACTACTGGAAATACTTACCTAGCTTTATTAGGAACTCAAATTGCAGCCTTATCATTAATTTTTCTTTTAGTTGGTCAAAGATTAGCAAAAGATTATGCAGGTGCTATGACGCTAGCAGTTTATTTTATTATTACAATTTTTGGTATGTATTTATTAAATCAATAAAACTTATTTTAATTTATTTTTTAATAATTTTTACTGATTAAAAAACCTCTTAAATATTACATTTAAGAGGTTTTTTAATTTTAGTAAGGTGTTTGTATATTTTATAAATTAAAACATACTTAATAACTTTTAAAATAGCTTTTAGATATTTTTTACAAGGTAAATTAATGATGAATACTCTCCTGAACGTTTTGCTTTTGTATTTGAAGTTAAACCAATAAAAAAAGCACGTATCGGGTTTGTTTTTTTAGTTCTATATTTTTCCGACAATAATGAAACATAATACGCATCAAATTTCATTGGTAGTATTTTTTCTATTTGCATTTCAACTTCACTAAATAATTTTTTTATTGAGTTTTTAGAGAAATGCCATAAATGTCTCGGTACATCATAAGCTGCCCAAAATTCTTTATAATGTTTTGCATCGTAACTTTTGTAATTAGGTACAGCTATTATTAAAATGCCTTTTGGTTTTAATAATTTTTTTAACTCAGTAATGTATTCAATTAAATTAGGTACATGTTCTAAAACATGCCAAAGTGAAATAACATCAAATTGTTTTCCTTTATATTCATCAATACTTTCTTTTAAATTAACTTTTTTATTAAAAGCAAAATCTCTTGCTTTTTTTGCTGGTTCTACTCCATTAATTTCCCAACCATTATTTTTACAAACTTTTAAAAAATCACCAGTACCTGCACCTACATCTAATATAGATTTCTCTTCAGTATTAAATGAATTTATTAATTTTAATTTCTGCTTTAAAGTATGATTTTTTACTAGTTGATAAACAGTATCAAAAATAGTTTTTTTACTATCTGTGTGCGATATATAATTTTCACTTAAATAATAATCTTCTAAATTTTGAGGTACAGGTGAAGTAACAAGCATTTCATATTCTTTATTATACATTACTTCATAGCTTTCATCAGAAACTGTATAATCAATACAATTTAACAAAGGAGTTAAGTTTTTATATAGTTCTTTTTTTGTGTTCAATTTCTTTTTCTTTTTATATTGTTCCATGTGGAACAATGTTTACTGTTGTTGCAATATTACGTAAAAAGAAAAAACGCTCCACAAGGAACGTTTTATTTTTTTTAATTCTAAATACAATTTTACCTGCCCATATAAACCAGTAAAACAGAAATATCACTTGGTGACACTCCACTTATTCTACTTGCTTGTGAAATAGATGTTGGTTGTATTTTAGATAATTTTTCTCTAGCCTCAAATGATAAAGATTTTACTTTACTGTAATCAAATTTAGAAGGAATTGGAACATTTTCTAGTCTATTTAATTTATCAGCATTGTTTTTTTCCTTTTCAATATATCCTGAATATTTTAAATGAATTTCTACTTGTTCAATTATTTCTTGATCAATATTATTTTCGGTTAAATAGTTATCTAGTTTTTTGATCGATTTAAAATCTAAAAAGGTTAACTGTGGTCTTGCTGCAATCTTAAATAATTTTACAGACTGATTTACTAAACTTAAGCCTTTACTTTGTAAGATAGGATTTACCTCTTCTTGTTTTACACTTAAATTTTCTATAAATTTAAGTAAGGCTCCTGTTTTAATCTTCTTATTCTCTACTCTATCCAAACGCTCTTTAGATGCTAAACCGATGTTAAAAGATTTTTCAGTTAAACGTAAATCAGCATTATCCTGTCTTAATAGTGTTCTGTATTCAGCACGAGAAGTAAACATTCTATATGGTTCTTCTGTTCCTTTGGTAATTAAGTCATCTATTAAAACACCAATATAAGCTTCACTCCTTTTAAGGATAAATGGTTCTTTATTTTTTGTTTTTAAAGCAGCATTTACCCCAGCCATTAATCCTTGCGCAGCTGCTTCTTCATAACCAGTTGTTCCGTTTATTTGACCTGCAAAAAATAAGTTTTCAATTAATTTAGTTTCTAAGTTGTGTTTTAATTGTGTTGGTGGAAAATAATCATATTCAATTGCGTATCCAAAACGTAAGAATTTTACATTTTCAAATCCGGCAATAGAACGTATTGCTTTATCTTGAACATCTTCTGGTAAAGATGTTGAAAATCCGTTTACGTAAATTTCAACTGTATTCCATCCTTCAGGTTCTACAAAAACTTGATGCCTTTCTTTCTCTGCAAAACGATCAATTTTATCTTCAACAGAAGGGCAATATCTTGGTCCGGTAGATTTAATTCTACCGTTAAACATTGGTGATCTATCAAAACCTTCACGAAGTAAATCATGTACTTCAGGATTGGTGTATGTTAAGTAACAAGACCGTTGTTTTGTTAATGTATTGGTGATTGGTAAGTATGAGAATTTCTCTGGATTTTCATCACCAGGTTGTTCTGTCATTTTAGAATAATCTAAAGATCTTCCATCAACTCTTGGTGGAGTTCCGGTTTTCATTCTTCCAGATTCAAACCCTTTTTCAATTAAATCTTCCGTAATTCCAGTTGAAGCTCCTTCTCCTGCTCTACCACCACCAAATGTTTTTTCACCGATATGAATTAATCCATTTAAAAAAGTACCCGCGGTAACAATAACTGTTTTAGCTTTTATTTCTAATCCTAAAGCTGTTTTTACTCCAACAATTTTATCATCATCAAACAATAATCCGTTAACAGAATCTTGATAAAAATCTAGATTATCAGTTTTCTCTAACATGGTTCTCCAACACTCTGCAAATTGCATTCTATCAGATTGTGCTCTCGGACTCCACATAGCAGGTCCTTTCGATTTGTTTAGCATTTTAAACTGTATAGCTGTCTTGTCTGTTACAATAGCGCTATAACCACCTAAAGCATCAATCTCGCGAACTATTTGACCTTTTGCAATTCCTCCCATTGCAGGGTTACAACTCATTTGAGCAATGTTTTGCAAGTTCATAGTAATTAACAAAGTGTGTGCACCCATGTTTGCGCTAGCTGCTGCAGCCTCGCTACCAGCATGTCCACCTCCTACTACAATTACATCGTATGTTGTGTTAAATAAACTCATTTTTTTACTACTGTTCCACGTGGAACGATTTTAGTTTCTATTTAAAATTTCTAAAGAATCATTTTCTTTAGCGCGCATTATTTGTTTCTCTTCATCGGTTTTATCTTTGTATTTCATATAATGTAAAATACCATGAATAATTACACGATGTATTTCGTTTTCAAATAACACATTAAATTCTTTTGAATTTTCTCTTACTCTTTCAACTGAAATAAAAATATCTCCCCCAACTAATTTACCTAAAGTATAATCAAAACTAATAATATCTGTTAAGGTATCGTGTTGCAAAAACTCTACGTTCATTTTGTGTAAATAAGCATCATCACAAAAAATATAGTTGATTTCACCTAACTCAAAACCTTCATTTTGTATACAGGTTTTAATCCATTTTAAAGTTTTGTCTTCGTTTTTTAGAGTAAAATCTGTTTCGTAATTAAATACAATCATCCTTTAAATTGTTTAATAATAACATAAAATAATGTTGATTACTTATTGTTGTTTTGAAGATTAAAATACTCTTGAACCTTCTTTTTGTAATTAGGGCGCAAAGGTAATGCTTCTCTGTTTAATATTTCTGTTTGGTTATAAAACAACTTTTTAAACTTTAAATCTTTCGCTTTTTTAATATTGTACTCTTCTGTATTGGTATTTGCTTTTCTTTTATTATCCTTATTTTGTTTAAATGTAGCTCCTTCTAATTTTAATAATTGGTGGTTTAACTGTTGCATTCTGTTAATAGTTTTTTGTGTAAAACCTTTTTCTAGAATGTCATTTTCTAATTGTTCCATTTCTTTTAAGGCTTTTTTAGCTTTATCATTACCTTCTCTATTTCCTTTAAGTGCATCTTCAAGTTGTTGCCTTAATTGAGATTGTTCTTTATAAATTTGATACAAATCTCCATCTAATCCTTCACCCTGCTGTTCACTATTCTGATTTCCATTTTCACCTTTTTTTCCATTCTTTTTCTCACTTTTTCCATTTTTTCCATCTTTTGATTTTCCTTGATCTTTTTGCTGCATACCTTGTTGCATTTTTTTCATTAAGTCACTTTGTTTTTGAATAATGTCAGGTAAGCTAAAAGATTTTCCTTTACCTTTTCCTTTACCTTGTCCAGGTTTTGGATTTTTCATAGCATCTAATGTACTACTTAACATATCGATTAAAGTATTTGCAGCAGTCATTACATAACGTTGATTTGTAACTCCGTTGGTAAATTTATTATCTGCAAAATTTTCTAATGATTCATTTAAATTATAATGAGCTAATGATAACTGATCTTGAATTTTAGAAGATATTTTTGGGTTTTTTATTGATAAAACAAATAAGCTGTCATCAATATGCTCAAAGTAGGTTTTAAGTTGATATTGTTTTTGTAAGTTTTTACCAAAATTAGGATGTGAGGAATTAGTACTTGAAAATATATTCATTAATGCTTCTTGATCAAAAGAAAATGTAATTAAGTTTTCTAATACCTGACGTAAACCTTCCATGTTTTCTTCTTCCATTTGCATGCTCATTTCCTGCATAGATTGTTGCATGTTCTGACTCATTTTTTGCATTTTTTCAGAAGCCTTTTTCTGATTTTTTTTAGCTTCACCTTGTTGCTTATCTTTTATATTTTGATTAGCTGTATTAAGCTGTTCTTGCGTCTTTTTAGCTAATGCATCCATTTCAGGTAATTCCATCTGATTTTTTAACTCCTTATTTTCTTTTTTAATGTTATCTAAATCCTTTTTAATCTGCTGAAATTCTTTATTTATTTCTTCTTGCGCCTTAGTATTAATTTCTTTAGTACTTAATTCTTTTTGTTTTTTAGAAAGTTCATTTAAGTCATCAGCTGCCTTTTGTAGCTTTTGTTCAATATAAAAGCGTTTAGTCATTTCTAGAATACGCTCTAAACTCTTTTCTTGTTGTTTATTTTGTTCAGCCAGTTCTTTCGTTTTTTTTATTAAATCTTCCCTAGTTAATTTTTCAGCTAATTTTTTAAGTTCATCTAATAATTTTTGTTGTTTTTCTAGCTTTTTAAGTTCATCAATACGCTTTTTTAATTGTTGTTTCTTTTCTTGTAAACTCTTGTTTTTCTCTTTCTTTTCACTAAAATTACGCTGTAAATTTTTAGTTTGTCGTTGCATCATCTGTTTGTAATGCTCTTGATGTTTAATTATATTTTTTATTTTTTTCTTATCCTTCCAATTAACATTTTCTTTATTTTGAAGATTAAACTGAATTTTTTGCAATTCTTTTTTACTCTTTTTTTGTTTTGTTAAGGAGTTTTCTAGCGTTTGAATATAATTTTGTTGCTCTTGTAATAACTCATTTTCTATTTCATTATTTGTTTTTTGTCTGTACGAGAACTTTTTGCTAATTGTTTTTTTACTACCGTTTACAGCATCGTTATCAAACACCTGAAAATAGAGTTCATAATCGATTCCTTTTGTTAAGTTTAATTCATTAGGAAATTCAAAGAAGAAACTTTGAATTGTGTTGTTGCTAATAGTAATTGATTTATAATTTTTACTTTCAATAATGTTCTTATCATAATAAACTAACTCTAATTTTTTAAAACCATAATCATCACTTATTTGTCCAATAAATTGAGCATTTCCACGTGAAATGCTATCAATATTAGACCTCACATTAATTAAAGGGTGTTCGTCTTTAATTACATTAATAGTAAATTGTAATTGTTCATAGTCTCGTAGGTTTTTGTTTGTTGTAGTTATTTGGTAATTAATCGAATTTTTTATTTGCTTAGAATAATAAAAATCATTGTGTTTATTTTTGCTAAAATGATAACGAAGTTTATTTAATAACAAGTTAACAGTATCAGTTTCAGATGTTTTTACATGCCATTTTACAATTGTTCCTTGTGGAACATTTAGATTTCCAGTATTATTTATGGTTTCATTTTTTTTCTTTGTATACTTAGGATAAGTTAAATTTAATGCTATGTTTTGAATAGCAGGTGTTTTTATAACTTCAATACTATACTGTAACGAAGTAATATTATTTGCTTTTGCATAAAAAATTATAGGCTCCTGAACATCAATAAATGTATAAGAAAATAAACCATTACCTTCATTGTTAAAAAAATAATGTTGCTTATTAAAATGAATTTTTACTTCTTCTGGAGTAATTTTACCAGTGGTTTGAATATATATGGTTATATCTTCTCCTCTAATAACTTTTAAATTTTTAGTAGTTATGTTAAAATAAAAAGGTGCGGGTGCTTGGTAAGCTGTTGAATGGTTTACAACACGGTTAAAACTATCAGATAAATTTTTTGTTGTTCCTGTTATAAACGAAAGTATCCAAATAAAAACAGGAATTGCAGCGTATTTTAAGTATTTAATATTACTACTAAAATTTATAGCCTTGTTAAATGATATGGGCTTTATTTCTTCTGCTTTTTGACTAATACTAGCTAATAATAAATCAGATTGCTCGTTAGTATCCTTTAATTGTAATATGTTTAAAAGTTTATCATTTACTTCTGGAAAATGGTTTCCAATCATTTTTGAAGCTTCTATATCAGAAATTCCTTTTTGTAATCCTGTAATTTTAAAAATTGGAAAACAAATAAAAAGGATAAATAAAAGGAGTTCAATAATTATAAATAGCCAAAACAATATTGTTCTAGCCAATGGTTTTAACCATAAAAAATATTCTATAAATAAGGTGAAAAATAAATATACTAGCCCTAAAGAAATAAATAAAATACTTCCTTTTATGAGTTTGTTGGTATAGTATTTTTTACTAAACTGCTGTAATTTCTGTGTTATTCTATTAAAATCTTCCATATCGATTTATAAAAGTACTATTTTTAAAAGTAAAATTTAGTTAAAGATTTCTGTAAGAACTTTTGTTTATACTAGACTAAGTTATTAAAACTTATATTAAACTTGATTTATATTTACTTTAAAGATGAAAAAACTATTTACTTTACTACTATTAACCATTTCTTATAATTTATTTTCTCAAAGTCCGTGGACTAAGAAAAAGCAAGAATCATATTTACAAGTTTCCTTTACAACAGTTCCATCTTATGATAAAATTTATGGTAATCCAGAGCGAACTACACAAAGAAAAATAACTGATAATACTTTACAATTGTATGGTGAATACGGAATAACAAATAAAACAAGTTTATTTGCAAATTTGCCTTTTAAGATGTTAAAATCAGGTGATTTGTCTGAAGATATGTCATTAGAATTACCAACATTTGTTACTGAAAGAGCAACTGAAACAATGCTTGGAAATATTCAAGTAGGAATTAAACACAATTTTTATAACAAAAAATGGATTATATCAGGGCAGTTAGCAATTGAAGCAAATACAGGAAGCTATATAGAAAGCGCTGGTTTACGAAGCGGTTATGATGCTTGGACATTTACCCCATTATTTTTAGTAGGACGCGGTTTTAATAAATGGTACATACAAGCATTTACAGGTTTTGATATTCGTACAAACAACTATAGTAGTAATTATAAATTAGGTGGTGAAATAGGTTATAAAACTCTAAATTGGTTATGGATTGCTGGTTTTTTAGATGGTGTAGCTTCTTTAAAAAATGGTGATATAACATTGCCTCAAGAAAATTTAAGTACAAGTTTGTATGTAAATGATCAAAGTTTTGCTGCATTTGGATTAAAATTTATAGGAGAAATAAATAAAAATTTTGGTGCTAATTTAGCATTAGGAGGTGCCTTTGCAGGACGTAATGTAGCAAAAGTACCCGCAATTAGTTTTGGTTTATATCATAAGTTTTAATTTTTATGGTTTTACCTTACTTATTTTACGGTTAAATTTTGATAAAAGTATTTTGAATTAGATACATTGCTACTTTATTAATCTATAAACTTTAAACTATGTTAAAAAGTATTTCAAATTTAGGCTCTGTATTAAATAAATTAGAACAAAAAAAAATTAATGGAGGAACACAAATAAAAAAAGATTTAGGTTGGTGTAAAAGGAATTATGAAGTTGGAGAACCAGATTATAATTGTTGTGTTGATCCTAAAATAGCTGGTTGTTAATATTTTTATTTCTTTATAACTTAAAGGGTATTTGAATTTTCAAATGCTCTTTTTTTATGACTATATTTGGGCTTTCAAATTAATAACAATGACTGATAACGTAAGAGTGCGCTTTGCTCCTAGCCCAACAGGGCCTTTACATATTGGTGGTGTAAGAACTGCTTTATTTAATTATTTATTCGCAAAAAAATACAACGGAACTTTTGTATTACGTATTGAAGATACTGATCAAACACGTTATGTTGCTAATGCAGAACAATATATAATTGATGCCTTAAAATGGTGTAATATTCCTTTTGATGAGGGTCCAGGGATAAATGAAAAATTTGGTCCTTACCGTCAGTCAGAAAGAAAAGAATTATATAAAAAATATGCCGATGAGTTAATCGAAAAAGGTTGGGCATATTATGCATTTGATACTGCTGAAGAGTTAGATGCACACAGAAAAAATCACGAAGAAAATGGTAAAACATTTACTTATAACTGGCATAATCGCGAAAAATTAAATAGTTCATTGGCACTTTCAGCTGAAGAAGTTAAAGCTAAATTGGCAGCAGGTAATAAATATGTTGTTCGTTTTAAAACACCACAAGACGAAACTTTAATACTTGAAGATGAAATTCGTGGTAAAATTAAAATTGATACGAATGTATTAGATGATAAAGTATTGTTTAAGTCTGACGGAATGCCAACATATCACTTAGCAAATATTGTTGACGATCATTTAATGGAAATTAGCCATGTTATTCGTGGTGAAGAGTGGTTACCTTCGCTCCCACTACATGAATTATTATACAAAGCATTTGATTGGAAAGCACCAAAATTTGCGCATTTACCACTAATTTTAAAACCAGTTGGTAAAGGTAAACTAAGTAAACGTGATGGTGATAAACTAGGGTTCCCAGTATTTCCATTAGCATATACGAATGAACAAACAGGCGATATTTCTAGAGGATATAAAGAAGATGGTTATTTTGCAGATGCTTTTATAAATATGCTAGCATTTTTAGGATGGAACCCTGGAACAGAGCAAGAAATTTTTTCTTTAGAAGCGTTAGTTGAAGATTTTGATTTAAGTAGGGTTAGTAAATCAGGAGCTAAATTTAGTCCCGATAAAACAAAATGGTTTAACCAACAATATTTACAGCAAAAATCAAATAAAGAGTTAGCAGCATTATATACTGATATTCTTACCAAAAAAAATATCACTACTGAGGTTGAATTTACTGAAAAAGTAGTTTCATTAATTAAAGAGCGTGCAACTTTTGTTGCTGATTTTTGGGAGTTATCAAGTTTTTTCTTCGAAAATCCTATTGAATATGATGCTAAAGCCGCAAAAAAGCAGTGGAAAGAAACTACTGGTGAGTTAATGCAAGAATTAGCTAAGTTAATTACCACTATTGATAATTTTACAATAGAAAATGCACAAACAGTAATAAAAGCTTGGATAACAGCTAAAGAAATAGGTTTTGGTAAAGTAATGCAACCACTACGTTTAAGTTTGGTAGGTAAATTAGCAGGACCCGATTTGTTTGATATTATGACAATGATTGGTAAAGAAAATACATTATTGCGAATCAATAATGCTATTGAAAAATTATCATAAAAACAAAAATGCCGCTTTTATAAAAGCGGCATTTTTTATGTAGTAAATTTTGTTTAAAACTGATTGTAGTAGCAAGAAGATGAAGATTTACCTCCTCTATTAATACTTCCTGTATTATTCCAGTTTAATTTAAAAACAACACCTAAAGTTCCTTGAATATGTGATCGCATACTTTCAAAACTATCTAAAGAATGTTTGTAATATACTTGTGGGTTGATTCCTATTGTATCATTTAGCCAATAAATTCCACCAGTTCCAATATTAAATGTAGGGGTCATTTTTCGTTCAGAATCCACTACACTTGCTCCTATAAAAGCATATGGTGCAAATTTTTCAAAAACAGGATTAAAATTATAACGTAACGAACCATCTAAAGAAAAATAACTTACAGAATTTTCTATAAAACCAACATCATCTATTGTATTTACAGACATAGCACCGTCAATAGATAAACGCTCACCAATAGGCATGGTTAAACTAAGTACAGGTACTTGAAATTGATAGCGATCTCCAATAAAATCTACATCATCACCACTAAATTTTGTAATTCCTACTCCAACACCTATTTGCCATGAATCGTTTAAATTTTGAGAAAACAATTGCATAGAAAAGCAAAGTATGGTAATAAGTATAATTTTATTTCTCATAAATTATAGGGAGGTTTATTTATAATAACTTAATAAATTGCAATTTAGTATAAATGGTTTAAATACTGTTTACTTTTTTTATAGCAATTATAAAATCTTCTAAATCATTTAAATTCATAACTAAATGTATAGCTTCATCACATACTTTTTCAACATTATCTATTGGGAACTGTAAAGCAACGGCTATTCTTTGCATTAGTGTAACTTGTTCCTTATCTACATGTTTATCTGCATAAATCATCTTTGTTAATAAATACAAACGTTCAATACGTTCATCGTAATTTACAGGTGAGTTTACAGGGTATTTTTCAGGATTCTTTAAAATTTCAACATATTCTGTTTGAGTAATGTTTAACCTCTTTGCTGCTCTGTCTAATAGTTGTTGTTCTCCTTCTGAAATTATTCCATCTGTTTTTGCAATTTTTACAACACTTGCAAAGTGTCCTATTTCTTGTTTGTGTTTTCCACTTGAATATAAATCTGATATTGCCATTTTTTTTATTTTAATTATTTTATAATAACGATAAAAAGTACCGTTTAAATTTTTACTAAAGTTAAGAAATCTATCAAAAATTAAAGATAATTTTTACTTATTATTTTTTATAAATTGATAAATATTATTAATAATAAATGATCTCTAAGAATATGTTTTAAGCTCATAAAATAATAAGAGGATATATAATTATTATTTATTGTTTTTGTTAGTTTAAAACATATTTAAAATAAATATTTCTGTTTTAACTGTAACAAAAGACAAATTTTAAAAAAAGTAATCCAAAAAATAAAGTTTATAGATTATTTTTAATTTATAACAAAAAACATTCCTCGTATATTTGCGTAAATTTTTTTAGGTTGAGCAAGCAAACTATTGTAAATCATTACCAACAATCTAGCAATGTTAAGCAGATTGTAGATGCACTTCAACAAGAACAACCCCATTTTCAAATAGCGAATTTGGTTGGTTCTTCGTTGTCTTTTGTTATTTCTGAAAGTTTTAAAAAAGCAGATAAACCCTATTTGTTAATCTTTAATGATAAGGAAGAAGCTGCATATTATTTAAACGATTTAGAACAATTATTAGGCGATAAAAACGTGTTGTTTTATCCGGGGTCTTATCGAAGACCTTATCAGATTGAGGAAACTGATAATGCTAATGTGTTGTTACGATCAGAGGTTTTAAACCGAATTAATTCGCAAAAAAAAACAGCCATAATTGTTACCTATCCTACTGCCTTATTCGAAAAAGTAGTTACTAAAAAAGACCTCGAAAAAAACACCTTAAAAATTACGGTTGGAGAGAGTTTATCGCCCGATTTTGTAAACGAAGTATTATTTGAATATAACTTTAATCGCGTAGACTTTGTTACAGAACCTGGAGAATTTTCAGTACGAGGTGGAATAATCGATGTGTTTTCTTTTTCTAATGATGAACCATATCGAATAGAGTTTTTTGGGGATGAAATAGATAGTATTCGAACTTTTGATGTGGAAACGCAACTTTCTAAAGAAAAACTTAAGAAAGTATCTATAATGCCCAATGTAGAAAACAAAACATTACAAGAAAGTAGAGAAAGTTTTTTAAAATATATTTCAGCAAAAACAGCCATTTTTGTTAAAAATACTGAGATTCTTACCGAAAATTTAGATAAGTTTTATAAAAAAGCCGAATTTTCATTTAATGAATTATCTACCGAACTTAACCATTCAAAACCTTCAGAATTATTTTGTAATGGTAGTTTGATTAAAAAACAATTAACAGATTTTACATTGGTTGAAATGTCATCTCAAACACAGTCGAGAGATATTTCAGAAATAAAGTTTAATACCCATCCACAGCCTTCTTTTAATAAAAAATTCGATTTATTAATTCAGAATTTTAACGAATTTTCAACAAAAGGATTTACCAATTATATATTTTGCTCTAACGATAAACAAGCACAAAGATTCCATGATATTTTTGATGATAATGAAGCTGATGTTTCCTATGAAACCATTGTATTTCCATTATATCAAGGATTTGTCGATTTAGAAAATAAAATTGTTTGCTATACCGATCATCAAATATTTGAACGTTATTATAAATTTCGCTTAAAAAATGGGTACGAGAAAAAGCAATCCATCACATTACAAGAGCTTACCAAGTTAGAAATTGGCGATTATGTAACCCATATTGATCACGGAATTGGAAAGTTTGCAGGTTTACAAAAAATTGATGTAGAAGGCAAAAAACAAGAAGCTATTAAACTTATTTACGGCGACCGCGATATTTTATATGTAAGTATTCACTCGTTACATAAAATATCAAAATTTAATGGTAAAGACGGTAAACCGCCTAAAATATATAAGTTAGGCTCTGATGCTTGGAAAAAAGTAAAACAAAAAACGAAGGCAAGAGTAAAACATATTGCCTTTAATTTAATTCAACTTTACGCAAAACGAAAATTACAAAAAGGATATGCCTTCGGACCCGATACGCACATGCAGCACGAGTTAGAAGCAAGTTTTATTTATGAAGATACACCTGATCAGTTTACAGCAACGCAAGATGTAAAAAATGATATGGAAAAAGCCCAACCTATGGATCGTTTGGTGTGTGGTGATGTTGGTTTTGGTAAAACAGAGGTTGCTATTAGAGCCGCTTTTAAAGCGGTAGATAACGGAAAACAAGTGGCTGTTTTAGTGCCAACTACCGTTTTAGCGTTTCAGCACTTTAAAACCTTTTCTGAGCGTTTAAAAGATTTTCCGGTTACCATAGATTATCTAAACCGCTTTAGAACCACAAAACAGCGTAACGGTGTTTTAGAAGGTGTTACAAACGGAAGTGTAGATATTGTGATAGGAACACATCAATTAACCAATAAAAAAGTCAATTTTAAAGATTTAGGGTTGTTAATTATTGATGAAGAACAAAAGTTTGGAGTTGCCGTAAAAGATAAGCTGAAAACCATCAAAGAAAATGTAGATACCTTAACGTTAACCGCCACTCCTATCCCAAGAACATTACAATTTAGTTTGATGGCTGCACGTGATTTATCAGTTATAAAAACGGCGCCACCAAACCGTCATCCGATAGAAACCAATGTAATCCGCTTTAGCGAAGAAACGATTCGTGATGCTATTTCTTATGAAATTTCTCGTGGTGGTCAAGTGTTTTTTATCCATAATCGAATAGAAAACATCAAAGAAGTAGCAGGATTGTTACAACGTTTGGTTCCATCGGCAAAAATAGGTATCGGTCATGGGCAAATGGAGGGTAAAAAGTTAGAGGAATTGATGCTCGGTTTTATGAACAATGAGTTTGATGTATTAGTGTCTACCACGATTATCGAAAGCGGTTTAGACGTACCAAATGCCAATACTATTTTTATAAATAATGCCAATAACTTCGGATTGTCTGATCTGCACCAAATGCGTGGTCGTGTAGGTCGATCTAATAAAAAAGCATTCTGTAATTTTATTACGCCACCATTTCATATGATGACAGATGATGCTCGTAAACGTATTGAAGCATTAGTATTATTTTCTGACTTAGGAAGCGGATTAAATATAGCCATGAAGGATTTAGAAATTCGTGGTGCTGGTGATTTATTAGGTGGTGAGCAAAGCGGATTTATTAATGATATTGGATTTGATGCTTATCAGAAAATATTACAAGAAGCTATTGAGGAATTAAAAGAAAACGAGTTTAAAGAACTGTATCCGGTAGATGAAAATGAACCAAAAGAGTATGTAAAAGAAGTACAAATAGATACTGATTTTGAAATTCTTTTTCCTGATGATTACGTAAATTCAGTAACCGAACGATTGAGTTTGTATAACAAATTAGGAACCTTAACCGAAGAAAAAGAATTGGTAGAATTTGAAAGTCAAATTACCGATCGTTTTGGTGAATATCCAACTCAGGTTCAAGATTTATTAGACTCTGTTCGTATAAAATGGTTAGCGAAGGAACTCGGTTTAGAAAAAATTATTTTAAAGCAAAAACGTATGATTGGTTATTTTGTTTCTGATCAACAAAGCGGATTTTATCAAACTCCAGCATTTACAAAAATGTTGCAGTATGTTCAAAAAAACTCGAAGAGTTGTGTTATGAAAGAGAAGAAAACCAAAAATGGCTTACGATTATTAATCACATTTATTAGAATTGATTCGGTAAATACAGCTTTAAAAATATTACAAAAAGTATAGGTTCATATCATTTTGAGCGGAGTCAATAAATATTGATTAGATTTTTAACCTTTCGCCTGCGCTTGAGGAGATACTTAAAAACATAAAATGGCATCAATATTTGGTCACGCACTAGCATCGTTTGCTCTCGGAAAAGGATTTTCTAAATCGCTTGTAAATTGGAAGTTCCTTTTATTAGGTATTGGTTGTGCAATACTACCAGACGCTGATGTAATAGGCTTTAGTTTCGGAATCAAATACAATAGTTTTTGGGGACATCGCGGCTTTTCGCATTCACTTTTCTTTGCGTTTATTTTAGGGTTTTTAATCACCTTAATATTTTACAGAAAAGAAATATTTACAAAAAAAGGTGTAGCACTCATTTTATTTTTTACAATAAGTACCGCTTCACATGCTATTTTAGATGCTTTAACAACTGGTGGTTTAGGAGTTGCATTTTTTTCTCCTTTCGATACGAGTCGTTATTTTTTTCCGTGGCGACCAATTAAAGTATCGCCGATTGGAATTGAACGTTTTTTTGGTGAAAGAGGTGTTAAAGTATTGATGAGTGAGTTTATTTGGATAGGAATTCCGAGTGTGATTTATATGTTAATTACGAGCTATTTTAAAAGAATCAAAAAATAACCAATGCAAAATAACCATCTTAAAAATATATCAGGCCTATTAGTAGCTACATTTTTTGTGAGTACTTCAGGTGTTTTGGGCAAATATATTGCTATGCCATCAGAGGTTATTGTATGGTTTCGCTCTGCTTTTGCTATGGTGTTTTTATACGCTTTTTGCCGTTTAAAAAAAATTGATATTCCATTAAAATCTACCAAACATGTGATTCCATTTATTATTAGCGCAATTTTTATGGCATTGCATTGGATTACCTATTTCTACGCATTAAAACGATCTAATGTAGCTATCGGTATGCTGTCTTTATATACTTTTCCGGTAATGATTGCTTTTTTAGAACCATTGTTTTTAAAGATAAAATTTAATCCAATATATATTCTTCTAGGCTGCATGGTTTTGTTAGGGATTTATATGCTAGCGCCAGATTTTAATTTAGAAAGTGAAAATGTTCAAGGAATATTATTTGGACTACTCTCTGCTCTATGTTATGCTATCAGAATTTTAATTTTAAAACAATACGTATTGCAGTATAACGGGGTATTATTAATGTTTTATCAAACCTTAATAATTACTATTTGTTTAGTACCAGTATTGTTTTTCATGGATGTTTCTGGGTTAGAAACTCAATATCCGTATGTACTATTAATTGCTTTTTTAACTACAGCAATAGGTCATAGTTTAATGGTACATTCGTTACAGTTTTTTTCAGTTTCAACAGCAAGTATTATTAGTAGCGTACAACCAATATTCGGAATTGTTTTAGCATTCTTATTTTTAAATGAAGTTCCCACGTGGAACACTTTTGTAGGTGGAAGTTTAATCCTCGCAACCGTAATTATTGAAAGCATCCGAAGTAAAAAATAACATTAAATGAAGTATTAAATTTTATTTAAAACTGTTAGAGTTTATTCGTCAATGCAGGTAGTTGTGCATAATATCCCAGAAACATTGGAAAAAACAAGAAAAGAAATAAAGGAATTAATAATTGGATTTCAAAATGAGCTTGAATCTGCAGAAAAAACTATTGAAAAAATCAATAAGATATCTTCGACAAAAATAGATGTAGAATTTTTGAGAAATTATTGGAGAAGCACTGATTTAGAAAATTTTGAGAAATCATTATCTACGCCTGAAATTGAAAACTGGTTTGAAATAGATGATGTTTATGCTGACAAACTAATTACTGAATTTAAAAACAATTTGACCAATGACCCACTTATGAACAGAAACGCAACAGCATTAGAAAAAAGATACAAGAAAACTAATGGAACCTTGTCGAATTGGATTTTTTATGATAACATAACTGACAACAAAAAGATATTGGAATTATTAAAAAATAATACAACAATCGAATTATAAAATTGAACTGAAAAGTGTATGAATGAAGCACTATATACAACAATGGATATGTTTGATTACGGGGGATTCTTGCAGAAGATCCTTGCACTTTCAAAATCTCTGGTCTAAAATCGGAAAAGAGCGCAGCAATTTTCCGTAACGAAACCATACACAAGTACGTTGAAGAGTATCCTAATGTATTTTTTGTTGTTGCTGTATAATGCTTTTTAGGGTTACATCTTCATAATTTCTACGAACAAAGGTAAGGGCACTATCTAACACCTCTCCCATTCCATCACTATCTCTAAAATTGATATCGCCAGTAAATTCAAAAATTTCTGTTTTTAATTTTTTAATATGTTTAGGAATGGAAATATTATCAGATTTCATGGCAGTAAGTAATCTATTTAAACGAGAACGAGACCCTAATATGCGTTTTGCAACAATTGAGCGTTCTTCAAGTTGGTACTGTTCTATTGATTCAGAATCAAGTTTTTTAGTAACTAATTGAACCATTTTTAAATTTTCTTTAAAAAATTGAGGGTAATAGACCTTAAATTTTCCTTCATAACATTGTTGATCAAAATCTATCGGACGTATTTTATACACTACGTTTTCAAAATCGTGTGTAGGTACTACAACATAATTGTACGAGCGCATGTCGCCTAACAAACGAATCATACAACGTTCGTTAAATTTTACAAATTCTTTAGCTATTTGTGCTTTTTCAATTTCTAAACAATCGGCCAAATAATCTTTGATAAAAACATCTCCTGGAATTCCAGAAATATGTTCTTCAATTAAGGTGTCTTTATGCACCAAAAAATTTAAATTATAAGGTGATAAAATATCTTCTAATTCTAACCCGTAAATACGAGAAGCATCGGTTTTTTTTACATAAAAATACGTGTAATTATCATTTAAAATATTACGAACTTTTACTCTAAAAGGTTGTGAATTACCAAAGGTGCAAAAATCTACAGCATCAATATTTAAGTGTTTTATACTAGCGTCTGAACCGTTTGAGTGTAAAATATTATACACTTTTTTAAGACTTAAATCGATTTCTTCTCGTTCAAACTCGTTGTAATAAACACGGACCCATAAAGTATCATTATCATCTTTATCATATACAGCTATTGATCCTTGAAAACGCAATAAATCATCATAAAAAATAGGAATTTGAATGGTTCTGTTATGTCTTTTTAAGTAAAGCGAAAGCTTTTTATTAACAGGATATGCAGGTTTTTTTTGAGATATTAATTTTTCTTCAGCCATGCATCAAAGGTACTAAATGGCAAACAATTTACCAGGTAAAGGTTTTACTACGCCTTTAAGTTCCATTTGAAGTAAGATAGATGCTAATTTATAAGTGGGAATTTCACAATCAAGTGCAATAACATCAAGTAATTGTTTACCATTTTGTTGTAGGTAGTCGTAAATTTTTTGTTCAACGTTATTTAAATCAACAAATAACTGTTGTTGTAAAGGTTGGTTTTTAGGTTGTTTAAGATCCCAGTTTAACATTTTTACAATATCTGTAGCTGAGGTTAATAAATGCGCTTGATTATTTTTAATAAGTTTATTACAGCCTTTACTATACATATCGGTAGTTTTTCCGGGTAAGGCAAATACATCTCGGTTGTAAGAATTAGCAATATCGGCAGTTACTAATGAGCCTCCTTTTTCGGCAGATTCTAATATGATTGTTGCTTTTGAAATACCCGCAACAATACGATTTCGTTTTAAAAAATTTTCGCGTAGTGGTTGTTCATTATGATAAAACTCGGTAATAAATCCACCGTTTTTATTTACATCATTAATATATTTTTTATGAACTTTCGGATAAATTTGCTCAAAACCATGTGCTAAAACTCCAATGGTTTGCAAATTGTTTTTTATAGCGGCTTTGTGAGCACAAATATCAATTCCGTAGGCAAATCCACTAATAATTATGGGATTATATGCTGCTAAGTTTTCAACAAGTTGATTACAAAAATCACGCCCGTAAGAAGTAATATTTCGTGTACCAACGATAGAAATAATTTTTTGACTGTTGAGGTTAATAGTTCCGTCTTTAAAAAATAAGATAGGGGCATCAATACAGTTTTTTAAATTAATTGGATAATCATCTTCTAAAAAATAAGAAAACTGCAATTTTTTTTTCTGAATATACTTTAGCTCCTCCTCTGCCCTTTTTAAGTTAGTTGTATCCAGTAAATGTTTTATAACATGCGTGCCAATTCCGTTTATTTTTTGCAAAGTATTTGCACTTTCTTTAAACACCTGTTCTACACTTCCTGTGGCAGTAATTAACTTTTTTGCTAAAATATCACCAATGTTTTTGGTTGCTTTTAATCGTAAAATAGCCACTAATTTTTCAGATTTCATACAGCAATAATTTGATTATCAATATACAAAAAAACTGTTGATAACATTTGTATGAAAACTTAAAACGACTTAGTAAAAAAACTATATTTGTTATTATGACATTAGCCAACTATATAAACGATTTATTATACAGATACGATTGCGTAATTGTTCCTAATTTTGGTGGTTTTGTAACCAATAAAATAGGCGCTAAAATGAACGATGCTACTCAAACATTTTATCCGCCGAAAAAGCAAATTACTTTTAATGCGTATTTACAGCATAATGATGGTTTATTGGCAAATTATATTGCTTCAAATAAAAATATTTCTTTTGAAAAGGCAACTACTTTTATTGCAAATGAAGTGGCTCAATGGAAAAATGAATTAAACAATACTGCTGTTAAAGTTGCCTCTGTAGGTAGCTTATCTTTAAATGAAGCAAAGCAAATTGTTTTTGAACCAAATACTACTAGTAATTTTTTAACAACATCTTTTGGTTTAGCTACTGTAGAAAGCGAATCTGTAAAAAGATTTAAGCAAACAGTAAAACCATTGCCAGTAGTTGTTAAAGAAAAAAGTAACACAGCTGTTTTATTAAAATATGCAGCAACAGTGACAATTTTATTAGGAATTAGCTATGCTGGTTGGAATGGAATTAAAAATCAACCTGAAAATGATTTGTTAGCAGCTAAACAACAAGCTGAAAAAAAACAAATTCAATCAGCAACTTTTGTTATTAATAACCCGTTACCGACCATCAATTTAAACGCAACGAAAACATCAAAAGGGAGTTTTCATATTATTGCAGGTGCTTTTCAGGAAATAAAAAATGCTGAAAACAAGCTTAAAGAATTGCAAGAGTTAGGTTACGACGCTAAAATATTAGGTAAAAATAAATTTGGTTTAACACAAGTAACATTTACTAGTTTTAATTCTAAAGAAGAAGCTCGTAAATCTTTATTAGAAATTAAAAAAACAGTTAGTGAAGATGCATGGTTATTGGTTAAATAATCATTCTTTTAAATTACTTATTTTTTTAGCTTTATGTATATCTTTGCATCAAAAATTAATTGATGAAAGCGCAAACACCTAAAGAATCATTAACAGTACTTACCGATCTTGTTTTACCAGGAGAAACTAATTATTTAGACAATCTTTTTGGAGGAGAATTATTAGCTCGTATGGATAGAGCTTGTAGTATTGCAGCACGTCGTCATTCTAGACGAATTGTGGTTACTGCTTCAGTAAATCACGTTGCGTTTACAAAATCAGTTCCTGTTGGAAGTGTGGTTACTTTAGAAGCTAAAGTTTCTAGAGCGTTTAAATCATCTATGGAAATTTATGTAGATGTTTGGATTGAAGATCGTCAATCTGGTGAAAAAACAAAAGTAAACGAAGGTATTTATACATTTGTTGCTGTTGATGAAACAGGAAAACCAGTTCCGGTTCCACCAATTCAACCAGAAACTGAATTAGAGAAAAAACGTTACGATGCGGCTTTACGTAGAAAACAATTAAGTTTGGTTTTAGCAGGTAAATTAGACCCTAAAGAAGCTAAGGAGTTAAAAGCATTGTTTTTAGGTTAAAAAAAGCTTAAATCTTGTCTAAATCACCATTTTCAGATAAAAATATGGCTATAGATTTTGTTTTTTCAAACTGAGAGAAAATTATAATCATAATTACAGTAATAGGCACACTTAAAATCATGCCTGTTACTCCCCATATCTTACCCCAAATAGCTAAGGATAATATAGTTACTAAAGGACTTAGATTTAAAGACTTACCAAATAGTTTAGGCTCTATAATATTACCTACAATTACTTGTACTGAACCAACAGCAATTAGTACTATTAAAAAGGGAGTAAACTCTCCAAATTGTATCAAACTAAAAATTGCTGGAAAAATTGTAGCAATTAACGAACCAATGGTGGGTATATAGTTTAATAAGAAGATTAAAAAAGCCCAAAACGGTGCGCTGTCTACGCCTACAATTAATAAAACAATATAACTTAAAACACCTGTAAGTAAGCTTACATAGGTTTTTAAACGCAAGTAATTTGAAATAGAATATTCAATTTTTGTTAACATTAATTGCATACTTGTATGCTTATCTTCTTTTCTTTCAAATACTTTAACAAGTTTCTTTTTAAAACTACTTTCTTCTAAGAAGATAAATAAGGCATAGATGATAATCATAAAAGTA
This sequence comes from Tenacibaculum soleae, assembly GCF_030549005.1. Lineage (NCBI taxonomy): Bacteria > Pseudomonadati > Bacteroidota > Flavobacteriia > Flavobacteriales > Flavobacteriaceae > Tenacibaculum > Tenacibaculum soleae. The sequence goes on from NZ_JAUOSW010000001.1 coordinate 399,738, forward strand.
TCGCCTAATAAACTACTAATACCGTTAGCAATATCTCCTAAAACCGATCCGTAATTAAAATCACCAATTACCGATTTTACTGATTTTATGATATCAATATGAAAATAAGTATCTAAACTTTTAATAGTTGCATCAATATTTGGCTCATATTTGGAGTATGATGTTGATAAATTTGTAATACTATTGGTAATAATTTCAGAAACAAAACCAAAACCCAATACAATAAAAGTAAATACAAAAACATTACTTAACCAACTAGGAATAAATTTTTTAGCAAACGGTATTTTGTAAATTGTTTTACGAATTTCACGTGTTAGAAACCAAAAAATTATGGCAAATATAAACGGTATTAAAATTCCTTTACCAACAACTAAAACAGCTATGATTGCAACAAAAATAATAATGAAGTTTGTAGAATTTTTCATACACTTATATTAATTAGTACGTATCCATGTTGCTGGATTTAACTTAGTAACATTTTTTGATAAAATAAAAAGTAACGTGGTTTTACCTGAAATTTTGTCGGTAAAAACCTTTCCTATTTTATCGCCTGTTTTTATTATACTACCCTTTTTAACATACACATTTTCAAGATTATTATAAGAGGATATATAACTACCATGTTGTATTAATACTGATTTTTTACCACCAGATTGCGATTGTAATGCTAATACTTTACCGTTAAATATACTTTTAGCATCTGTATTTTTTTTGGTAACAATATGCAAGCCAGGACTGTTAATTTTTATACCAGAAAATGTTGGATGAGGTTGCACACCGTATCTTCTGGTTATAATCCCTGTAACAGGCCAAGGTAAATTTCCTTTATTTTGCTCAAATCTTGCCAGTAATTTTTTTTCGGCAGCATCTAAAACAAATCCTGTCCCACCTTTTTTAGGTTTCTTTTTTCCTTTATTAGCCTTTGCAATTGCTTCTCTAATTAAACGATCTATACGAGCTGTTATTCGTTTTTCTTCTTTGATTTTCTTCTGTAAATTTCGCTTGTATTTACTTTCTTCTTTTTTAATTTTAGAAACTAATTTTTCTTGCGATTTTTTATCAGATTCTATTTCTTCTTTTTGTGATTTTTTAGCAATAATTAATAATTCTTTGTCTTTTTTCTTTTGTATTAAAGAATCATTAAAATGTTTAATTTCATTTGCTTTTACAATGATATCTTCACCTTGTTTTTTTCGGTAATCATTGTATTGTTGCATGTATTTTAATCGCTTATAAGCTTGGTAAAAACTTTCAGAAGAGAGTAAAAACATGGTTTTACTTTGTTGCGATTTACTTTTATGGGTTTTTACAACCATATCAGCATACTCTTTTTTTAATTTTTTTAACTGCTCATTATATGTGGAAAGTTGTTTTTCGTTTAATGTTATTTCTTTTGATAGTTTTTGTGATTCTAACTCAATAACTTTTATTAAACGTTCTCTAGTATTAATTTTTTGACTTAAGTCCTTTAAATCATCTAAAGCATTCCCTTTTTCTTTTTTTGTTTTAAACAGTAAATTGTTAATCTGTTTAATTTCATTTTTTAGTTTTTGATGCTTCTTTTCTAGTGTTTTTCGTTCTTGACTATAAGAGGGAAAACCTATTAAAAAAACACTTAAAAATGAGATATATAAAACAGTTTTTTTCATTATAATTTTATTTCTTTATAACCTTTAGGCATTTTAAAATCAACATTTAACTTAGTATTAAAATCAACAGATCGAGTTGAAATATCAATATTTGTATAGCTATTGTTTTGTTTTGCGTTGATTTTTATCTTTTCTGGAAATAACACTCCTTTTTTATTTAAAAATTTAGGGTATGCTATATCTAAACGTTGATTTTTTTTTGTGCTTACAACCGATTGTTTATTTAATTTGTAATGAAGTGAATTTACATAAAAAAAGAGATTAAATAATTCGGATTGTTTTTTTGGGGTAAGTTGATACGATTTATCTGTAATTGTTACAGCATGTCTTTTTTGTCTTACATTAAATAACGATTCTCCTAACAACATATTTTGTAGTTGCTTGAAATTAATATCGGTACCTAATAATTTTTTGAGCATTGAAAAATCGCCATCAAAATAGTTTTTATAAAAAGGCGAATAGAATTGCACTTTTGTAGGCGTAATTTTGGCTTTAAAAACAGTTATATATTTGGTTCCTTTAAGCCAAATTACTTCATCTTTTTTAATTTTCATTCGTATTTTAAAGCCTACTTTTTCTTTATTACTTTTATAGTTTACTTTTAAACGAGCATCTACGGTTTTCTCATCAAAATTAGCATTAGTATGTTTTTTTGCTACTCTACGAGCAGACATTTCTTTAATTATGGTTGGTTTATTTGCTATGTTTTTACTCGACTTACACGAAGAAAAACTTAAAAATAAAACAATAAGTAGGGTAACGTATTTCATAAAATTTATAAAAGGAAAACTATTTTAGCGTTTTTTCGGCTTTATTTTTAAAAAATGAAGCTTTTTTAGTATCATTTAATTTTTGATAAGCTTTTGCCATTTCAAAATAAAATTGTGCTTCAATTTTAGTGTTATCAATTACAAAATCAATGCCGTTTTGTAAACTTTGTAGCGCTTTCTTATATTGATGATTATTGTTAAGTGCTTTACCGTTCATTAAATAGACAAAAGGCTGTGCCGGAAATAAGGTTAAACCTTGCTCACTATATTTTAATAAATCAGTATGAGTATTTATATGTAACTTATTTAATAAAGGTTTTAAGTTTGCAAATGTTTTTTCTTTTTCAAAAATTACACGTAAATCTGCGTTTACAATGTTTTTAGGTGTTTTTTTAACTTTATTGATTGTTTGATTATTCAATCTTTCTTCAATTCTTCGAAGTCTTGAATCTAATAATTTTTCGTTTCTTAGTTCTGATAAGACTTTTTTAGCTGAAGCTACATCACGATTTTGAAGATGCAAATAGACAAGTACTCTTTTTTTCTTCGGATGTTTTTTTGCAAGTTGTTTTTGAACTGTTACGGCTTGCTTAAAATCTGCAGTTCTTCGTAAAATAGCAACCTTATGTTCAAGCATCCAAAGATTACCTTCCTCTATATTTAAAGATAAATCGATGTATTCTAAAGCTTCAATATTTCTACCTAATTTTAAATAATTTTTAGAAAGTTCAAATAAAACAGCCGTATCATCAGGTGTTATTTCATTGCAGTTGTTTAAATATTCAATGGCTTTTTTGTGATTGAAAACAGCTTTTTGTGAAAGCGCTTTAAAAAAGTTTTCTTGAAAATCGATATTGTTTTTTTCGTTAATAGCTATAACACCAGGAATACTGTCTTGTGAATAACATATAAAGGCGTAAAAAATCAAGAAAAAAGATAAAAACATCTTAATTCTTGATTTTTTATGGATTGTTTTACTATGTAAGTTCTGTATAATCACCTATACTGACCGATGTATAATTAGCATTGTATTTTGCATGATTACCAATCATTGCATTATCTAATTTTGCGTTAGATATATGAACGTTTGTTTGAATTAATGAGTTTACAATTGTTGAGTTTTCAACAACACTATTTTCACCAATTGAAACAAAAGGTCCAATTTTTGTGTTTTTTAAAACCACATTTTTACCTACAAAACAAGGTTGTATTATTTCTGAGTTTTCTAATACAACGTCGTTAGCAACTAAATTGTTGCCATCAGCTTGCTCAAAACCTAAAACTTGCTTATTGGTATCAACCGTTGGATCTTTTTTACCACAATCCATCCAAGCATCTACTTTACCAGGTATAAATTTTGCACCTTGTTGTTTTAAAGACTCTAAAACCTCTGTTAATTGAAATTCACCTGAAGGGCGAATATCATTATCAATTAAATGCTTTATTTCTTCACGAAGCTTATCACCATCTTTAAAGTAGTAAATTCCAATAATTGCTAGATCAGAAACAAACTCTTTCGGTTTTTCAACAAAATCAGTAATGAATCCGTCTTTTAATTTCACCACACCAAAAGCACTTGGGTCTGCTACTTGCTTTACCCAAATAGCACCATCTGCGTTAGCATCTAACGTAAAATCAGCTTTAAATAAAGTGTCTGCAAAAGCCACAACGCACGAGCCGTTTAATGATTTTTTAGCGCAATAAATAGCATGCGCAGTTCCTAACGCTTCTTCTTGTACATATACTGATCCTTTAGCGCCTAAACTTTCGGCAATTGCTATTAATTTATCTTTAGTATCCGTAGGAAAACCTTTAGCAGCTGTACCAATTATAAAGGCAATTTCTTCTATTGGTTGGTTTACAACCGAAGTTATATCTTCAACCAAACGTTGTACAATTGGTTTACCAGCTATAACGGTTAACGGTTTTGGAGTTGTAAGTGTATGAGGTCTTAAACGAGACCCGATTCCTGCCATTGGAACGATTATCTTCATGTTTTTCTTTTCGTTTTTTAACGGTGCAATATACCATTAATAAAGCATTGAAAAAAGTTACAAACCTTCTGGTATTGCTGATATTAATGTTTTGGTATATTCGGTTTTTGGATTGTTGTAAATTTCATCAGCATCTGCAATTTCTTCAAGTTTACCTTTATTCATCACTACTAATTGGTCGGCCATGTATTTTACTACCGATAAATCATGAGAAATAAAGATATAGGTAAAGTTAAACGCTGCTTTTAATTGATTTAATAAATTTAAAACCTGTGCCTGTACTGATACATCTAAAGCAGAAACAGACTCATCACAAATAATTAATTTTGGCTTTAAAGCAATGGTACGTGCTATACCAATTCGTTGACGTTGTCCGCCAGAAAATTCATGCGGATATCTATAAAAGTGCTCTTTTTCTAACCCAACTTTCTCTAATAATTCGCATACATATTCTTTTCGTTCTTTTGATGATTTTAAAATATTATGAACTTTCATGGGCTCCAGAATAGCGCTACCAACTGTAATTCTTGGATTTAAAGAAGAAAAAGGATCTTGAAATATAATTTGAATTTCTTTCCTTAATTTTTTAAAACCAGATTTTGAAAGTTTTGTAATATCTACTCCGTTATAAATTATTTCTCCTGAAGTTGCGTTTTCTAATCGTAAAATAGTTCTGCTTAACGTGGTTTTTCCACAACCGCTCTCCCCTACTAAACCTAAAGTTTCACCTTCATAAATTTTAAAAGATACATTATTAACTGCTTTTACAATTGTTGGTTTTGTAAACCAAGAAGCATTAGAAATAAAATTTTTGTGCAAGTTTTTAATTTCTAATAACGGCGATTTTTTGTAAATTTTTTGCTGAAATTCAGCACGTTCACTATCAGAATAAACAGTTTTATTTACCGTATTATTAATAAAATCGTTAACCGTTGGTAATATTTTAAAACGCTTTTTAGTATTCGGTTTTGAGTTTATAAGTGCCTTGGTATAGTTTTCTGTCGGATTCATAAAAACCTGATCAACTTTACCTTGTTCAACAATTTTTCCTTTATGCATTACTACTACGTTGTTTGCAATTTCAGAAACCAAAGCCAAATCATGAGAAATAAAAATAATTCCCATTTTATACTCTTGTTGTAATTCTTTTAAAAGTAAAATTATTTCTTTTTGAACCGTAACATCTAAAGCTGTTGTAGGTTCATCGGCAATTAAAAGTTTTGGTTTGCAAGCAATTGCCATAGCAATCATAACCCGTTGTTTTTGTCCGCCACTTATTTGGTGTGGATAGGAGTTAAAAATAGTTTCAGTTCTAGGAAGTTTTACTTTTTTAAAAAGTGAAATAACCTCTTCTTTTATTTGTTTATTTGATAGATTGGTATGCTGTTCTAAAATTTCAGAAACCTGAGTACCACAAGTTAAGGTAGGGTTTAAAGAACTCATAGGTTCTTGAAAAATCATGGCTATTTCACTCCCTCTAATTTTTTGAAAATTATTGTTGTTGTAGGTCAATAAATTTTGCTTTTCAAACAGAATTTCTCCTTTAATATTTGCAAATTTAGGAAGCAGCCCTAAAATAGCTAAAGAAGTTACTGATTTTCCGCTTCCACTTTCTCCAACAATACCCACAATTTCGTTTTGTAATATATTAAAAGAAACATTTTGAATAATTGCAGGAGCATTTTTAAAACTTATTGCTAAATTTTTAACTTGAAGCATTGGTGTAATTTTTAATAAAAATACGATTTATATTTATATTTAACTTTTAAAAAGTACTTTGAGTTGTAGTTTGTTGATTTTTAGATAAAAACACTAAACCTAGTATTTGTATAGGGTTAAGAGGTATTTTTTCGCTTTGGTTTTATTGAAAATGTATTTTTTTGTGTGTAAAAATATCATTTTTTGTATTTTTTTATATATTTGTCGTCTATTTATTAAAAATTTAAGAGTTTTTAATGTAATTATATTAAGTTGTAATTTTTATTTTTAATAGATAAAACTAACTTTATAACCCTTCAAAAAATGAAACACAAGTACTTAAAAAGTCTTGTATTAGCTGGTGTTGTTTTAGGATTAAATTTCCAAACACAAGCTCAAGACAAAAACGAAGTAGCTAAAATTCGTAGTAATTATGATTTAGCAAAACTTCAAAAAATCAAAGGAGATTTTCAAAAGACTTCAAAAAGAGAAAAGGCATTAGCCGTACAATTAGCAAAACAAAAAGGTTGGAAAACTAAATTTACAACAAGTAAAGGTAATTTAGTTGAATTACAAAGAGTTGTAAACGGAAAACCAATTTACTATACAACTTACAATGTTGATGCTGCTAAATCTACAAGAACAAACCATTTAAATTCAGGCGGATCATTAGGTTTAAATTTAATGGGACAAGGAATGACTGCTCATGTTTGGGATGGTGGTTTAGCAAGAATAACGCATCAAGAATATGATGGTGCCGGAGGAAATAATCGTTTTTCTGTTGGTGATGGTACTACGGCAAGACATTATCATGCTGCTCACGTAACAGGAACGATTATGGCTTCAGGTGTAGTAGCTAATGCAAAAGGTATGGCACCACATTCAAAAGCAATCGGTTATGATTGGAATAACGATAAAACAGAAGTTACCAATGCGGTAGCTGGTGGAATGTTAATTTCTAATCACTCTTATGGTTTTGCAACTAGAAACCAACAAGGCCAAGTACAATTACCTCAAAATTATTTTGGAGGTTATATTGATGAAGCTAGAGATTGGGATCAAATTTTATTCAATGCTCCAAACTATTTAATGGTGGTAGCAGCGGGTAACGATGGTAGTGATAATACTGCAAATAACAACCCAACAGGAGGTTATGGTTTTGATAAATTAACAGGGCATTCAGTTTCTAAAAATAACTTAGTAGTAGCCAATGCTCAAGACGCAAATGTTGATGCAAACGGAAATTTAATTTCAGTAGTAATTGCACCTAGTAGTAGTGAAGGTCCTACGGATGATTTTCGTATAAAACCAGATATTACCGGTAATGGTTCAGGAGTATATTCTACTTATGAAAGTAGCGATACTGCTTATAACTCAATTACAGGTACTTCAATGGCATCACCAAATGTTGCAGGATCTTTATTATTGTTACAACAACATTATAAAAATCTAAACAGTGGTGATTTTATGAGAGCTGCTACTTTAAAAGGATTGGCTTTACATACTGCTGATGATGCTGGTGCTACAGGGCCAGATGCTGTTTTTGGATGGGGATTATTACACACAAAAAGAGCTGCAGAAGCAATTACAAACAAAGGAAACGAGTCTAAAATAGAAGAATTAACGTTAAACTCTGGTCAAACATATACAATTACTGTTGATGCTGATGGAGTTAATCCATTATTGGCATCAATATCTTGGACTGACAGACCAGGTACAGCTACTTCAACAGTAAATGCTACAACACCAGTTTTAGTAAATGATTTAGATATTAGAGTTTCTAAAAATGGAAACACATTTTTACCATACGAGTTAACAGGAGCAACTACGAGTGCAAAAAGAGACAATAATGTAGATCCTTTTGAAAGAGTTGATGTTACAGGAGCTTCAGGCACATATACAATTACCGTAACCCACAAAGGTTCTTTAGTTGGTGGTAGCCAAAATTACTCATTAATTGTAACAGGTATTACAGGTACACCAGTTGTGTGTAATGCAACAGTACCAACAGGAGTTACAGTTTCAGGAGTTTCTGACACAGGCGCAACGATAAATTGGGCAACAGTTACAGGTGCAACGTACGATGTTAAATATAAAGCTACGTCAGCTTCATCTTGGTCAACTAGTACAGTATCAACAACAACAAAAGTGTTAACTGGTTTAACAGCTTCAACTCAATACGAAGTACAAGTGCGTAGTAAATGTTCTTCAGGAAACTCAAATTATAGTACATCTGTAAACTTTACAACACCAGCAGTTGTAATTTCTTATTGTAACTCAAAAGGAGCAAGTGTAAATGATGAGTATATTCAAAAAGTTGAATTAGGTACTATAAGTAATACTTCAACTGGTGGGAATGGATATTCTGATTTTACCTCGATAACAACAAACTTATCAAAAGGAGAATCTAATACTATTACAATAACTCCAAAATGGACAGGCACTGTTTATGATGAAGGTTATGGAGTTTGGATTGATTATAATCAAGATGGAGATTTTTCTGATGCAGGAGAAACAGTTTGGACAAAAGCAAAATCTAAAACAACTCCAGTAAGTGGATCGTTTACAGTACCTACATCAGCACTAAACGGAGCAACAAGAATGCGAGTGGTATTAAAATACAATGCAACACCAACAGCATGTGAGGCTTCTATTCAATATGGTGAAGTAGAAGACTATACCGTAGTAATTGGAAATTCTCAGGCAGATACTACTGCACCAACTGCACCAACTAGTTTAACAGCATCAAGTGTAACACAAACTACTTTAACGTTAAACTGGTCAGCATCTACAGATAATGTAGCAGTTACAGAATATGATGTATATCAAGGAGCAACAATAATAGGATCAACAGCAAATACATCAGCAAATATTACAGGTTTAACAGCAGCAACTACTTATACTTTTTCTGTAAAAGCAAAAGATGCTGCTGATAATGTTTCAACTTCGAGTAATGTTGTAAATGTGACAACTTTATCAAATCAAGTTAGTTACTGTGCTTCTAAAGGAAACAGATCAAGTTATGAGTGGATTGATAATGTAGAATTAGGAGGTATGACCAATGCATCGGCAGGAAATAATGGTTATGGAGATTTTACATCAAAAGTAGCTACTTTAGCTAAAGGTAGTTCTAATCAAATGGTTGTAAGTGCTGGTTTTTCAGGAACTGCTTATAATGAGCACTGGGCTGTTTGGATTGATTTTAATCAAGATGGTACATTTGCAGATAGTGAAAAAGTAGTTTCAGGATCTTCATCAAGTGCTAATAACTTAACAGCAACAGTTGCTGTTCCGTCTGGAGCATTATTAGGACAAACAAGAATGCGTGTTTCAATGAAATATAATGCTGCACAAACGTCATGTGAAACTTTTGCAGATGGTGAAGTAGAAGATTATACTGTAAACATTACAGCATCAACAGCTAATTTTAATACTATTTTTACAGACATAAGCAATGCAGAAAACTTAGGAAATGAAGCAACCGTAAATATAACGGCATATCCTAATCCTGCAATTGATAATGTTCAGGTTAAATTAGCATCTAAAGCTAAAAATGTAACTTATAAAGTTGTAAACGTAGTAGGTCGTGTAGTACAAAAAGGACGCTTAAATTCATTAAATAACTTAAATGTTTCGAGCCTAATGAAAGGTGTATATATTTTAGAAGTTAATGATGGTCAAAAAATATTAAAAACTAAATTGATAAAAAAATAAGAAGACTTTCTTACTTAAATAAATAAAACCCGAGCAATTGCTCGGGTTTTTTGTTTCTTTGCATAAAATTTAGAATATGAATTACCTATCAGTTGAAGGCATAGCAAAAGCATACGGAGAAAAAGTACTGTTTGATAACATTTCTTTCGGAATTAACAAAGATCAAAAAATAGCTTTTGTTGCTAAAAATGGTAGTGGAAAAACTTCTATTTTAAATATTGTTGCCGGAATAGATGAGCCAGATTCTGGGCAAGTAGTTAGTAGAAAAGGAATCGATATCGCATATTTATCGCAAGCGGATAATCACAATCCTGATTTAACCATTGAAGAAACTATTTTTTCTACTGATAATAAAGTTTTATCAGTAATAAAACAATACGAAAAAGCAGTACAAAATCCTGATAATGCAGATGCGTTTCAAGAAGCTTTTGAGCTAATGGAACAATACAATGCGTGGGATTTTGAAACGCAATACAAGCAAATACTATCTAAATTAAAGCTAGACAACTTACAGTTAAAAGTAGGAAAGCTTTCTGGTGGACAAAAAAAACGATTAGCACTTGCCATTGTATTAATTAAAAAACCAGATTTATTAATTTTAGATGAGCCTACTAATCATTTAGATTTAGAAATGATTGAATGGTTAGAAGCATTTTTTGCTAAAGAAAAAATAACCTTATTTATGGTTACACACGACCGTTATTTTTTAGAACGTGTATGTAACGAGATTATCGAGTTAGATAACGGTCAACTATATAAATACAAAGGAAATTACTCATATTATTTACAAAATAAAGAAGAACGTTTAGCTTTAGAAGCCACCAATTTAGGCAAAGCAAAAAGTTTGTTTAAAAAAGAATTAGATTGGATGCGTCGCCAGCCAAAGGCTCGTACAACAAAATCTAAATCTCGTACCGATGATTTTTATGCAATTAAAGAAAAAGCACACAAACGTCGTAATGAGCACGAAGTTCAGTTAGAAATTAATATGGAACGTTTAGGAAGCAAAATTATTGAGCTTCATAAAATGAAGAAATCATTTGATGATAAAGTAATTTTAGACGGATTTGATTACGTATTTAAACGAGGAGAACGTATTGGTATTATAGGTAAAAATGGTACTGGTAAATCATCTTTTTTAAACATGTTAACAGGAGCTATTGAGTTAGATGGCGGAAAAGTTGTAATAGGTGAAACAGTAAAGTTTGGCTATTATACCCAAAAAGGAATTACAATAAAAGAAGGGCAAAAAGTAATTGAAGTAATAAAAGAATTTGGAGAGTATATACCGTTAAGTAAAGGACGAAAAATATCTGCTGGTCAATTATTAGAACGCTTTTTATTTGATAGAAAAAAACAACACGATTTTGTTGAAAAATTAAGCGGTGGTGAACAAAAGCGTCTGTATTTATGCGCGGTTTTAATTCAAAACCCTAATTTTTTAATATTAGATGAACCTACAAACGATTTAGATGTTGTAACACTAAATGTACTAGAAAACTTTTTATTAGATTATCCAGGTAACTTAATGGTGGTTTCTCACGACCGTTATTTTATGGATAAAATCGTTGATAATTTATTTGTGTTTAGAGGCGAAGGACAAATTGATAACTTTCCTGGAAATTATTCTGATTTTAGAGCATATGAAGACTCTAAAGTAAAAGAGTATAGAGAAGCAAAAGAAGTTAAAAAAGAAGCAATAGCTCCTGTAAAAACAGCTAAAAAAGGCGTGTTAAGTTTTAACGAAAAACGTGAATGGGGTTTGTTAGAAAAAGATATTGAAAGACTTCAAAAAAAGAAAGAAACTATTGAAGGTAAGTTTAATAGAGCCGAATTTTTACCAGAAGAAATCAATGACAAATCTGTAGAACTTCAGCAAATAACCGACGATTTAGAAGAAAAAGAAGAACGTTGGTTAGAACTTTCAATGAAATTAGAAGGGGAGTAAGATTTTTTAGTTTACAGAGATTAGTATATTTGATAACCTTAATAAAATTACCAAACCTACTGTATTCTTTACTTTCTTAATATTGTTTATATAGATCTTTTTTTTGTAAATTTGTAACCAATGTATAAGGTTGTGTAATATGGTTACAAAAGAGTATTATTCGTTAAATGAAGTTTCTCAAATTTTAGGAAAGAGTAAAGAAACGCTAAGACGTTGGGATAGAGAAGGAAAATTTTCTGCTGTTAGAGAACCTATTAGTAAATATAGAATATACAAAAAAGAACAAATTAACGCTCTATTAGCACAGTTATCTATTGATTATGAAGATACAGTAGACAACTTTATAGCACCAGTTAAAGAATTTAAAGTTTTAGAATTATTTGCTGGAGCAGGAGGTTTGGCTGTAGGTTTGGAAAAAGCAGGAATAAAATGTGTAGCTCTAAATGAGATTGATAAATGGGCTTGCCAAACGTTAAGAGAAAATAGACCGAATTGGAATGTACTTGAGGGAGATATTAAATCTTTTGATTTTACAGAATATAATAATCAAGTAGATATCGTTACTGGCGGATTTCCTTGTCAAGCGTTTAGTTATGCTGGGAAAAAATTAGGTCTTCAAGACGCAAGAGGTACGCTTTTTTATGAATTCGCAAGAGTTGTAAAAGAGGTGAATCCTCTTATTTGTATTGGAGAAAATGTAAAAGGATTACTGTCTCACGAAAAAGGAAAAACAATAGAGGGAATGATTTCAATTTTAGATGAAATTGGCTATAATGTTGTTCCTGTACAAGTTTTAAAAGCTATCAATTATAAAGTTCCTCAAAAACGAGAACGTGTAATTTTAGTCGGAATTAGAAAGGATATTGATTTGAAATATGAATATCCGAAACCACATAACAAAATTTATAACTTAGTTGATGCTCTAAAAAAAGGAGAGTTATATGATTGTAATGTTCCAAAATCTGAAGGTTCAAAATACCCCGATCATAAAAAGGCTGTTTTAGATTTAGTTCCTCAAAAAGGATATTGGAGAAATTTACCTTTAGATATTCAAAAGGAATATATGGGGAAAAGTTTTTATTTAGGAGGAGGAAAGACAGGTATTGCACGTAGAATAGGTTGGGATGAACCAAGTTTAACGCTTACTTGTAGTCCAGCTCAAAAACAAACTGAAAGATGTCATCCAGAAGAAACACGTCCTTTTACAGTAAGAGAATATGCAAGAATACAAACTTTTCCAGATGATTGGAAGTTTATGGGGTCAATTTCGCAACAATATAAGCAAATTGGAAATGCAGTTCCTTGTAATTTAGGAAGAGAAATAGGTTATTCGATAATTAAATTCTTAAATACTCACTATTTAAGCTTATCAAAACCTACATAATAACTGTAGTTTTCAAAAGTTATTTCATCTAAGATACTCCTATTTGATTCTTTAGAACTTACAGAAATTTCTTCAAGCGCTGAGTTATTTTGCGTTTTCTCACTTTCTTGCTTTTTCAAATAGTCAGAAATGGCCTGTGGCAAAACTTGGTATAATTCAAACAAAGCGTTTTCTTTTCCTGATAACAATTTATAAAATTGATCTCCTGATATTTTATATACCCTACTGTGGCTATATTCCTTTCCGTTAATTTCGCCAAACCATTTTTCATTAAAGCTGTTTTTAGCTAAAACTTGCACCCAATAACACTTGGCTTGTTTATATGTATCTGCATATTTTGCTAATTTCTGAAACAAACTTTCAGCAGAACTACTATTCATGGTGTTGTGTTTATTTTTAATATCAGCAAATAAAGTATTATCAATTGCCTTTATATCAAATCCACTTAGATTTCCTATTTCAAAACCTGTAATTCCCCCTAGTATTTCTTCATGGAAAGTTCCAATAGAGTTGTTGGTAGATTTATCTATTTGGCGATTTATTTCGGTTTTAATCAATGTTTCTTCATCTAAATCATTGAATTTAGCGTCAAAAGTTAATTTGATAGTATCAATTTTGTTTTTGTAGAACTTCTTCTTGCTTATATTAGCTTTGGCTTTTAAATACGATTTATAAAGATTCTCAATACAAGATATTAGGTGTTCATCAGATATAAAACTTAAATATTTATTAGCCATATTTCAATTCATCTTTTAAAGAATACGAATTTAGAGAATATTATTGATTTTTTCATATGTCTTTCATAAATCGAATTATTGTACCTCTATCTGTTTAAAAACGTTTTGTAAAAATGTACAGCCAGTTTATACAGTCACAATGTTTTTAACATCTAACATTGGTTTATTTAAAAAACGCAAAACCAATTGTGCTACGGCTATGGTATCGCGTTCGCAATATTGCACAATACGAGGCAAGTTTTTTTCTTGATAATACACTTTGGCAACCTCGCTGCCGTCAATGTCTTGTTTGGGCGAAGGAATGCCTAAAATAGATGTTAGTAGTCTTAAAGATGTATAATGTTTATAATCACCAAATTTCCACAAATCTAAAGTATCTAAATGCGGAATTTCCCATGGTTTTTTACCAAAGAAGTTCAGTTTTTTAGGTAAATTAATTCGATTGATAATCATTCGACGTGCGATGTAAGGAAAATCAAATTCTTTACCATTGTGTGCACATAATATATGTTTATTTTGGTTAAAGTGCTTATCAAGTAATTCTTTAAAGTTGTTTAAAATTAATGCTTCGTCATCTCCCGAAAACGAAGTAATTCTTAATTGATTTGTTCCATTATTTTCAACAAAATATCCTACTGATATACATATTATTTTTCCAAATTCAGCCCAAATACCAGCCCGATGGTAAAAATCTTCAACATTTATTTCATCCTTTCGTTGATATTGAGTTTTTAAAGCATACAATTCTTTTTTTTCATCAGATAAATCAGCAAATAATTCCACTTCAGGAACAGTTTCGATATCTAAAAATAAGATATTCTGTAAGTTAATTTTACCTAGCATTTTTTATTTCTTTTTTTAAAGATACAAAAACCACTATTAATTGTTTGCCTCAGAAAAAAATAGATTTAAGTAAATGTTTATGAAAGATTAAATGAATGTTAAGTTAAACAAGAGTTAATAGGGTTTATAATATTATGGTTACTTTTGGATAACAGAATATAAATGAACTATGAATACGAACGATGTTAAAATTTTATTAGTCGATGATGAACCTGATATTTTAGAAATAGTTGGGTACAATTTAAAATCAGAAGGCTATCAAGTTTTTACAGCTAATAACGGTGCAGAGGCAGTAAAATTAGCTAAAAAGGTAATTCCGCATTTAATTTTATTAGATATTATGATGCCAGAAATGGACGGTATTGAGGCCTGCGAAAAAATCAGAGGAGTAAAATCGTTAGAAGATGTAATTATATCTTTTTTAACTGCTCGAGGAGAAGATTATTCGCAAATGGCAGGTTTTGATGCTGGAGCTGATGATTATATTACAAAACCAGTAAAACCAAAAATATTGGTTAGTAAAGTAAAATCACTACTAAGACGTTTAAAAACTGATGAAAAAACCGACTCAACAACTAAAGTAGGAGACATTATTATTAATAGAGATGAGTATGTGGTTTTTAAGGGTGATAAAAAAATAGCTTTACCAAGAAAAGAATTCGAATTGTTATCATTATTAACATCTAAACCAGGAAAAGTATTTAAAAGAGAAGTAATCTTAGACAGTGTTTGGGGTAATGAAGTTGTGGTAGGAGGTAGAACAATTGATGTTCATATTCGAAAACTTAGAGAAAAAATAGGAGATGATTTTTTTAAAACAGTTAAAGGTGTGGGCTATAAGTTTGTTTTAGAAGAAGAAAAATAAGAAATAAAGCTAAAAATTTTATAGATTGCTGAATAAGCAATCTATTTTTTTATAATGAATAAAATAAAAAAAACATATCGATATGCCCTTTGGTCGGCATTTTACTCTACTTCAATCTCAATAATAATAGCATTATTATCATATTTTCTTTTAATTAACCGCATGGGAATAAGCGCTATAATTATTTTTGGTATTGTGATGTTTATTGCATCATTTTTTATCATTCAATATAGGGCTGAATATTTTATTTATCAAAGGATAAAAAAATTATA
Source organism: Tenacibaculum soleae (assembly GCF_030549005.1). Lineage (NCBI taxonomy): Bacteria > Pseudomonadati > Bacteroidota > Flavobacteriia > Flavobacteriales > Flavobacteriaceae > Tenacibaculum > Tenacibaculum soleae. Next base: position 415,612 of record NZ_JAUOSW010000001.1, read on the forward strand.
TCAAGACATTTCTATTTTAGATGTAAATGATTTAGAAAGAAAAACGGTAACTACTGATGTTGAAGAACTAACAAAAAGTGTACAAAAATACGTAGAAGAAAGAAGTAAAGAAATAGCCATATTAACACAAAGAGATTCTTTTAGAAGAGATTTTTTAGGAAATGTAGCACATGAATTAAAAACACCACTTTTTACCGTACAAGGCTATATTTTAACGTTAATTGAAGGTGCTGCAGATGATGAAGAAATACGCTCTAAATATTTGAGTAGAGCAAACAAAGGGGTAGAAAGGCTAACCTCAATTATTAAAGATTTAGATATGATTGCTAAATTAGAAACTGAGGGGATGAAAATGAATGTTGAGACTTTTAATATTTTAGAGTTAATTCAAAATGTTTTTGATCTTTTTGAAATGAAAGCAAAAAAACGAAATATTACCTTAACGTTTGATCGTATCTATGATTTTCCGCACTTTGTAAAAGGGGATATAGAACGTATTGAACAAGTTTTAATTAATTTAATAGTCAACTCTATAAAATACGGAAAAGTAGGAGGAGTAACTAGAGTGAGTATAGAAAGCTATAACCCAAATAAGTTTATTATAAAAATAACAGATGACGGTGAAGGAATAAAAGAAGAACATATTTCACGATTATTTGAGCGTTTTTACCGTGTAGATCAAAGCCGTTCACGCGAACAAGGAGGTTCAGGTTTAGGTTTATCTATTGTAAAGCATATTATTGAAGCTCATAACGAAACTATTTTATTAAAAAGTGATTTTGGTAAAGGGTCTGAATTTTCATTTACTTTAGAAAAAATGATGTAAAAACTATAAAGTTTAACAGGTTGTGTAGTTGTGTAAATGTTATTGTCATTTACACAAAATTCAAAGCAATTGATACAATTTTTATTCATTGAACTGTTTTTAATGATGATATTTGTACCATAATACACATGGAAAATCATATTTGATAAATTGGGGGATTAATCAATAATGATAATTAAAAAAAAGCGCCACTTTGTTTAAAGTGACGCTTTTTTTATATAACATTATCGTTTTTACACTAAATCAAATCCAATATCTTTTCGATAATTCATTTCTTCAAAAGAAATTTTATCAATGCTTTTATAAGATTTTTCTAAGGCTTCTTCAATAGAATTACCAAAAGAAGTAACTGCCATTACTCTACCTCCGTTTGAGACTACTTTTCCTTCTTTTTCGGTAGTTCCGGCATGAAAAACGATAGAATCATTTACCGATTCGAAACCTGTAATTTCTTTACCTTTTTCATATCCTTCAGGATATCCACCAGCAACTAACATAACTGTTGTCGCTGTTTGATTGGTAACCTCGTATGATTTTTCTCCTAAAGTTTGGTTGGCAACTCCTTCAAATAAATCTACTAAATCCGATTCAATTCTTGGTAAAACAACCTCAGTTTCCGGATCTCCCATACGAACATTATATTCTACAACCGACGGATTTCCGTTATCGTTCATCAATCCGATAAATATAAATCCACGATAATCAATTCCGTCTTTTTGTAAACCATCAATAGTTGGTTTTACTACTAAATCTTCTACTTTTTGTAAAAAATCATCAGTAGCAAAAGGCACTGGAGAAATCGCTCCCATTCCACCTGTATTTAATCCAGTATCACCTTCACCAATACGTTTGTAATCTTTAGCAGAAGGTAGTATTTTATAGTTTTTTCCATCAGTTAAAACAAAAACCGAAAGTTCAATTCCGTTTAAAAATTCTTCAATAACTACGGTAGATGAAGCTTCTCCAAATTTTTGATTCGACAACATTTCTTCTAATTCTGATTTAGCTTCTTCTAAATCATTTAAAATTAAAACACCTTTACCTGCTGCCAATCCATCTGCTTTTAAAACATATGGTGGTTTTAAGGTTTCTAAGAAGCTTTTACCTTGTGTTAAGGTGTTTGCTGTAAACGATTCGTACTTTGCAGTAGGAATGTTGTGTTTTATCATAAATTGCTTCGAAAAATCTTTACTTCCTTCTAATAAAGCACCGTCTTTTTTAGGGCCAATTACAGGAATGTTTTTCAAGTCATTATCTGCTAAAAAGAAATCGTGAATTCCTGCCACTAAAGGAGCTTCAGGACCTACCACCACCATCGTAATGTTGTGTTGTAAAACCACCTCTTTTACTTTGTTAAAATCGGTAGGATTAATAGCAATATTTGTGGCTACTTTACTTGTACCTGCATTACCAGGTGCTACAAAAAGATTTTTTGTTTTGTTACTTTCTGACAGGCTTTTAGCAAATGCATGCTCTCTACCTCCAGATCCTAAAATTAAGATATTCATTATGTGTGTTGTTGCGTTGTAACTGCAAATATAAAACAAGAAAAAAGGCTATGAGCAAAACAAGTATCAAAAAAACAAAAAAGACTTCCTTTTTAGGTAAAAGAAGTCTTTTTAAAATTTATTTTTGATTATTGCCTTTCGATTAAAATATTTGCTCTAATATTTTTTGAGTAATCGCATATGTTGGTGTAACTCCACTCATACCTAAACCACCAGAAGCTAAAGTTGCACCTGTTTCTAGTGGATTATCTGATGCGTAATATGCATAACGTACTTTAATATCTTCTCGTACGTTTCCTCTAATTTTAGAGGCAGATTGTATGGCTTTTTGGTAATGTGCACCTTCCATTTCTAAACCGATAACATTCCAAGTTGAGTCGTGAAAGAAGTTTAATAAATCTTTATTTTGTAATGATGTTCCTAATACACTAACCATAGCTCCGTCAAAAACTTGTACGCCAAAACCTTCTAAATCTTGTTTTGTTAATTCATTTTTAAACGGATAATTGTCTGCAGTACCTTCAAAAATATGTGAAGAAGGAATCATAATATCTCCTTTTCCTCCTTCTAAGATGCCCGCTTTACCCATTATTGAAACTGAATCAACATTTAAATGAATTGTTTCTTTACCCGTTTTATAAGGTTTTAATAATTCATCCATCGTTTCGTAAGCTTGCTCACCAAAGGCATAATCCATCACGATAATTACAGGTTTTTCTCCTACCGAATTTACTTTTTGAAATAAAGTTGTATCAAAATCTATTTTTTCAGTATCAATAATTTGTACATTGATATTGGTTCCTGATGAATCTTTTAAATAGATTAATCCGTTTTCTGAAGCATGTTTTTTTACCGCTTTTTGTAAAGGTTGGCTATTAGCGTTACTTAATATTTCAAAAAGTTCAAAACCTTTGTGTTTTTTAACTTCTTTTGGTAGTGCTTTTTGCGCATAGATACTGTTCATAACACTATGCATGTTTGCACTAATAATATGAATAGGGCGTTCTAATAAATTATTATCTAAAAGATTCTTTTTAATGTTATTTGCCCAGATTTCACCATAAAAATGATGCCCGATTTCTTCAATTAAAACCGAACTAAATTTTACCGAGCGTTTTTGCTCTAAAAGTGCCTCGTTTATAGCTAATTTACCTAACCAATAAATAAGGTGAAAAAATCTGTTAGGATTTTCTTCTGATGCAAAGGTATTATAGGCATCGTATACCTCGTCATATGTTCTTCCTAAAATATTTCCAAGATGTACAACAATCACATCTTTTTCTTCATCGGTTAATGTTTTGTTATATAAAACAGCTTCTTCTAAATGTGTCCATTCTCTAATAAAACCTTCGCCATTATCAATAACAACGCGATCTTTAATTTTATGAGATTCGATAAATAAGAAAGTAAGGTGTGTAAGAATATCGTAAATTTCAGAACGTCCACGCGTAATTTCAATATTCATTTGATCTTTATCGATACGGTAACAGTTTCTTCTTCTTTTTGGCGGAACGATGGCTTTGAATTTTGAATTTCTATAGCCTTCATCAGCCGTTAAATAAATAAACTGGCACTCTTCAATTCCTTCAGGTAAACGTTCAATAATATAGGTCAACCCGTTTAACTCGGTTTTGTCTTCAGCGATTGATCCGTAAATTTCTGGCCTTAATTGTAATAATGATTTACGCAAAGTTTCACCAGAAATTCCCATTGGTTTATAAAAACCACGACTAAATAAATGACGCATAGAAATATATAGTTTTTCGATGGCATTGGTAGATTCTTGGGCTCTAGTACGTTCTTTATGATTTGGTTTTGACATATATTCTTTTAAAATGTAAAGGTACAAATAATGTTATGGATACTATTTTGTTAAAATAGCAGTATATTTTTTTTGATTCTTTAATAGGTTTACTGCTTTATTGATGGTTTTATCATTTTTAAGTTGATGTTTAAAAACACCTTCTTTGTAAACGTATCTTTTTATAATTTCGTTTTGTATTTCTTTTAATAAAACATCTTCGTTTAAAGCTATTTTTTTAACTTTTTCTTTTTTTAGTTTTTCTAAAATTGTACTGTATTCTGTAGATATATTGGTGTTGTTTTTTACAGCTGTAAAAGCACTTTTAAATAACTTTTCTTCTTTGGTAACAAAAGCAGTGTCTTTTTGAAGTAAATAGTTTTTAAATTTTTTAAAATCGTTAGATTTAAATAGGTAATTTTCAGTGTTAAAATTTGGGTTGTTATTGGCAAAATCAGTAGCAAAGTTAAAAATAACTCTTGATTTTAACAGTTTTTTAGTTTCTGATGTTTTTTTAGAAAAGCCCATCTTTATATCAGGAGTTACCCCACCACCATCATAAACTGTTCTTCCGTTTTTTGTGGTAAATAAACTTACATTTCCGTCAGAAAATTTAGGCACTTTTCCTGTTTTAGCATCACGATTAGCATAATCTAATTCCTGAATACAACGTCCACTTGGCGTATAATATTTAGAAATGGTAGCTTTCATTTGTGTACCGTAATTTAACTCGAAATAACGTTGCACCAAACCTTTACCAAAAGAACGCTCGCCCATAATTACTGCCCGATCATAATCTTGTAAAGCGCCCGATACAATTTCAGAGGCTGATGCTGAACGATCATTTATTAAAACTACAATAGGAATTTCGGTATCTAAAGGCTCTCGATTGGTTTTATAAGTTCTGCTATTTTTTTTAATTTTTCCACGAGTATCTACGACCTTTAATCCTTTCGGAATAAATAAATTGGTAATATTTACAGCATCAAATAACGAGCCACCAGGGTTACTTCGTAAATCGAAAACCAGCTTTTTCATCCCTTTTTCTTTCAGTTCAGTAAAAGCTTTTGCTACTTGTTGTGTTGCTTTTTGATTGGTAAAACGTGTTAAAATAATGTAACCAGTTTCATCATCAATCATATCGTAAAAAGGAACAGGGTTTACAATAATTTTATCAAGTTGTAAACGTGTTTTTTTTACTTTTCCGTTTCTAGTAAATATTAATGAAATCTCTTTATTTGGAGTTCCTTTAATCATTTGAGAGTACTGACTTTTTTCTAAATCAGCCAACTTTTGCCCATTTACAGTAGTAATAATATCACCAATTTTTAAACCTGCATTATCTGCCGAAAAACCTTTGTGAATATCTGCAATGACAATACCTTGTTTTATGTAAAAAGTTGAAATTCCAATACCGCCATATTCTCCCTCTCGTCGAATACGCGCATCTTCAACATCTTGCTCGTTGTAAAAATTAGTGTAAGGATCTAAACTTTTAAGTGTATTTTTAATTGCTTTATTAGTTAACTCACCAGGGTTTATTTCATCAATATAATTAATGTTTAATTCCTTAAATAAGTTGTTATAAATTTCTATTTGTTTTGCAATTTCAAAAAAGCGAGATTGAAATGAGAATAATAAGAAAATAACAAGGAAAGTGCTTAAAAAAATAAGTTTTCTATTCTTCATCTTTAGTAGTTTCAGCTATAAAAAGCGTTAATAATTGCTGCATTTTACGTTCCAAATCAACATATTTCCATTCATCTTTTGCAATATAAGAAATCATAAACACATAAGGTTTACCAACAGCATCGTAAACGGTATGTTTTTCTTTTCGATAAGTTTCTCGTAACAAGCGTTTTATTCGGTTTCGGTCAACGGCACTTTTAAAATTTCTTTTAGGAACAGAAACTCCTACTTGAACAGGAAACTTAGAAGTATGTTCGGTTTGTATGTATACCATACGAAGCGGAAATTTTTTGACAACCTTTCCTTCTTCATATAATTTACCAATTAGCTTTTTGCTCTTTAATCGTTCTTGTTTTCCTAGTGTAAATCTCATCTACTACAAACATACATAAATCGATACTATAAACCATTTTTTTGAGTATTTTTGGAAGAATACTTTATTGTATTTAATAAATCATCAACAAAAATAACATCAGTAATTAATTTTAAAGTAAACTTATGAAACCCGATTTATTTCAAGCACCAGATTATTACCAAATAGATGATTTATTAACAGATGAGCACAAACTTGTTAGAGATACAGCCCGTGAATGGGTAAAGAAAAATTTATCTCCAATTATTGAAGATGCTGCGCAAGAAGCAAAATTTCCAACACAATTAGTTGGTGGTTTAGCTGAGGTTGGTGCTTTTGGCTCATACATTCCTACAGAATACGGTGGTGCAGGCTTAGATCAAATTTCTTATGGATTAATTATGCAAGAGCTTGAACGTGGCGATAGTGGTATTCGTTCAACAGCATCGGTACAATCTTCTTTGGTAATGGGACCAATTTTTAATTATGGAAACGAAGCACAACGAAAAAAATACTTACCAAAATTAGCTTCAGGCGAATGGATGGGAAGTTTTGGGTTAACAGAACCTAATCATGGAAGTAATCCTGGAGGGATGGAAACCAAGTTTAAGGACATGGGCGACCATTATGTATTAAACGGAGCAAAAATGTGGATTTCAAACGCGCCAATTTGTGATGTTGCTGTGGTTTGGGCTAAAAATGAAGAAGGTCGCATTCATGGATTAATTGTTGAGCGTGGTATGGAAGGATTTTCTACTCCAGAAACACATAATAAATGGTCGTTAAGAGCATCAATTACTGGTGAGCTTATTTTTGATAATGTTAAAGTACCCAAAGAAAACTTGTTGCCAAACAAATCTGGTTTAGGTGCACCTTTATTGTGTTTAGATTCGGCTCGTTACGGTATTGCTTGGGGAGCAATTGGCGCTGCTATGGATTGTTATGATACCGCTTTACGTTACGCAAAAGAACGTACACAGTTTGGTAAACCTATTGGTCAGTTTCAATTACAACAAAAAAAGTTAGCTGAAATGATTACCGAAATTACCAAAGCGCAACTATTAACTTGGCGTTTAGGAGTTTTAAAAAATGAAGAACGCGCAACATCTGCACAAATATCAATGGCAAAACGCAATAATGTTGATATGGCTATAAAAATAGCAAGAGAAGCAAGACAAGTATTAGGAGCAATTGGAATATCAGGAGAATACTCTATAATGAGACACGCAATGAATTTAGAAAGTGTGATTACGTATGAAGGAACACATGATGTTCACTTACTAATCACAGGTTTAGATATTACAGGACTAAATGCATTTAAATAAGAAGAAGTGCTCTAAACGTTAAACCACCAACATTATATAAAGAGCACCTCTTCTAAAAATCAACTATTAAAAAACGATATATACCATTTGTTATTTCTTTCTATTTCCACTATTTATAAGAAGTAAAAGAGTAATAACTAAACCAAGACAAACAAAACCAAAAATAGCAATCATAATGGTTCCGTTTGTCCATGAAACTAAAGGGGTATTAACCAATTTTATCATATTGTATATAAATTATACTCCAAAAATAGATATAACACTTACTATAAAATATGACAAAAATCATATTCATAAAAAAAATAATTAGAAAATAGCTTTTATTTTGTTCTTTTAATTTAACTAGTTTGCAAAAAAATTATTTAGACCTGTTATTGCTATTTTCTTTTTTACCGCTATTAATTAGTTCAGTTGTTTCTTTATCTTCTTCTTTTGTAGTTGTTTTTGTAGTATTTTTAATTATGGATGGATTGATGTTGAAAACACAGCAAATAGGAAAGTGATCAGAACCTGTATAACCTAAAAGACGTAGCTCTTTTATAATGATAGAAGTGCTATGAAAAACTAGGTCTAAAGGAGCTCTAAAAAACCAATATTTTGCATGATAAGAAGCAAGAATACCTCTACCATTTCTACCATCAATTAAGCCACTGTTTTTACGAAACAAATTAGCAATTCTAGACCAAGATACAGTGTTAAAATCACCAACAACAAGAGTTGGTTTATTAATTTCTTTAACTCGTTTTGCAATACACATTAAATCACCATCGCGTTCTTTGGAAGTTTCTTCTTCTGTTGGACTAGGTGGTGGCGGGTGCACGCAAAAAACTACAAAACTTTCCCCTTTTTTTGTTTTAAAGTGAGCTTCAATACTCGGAATATCATTTGCAACAAAATAATGTGTTCTTATTTTTTGAAACGGAATTTTTGCATAAAAATGCATTCCGTAAGTGTTTTCTAGCGTTATCTTTTCGGTGTAAGGATAATCGTTTTCGAGGCTGCGCATTTCAACTTCCCAATCTTTATTACTTTCGATAGTAACAAAAAAATCAGGTTTTTCACTTCGGATAAATTCTTTAAACTTTTTAAACTGAGTATTAAACTGATAAATATTAGCAGAAATAATTTTAAACACCTGTAAATCAGTGATTTTTTTGTTGTCGGATTTGTAAAACTTTGTAAAACGAGCTAAAAGGTAGAAGTTATAAATAATTAAAGTTACCTGAAATATTAAAACAAACCAAAACCAACTAGTTTTATCAGTAAAAACAAAAAGACCAATACTTGCAATTATTTGAAGTATTAATAACTGTATTTTAATAAATTCAGGAACGCGAAAAGCCCAATGCTGATTTTTTATAAATGGCAGCAGGTTAAAAAATATAAGTACTAGTGATAAAACTAGAAAAAATACATTCATTTCTAATAATTTATACAAAGTTACTATAAAGACAAGCTAATTTAATTATAATTAGGATTGTTCTTTAAGTTTAGTTTCTAACCCATCAATACTTTTTTGATTTTTAGCATTCCAGTATTGTTTTATTCCGTTTTCGCCAATTTCACTTGCCCAGTCTAATAATTCGTTACGTTCTTCTTTGTATTCGTAAAATGGGATAGACATTCCACAAGAGTTTTGTGTTGTTTCAACGGTTACATCAAATATTTGACGTGTACCAGATAGTTTAGGAAATTGTGAAATTAACTCATCCCATTCAGAATCTTCGGGTAAAACTTCTTTAGCATGTCCGTATAAGCGTAAAATATTAGGAGCGCCATCAAAAGCACAAAACATAATGGTAATTCTGTTATCATCTAATAAATGAGCTGAGGTTTCATTACCGCTACCCGTAACACTTAACCAAGCTACGCGATTTTCGTTTAAAACACGAAAAGAATCCATTCCTTTAGGAGATAAATTAATACGTCCGTTTTTAGGAGCAGTTGCTACAAAAAATACTTTTTGCGCTGCTATAAATTGCTGAACTCTAGTGGTAATTTTAGTGTTGAATTTTGCCATAATTTTTAATTTATCCAATCTTTAGTACGTTCTACAGCTTTTTGCCATTTAGTGTATAATTTTTCTCTTTTTTCTGAAGAAAAAGTAGGAGTAAAGGTGTTGTTAATTTTTCGTCTATTTAAAATATCGTTTTGTTTCCATAAGCCAACACAAATACCTGCTAAATATGCAGCACCCATAATTGTGGTTTCAATAATTTCTGGTCGTTCAACTTTTGTGTTTAAAATATCTGCTTGAAATTGCATTAAGTAATCATTAGCGCAAGCACCACCATCAACTTTTAAAGAGGTTAAAGTAATAGCACTATCTTTTTGCATAACCTTTAAAATATCTTTAGTTTGATAAGAAAGTGAATCTAAAGTAGCTTTTACGAGGTGATTTTTTCCAGTATCACGGGTTAGTCCAAAAACGGCACCGCGTGCATACATATCCCAATATGGCGCACCTAAACCAGCAAAAGCAGGAACTACATATACGGGGTTTTCATCTGTTATAGTTTTTGCTAAAGCTTCACTTTCATCAGCGTTGTTAATAATTTCTAATCCGTCACGTAACCATTGAATTGCTGATCCTGCAACAAATACGCTTCCTTCTAAAGCATAATATATTTTATTATCAATTCCCCAAGCAATAGTAGTTAATAATCCGTTTTTAGAATATTCAAGATTTTCACCAGTATTCATTAACATAAAACAACCTGTGCCATAAGTATTTTTAGCTTCTCCTTTGTTAAAACATGCTTGTCCAAAAAGTGCAGCTTGCTGGTCGCCAGCCATTCCTGCAACCGGAATTTGATACCCATCTAAGTCATAATCTCCAAAATGATGTGAAGAAGGTTTTACTTCAGGTAGCATAGCAATCGGAATATTGAGTTCTTCTAACAATTTTTTATCCCAACACAGTTTTTTAATATCATATAACATTGTACGAGAAGCATTACTATAATCTGTAGCATGAACTTTACCGTTGGTTAAATTCCAAAGCAACCAAGTATCAATAGTACCGAATAATAAATTTCCTTTATCAGCTTCTAATTTTGCACCTTCAACGTTGTTTAAAATCCAATTTATTTTGGTGGCAGAAAAATAACTATCTATTACTAAGCCTGTAGTTTTTTTTACATGATTTTGTAAACCTTTTTCTTTTAATTGTTCACAAACATCCGCCGTTCGTTTGTCTTGCCAAACAATAGCATTGTAAATAGGTTTACCTGTTTTTTTATTCCAAACAACAGTGGTTTCACGTTGGTTGGTAATACCAATTCCTACAATTTCTGATGGATGAATATTTGCTTGTTGAATTACTTTTTTTAAGGTTGTAAGTTGTGATTGTAAAATTTCTTCAGGATTATGTTCTACCCAACTATGTTGTGGAAAAATTTGCTCAAACTCTTGTTGATTTATAGCAATAATTTCTCCAGATTCGTTAATAACCACTGAACGAGAACTTGTAGTACCTTGATCTAACGCAACAATATATTTTGCCATTTAAAATTGTAATAAATAATTAAAAAAGCAATTTACAAATTTAAATTTTGTGTAATAAAAAACCTCCTTGATAATTTTAATCAAGAAGGTTTTTACCCCTTAAGTTTACTAACACTAGTGTTTTAAAGCGTAACCAGCACCTTTACCTAACTCAGATAAAGTTGATAAGAACTCGTTAAAAACACGTGTAGTTTTCTTTAATAAAAAAATCCCCATTTTTTTAAAAATTTAATTAATACCCCCTAAATTTTGTTCAAAAGAACATTACAAATATATAACAGTATTTTAAATTTATAAAAGGGATTGCCGCAAAAAAAACTGTGTTTTTACTCAGTATTTAATTGAATATTAGTTTTTTAACTTTTTTTTAAATAAAAAAACCTCCTAGAAATTTCTAGAAGGTTATTCCCCTTAAATATCATTTTTTCGTTTTTATCCCCATATAGTCGAAAATTTGATGTTACAAATATATAGTGGTTTTTTTGTTTTAAAAATGTAATTACCGCAAAAAAAAATGTGTGTTTCCGTGGTGGTGTTTTTGTAAAAAAAAATAAACCTTTCAGTAGTGCCCGAAAGGTTTATTTTGATTTTTCTTTTCTCAATTTCCCCATATAGTATTAAACTATACAGCAAATCTATAATAAACACTGTGTTTAAAAAATGTAATTACCGCAAAAAAAAGTGTAGTTTACCGTATGGTTAATCAATAATACCTAATTCTTTGGCTTTTAATATTAGATCTGTATTGTTATGCGCTTGTAAATCGGTGCGAAGTTTGGCTAGTTTACTCTCTATAGACCGTATTTTAATTAAAGAACCATCTGTTTTTTTAATAATACCTTCTAAATTGGCAATTTTAGCATGGTTTGGTAGCTCTTTTAAAATTTGAATGGCAATCTCATCCATTTGAATTTCAACTAATGCTCTTTTTAAAAGTTTTTGATGTATTTCATGGGTGTAATACACTTCATTTTTTAACATTTTTTGAATTGCAAAAGTTAATTCATCTGTACTACAATTTCCTTTTAAAATATAAGCAGAAGGGTTTAAGTTATGAATAACATTAAAAACACGATTTGTTTCTGAATGACCAGTAATTACACCAGTTTTTATATCAATTTCTTTTTGTTGAATAGCTTTTATTAAAGCTTCACCGCCATCTAAAATAACATTTCCGTTATTGTTGTCAAAACTTAAATCGGTAAAAACAATATGAAACGGATTGCTATGAAGTGCTGTTTTTATTTTAGAAAAAGCTTCATCACAAGAATTTGCAGTTACTATTTCTAAATTATCAATATCTTTTAAATACGAAAGAATTCCTTCGATAATTAATTGATGATCGTCAACTAAAAGTATTTTTGTTTGTCTAGACATTTATGGGGATTTGTATGCTAGTTTTGATTCCGTTACCTATTTCGCTTTCAATATTTAGAGAGCCGTTTAACTCTTCAACACGTTCTTGTAGGTTTTGTAAACCAATTCCTTTTTTACTAATAGCGGTATCAAAACCAATACCATTATCAGCAATGGTCAAATGTACATATTTTTTATGTACTGTAAAATCAATACTTATTTTACTTGCTTGTGCATATTTTTTACTGTTTTGTATACTTTCACGAGTGCTTAAATATAATAAGCGTTTAATAGCATCATTTATAGTATGCCATTCGTTTTCTTGTAAACCTGCAACAGTTATCCTAAAATCTAGTTCAAAATAATCGCTTACTAAATTAATTATCTGATCTTTAAACGAAACTTTACCAAAACTAATGCTACTTAATTGATGTGATAAATTACGTACGTTTTCTTTAACGGTATCTAATTTTTTAGCTTCTTCTAATAAATTTGATTTTTCTAATTTTTGATGCAATAAACGCAAATCTCCAGCCACCTCATCGTGTAATGATTTTGCAATTTGCTGTCGTTCATGTTCTCTTGCTTTAACTCTTTCTAGTTGCGCAAAGTATAATAGTTTTCTTTTTCTAAAGAAATAAAATAAGATACTTACCCCAAATAATAATAAACCACTTGCAGCTACTAACCAACCAATAGTAGTTTGTTGTTTTTGATAAGTTATTTCTGCTTGTTTTTTTATATTATCAGTTTTTAAAACGGTGTTTTCTTTTTCTTTTTTATCAGTTTCGTATCTAATTTTAGCAAATTGATTTTTTAATTGTCGCTCTTTTTGAAATAAACTATCGTTTAAATAGATGTATTCTTGTAAATATTTTTTTGATTGTTCTCCAGATGTTAAATCTGAAAGGTTTTGTAGCGCTTCTAACCAACTGTTGTTGTTGTGAGTTTGTTTAGCGTATCTCAATGCTTCATTTGAGTGAAACATAGCTTTTTCATTTTGATTAAGTGCTCTATAATAATTTGATATATTAATATGTGTTACAGATAGATCTATATATTTTTTTAACTTATTTCTGATTTTTAATACTTCGTTATATTTATCTAATGTTTTTTCTTTCTTATTAATAGAGTTTTTACTAAAGGTTAAGTTCTCTAATAGTAAAGCATAGTGTTCTGGATATTTCTCTTTAATTTTATTAAATTCTAGCCCTTTTTTAAAATAAGAAATAGCTTTATGATGATGTTTTTTCTTTTGATATAGTAGCCCTAAATTATTTATTGTAAATAAATAATTACGCTTATCTTTAACTTTATTATTATTATTTAAGGATTTAGTATAGTATTGAATAGCATTTTTTTCTTGATTAAGTTCTTCTGAAATAACACCTAAATTATTGTAAATTCTTCCTAAATAGACGGAAGGTTCTATAAATTCTAAATACTGTAAAGCTTCAATAGAGCTTATTTCACTTCCTAAAAAATCTTTAGCTTCTTTTTGAAGTATGGAAAGACTTAATAAACGTCTTCCTGTTGCTAATGAATCATTTATTTTTATAGAAATATTTTTAGAAAGCTGATAATAGTAAAAAGCACTATCGTTAGTATAAGTAAGTTTGTTTTGCAGAGCTTTGAAATGATAATATTTTGCGAGTAAAGTAGAATCTTTCGTTTTTTTATATAAAGAGTCAACTTGCGTAATTGTATTTAATAAATAAGGTAGGTTTTTTTTAAAATATGCTTGCCTACCTATTTCTATAAGTTTTTCTTTTGTTTCAATAGAATTAATACTCCTTTTTTCTTGTGAAACAAGTAAAAAAGAGTAAAAAACAAAAAAATAAATAAGCTTGTTCATTTTTAATTATAAAATAAAACCATTACTATTCAAAAGTAATGGTTTTATTTTAATTTCTTCTTGAAGAATTTATACTTTATCACCCCCGTCACCACCACTAGTACCACCGCCAGTATTACCTGTACCACCAGTGTTGTTACCACCACCACCAGTTTTTGGATTATCTGCAACAACAGAGTTTGATGTCATTTCCACTTCTTGTAATTTTTTGTTTTTCATAATAATAATTTTAGTTAAAAATTTTAGTGGGGGACTAATTAAGGCAACTAAATTAGCTTGTTTTAAATAAAAAACAAAAAAAATTAGCTGTTTTTTATGATACTGCTTCTTTCTTCGTCATTGCGAGGCACGAAGCAATCTTTAGCTTAGGAGTTTTTAATCGAGAGATTACTTCGTTCATTCTTCTCTCGTAATGACACGTTATGAAGTCATCTTATTAAATAAATCCCAAAGAACAACACCACAACTTACCGATATGTTTAAAGAGTGTTTAGTGCCTAATTGTGGAATTTCAATACATGCATCAGAAGTTGAAACAACCTCTTGTTGTACTCCTTTTACCTCATTACCCATTACAATTGCATATTTCTGATTTTTTTTAGGAATAAAATCATTTAGCATAGTACTGTTTTCAGCTTGCTCTATTGAAGCTACAAAAACACCATCGTTTTTTAATTTAGTAACCAACGTTAAAGTATCTTCTACATATTCCCATGCAACAGATTCTGTGGCACCTAAAGCTGTTTTATGAATTTCTTTGTTGGGTGGAGTAGCTGTAATTCCGCACAAGTATATTTTTTCAATTAAAAAAGCATCCGAAGTTCTAAAAACCGATCCTACATTATTTAAACTTCTAATGTTGTCTAACACCACAATGATCGGTGTTTTTTCAGTTTGTTTAAATTCATCAACCGATAATCGTCCTAATTCGTTGTTTTTTAATTTTCTCATGCGTTTGTTTTTAAGCTGAAAATATAAAGTTGTGAATAACTTGAAACAAAAGAAACTCTAAACTTTTATATCTTCGCAAAACTAATCCAAAAAATCCATAAACTTGGCAAAAACAAAGGCAAAAAAGGTAACACCATTGATGAAACAATACAACGGTATTAAACTAAAATATCCGGATGCAATGTTGCTTTTTAGAGTGGGTGATTTTTACGAAACCTTTGGAGAAGATGCTGTAAAAGCATCCGAAGTTTTAGGAATTATTTTAACCAAAAGAGGTGCTGGTAGCGAAAGTGAAACAGCCTTGGCAGGTTTTCCGCATCATTCGTTAAATACCTATTTGCCTAAGTTAGTAAAATCAGGATTAAGAGTTGCCATTTGCGATCAGTTAGAAGACCCTAAAATGACAAAAACTATCGTAAAACGTGGTGTTACAGAGTTGGTTACTCCTGGAGTTGCGTTAAATGATGAGGTGTTACAATCAAAATCTAACAACTTTTTAGCGGCAGTTCATTTTGCTAAAAAAAATGTTGGAGTATCATTTTTAGATGTTTCAACAGGTGAGTTTTTAATTGCGCAAGGAAACGAAGAATATATTGATAAATTATTACAAAATTTTACACCAAGTGAAGTTTTAGTAGAAAAAAAATACAAGCAGCGATTTTTAGAGTTATTTACCAATCGTTTTCATACATTTTATTTAGATGATTGGGTTTTTCAAAAAGAATATGGTACCGAATTATTACAAAATCATTTTAAAGTTAAAACCTTAAAAGGATTTGGAATTGCTGAGTTAGAAAGTGGAATTATAGCTGGTGGAGCTGCCATGTATTACTTGTCAGAAACACAACATAATAAAATAGAACACATACAATCTATTAGCAGAATTGCGGAAGATAATTATGTGTGGATGGATAGATTTACCGTTAAAAACTTAGAGTTATATGGTGGTAATGATGTAAACTCGGTTTCGCTTTTAAACATTATTGATAAAACCATTTCGCCAATGGGCGGACGATTATTAAAGCGTTGGTTGGCATTGCCTTTAAAAGATTTATCACAGATACAACAACGACACGAATTGGTTAAGTTTTTAATTGATAATGATGCTTTTTATGAAACGGTAACGTATCAACTACAACAAATTTCTGACATTGAACGATTAATATCAAAAGCAGCTACAGGTAAGGTTTCGCCAAGAGAAGTTATCTTATTAAAAAACTCGCTGAAAGCAATTTTACCGATAAAAATATCCGCAGAAAAAAGCAAGAACAAAGCGGTTAATGAAATCGGAAAACAATTACATGATTGTAAGATATTGATTGATAAAATTACCGAGAGTTTATTAGAGGATGCTCCTGTAAATATTAATAAGGGAAATGCTATTGCAAGTGGAGTTTCTACCGAGTTAGATGAGTTGCGTAACATTTCTAACTCAGGAAAAGAGTATTTAGATAAAATGTTGGCTCGTGAAACGGAAAGAACTGGTATTTCGAGTTTAAAAATAGCGTTTAACAACGTTTTTGGTTATTATATTGAAGTTAGAAATCGTTATAAAGACCAAGTTCCTGAAGAATGGATTCGTAAACAAACGTTGGTAAATGCTGAGCGATATATTACGGAAGAACTTAAAGAGTATGAAGCAAAAATTTTAGGGGCTGAGGAAAAAATTCAGCAGCTAGAAACCGAAATTTTTGCAAAATTAGTCCAATTTATTATCGGTTTTGTACAACCTGTGCAACAAAATGCACAGAATGTAGCTAAAATAGACGGTTTATTATCTTTTGCCACTTTAGCGATGGATAATAATTATGTACGTCCGATTATAGATGAAAGCACAGATATTGAAATTAAAAATGGTCGTCACCCTGTAATTGAAAAACAACTTCCGATAGGTGAAGAGTATATTGCTAACGATGTGGTTTTAAATCGTAATCAGCAACAAATAATTATGATTACCGGGCCCAATATGTCGGGTAAATCGGCAATATTGCGTCAAACTGCTTTAATTGTTTTATTGGCTCAAATGGGAAGTTATGTGCCAGCTCAAAATGCTAGAATTGGTATTGTTGATAAAATTTTTACTAGAGTAGGTGCCAGTGATAACATTTCGATGGGCGAATCTACCTTTATGGTTGAAATGAATGAAACAGCCTCTATTTTAAATAATATTTCTGAACGTAGTTTGGTATTGTTAGATGAAATAGGTCGTGGAACATCTACTTATGACGGAATTTCAATCGCTTGGGCTATTGCCGAATATTTACACGAACATCCATCAAAAGGAAAAACATTGTTTGCTACGCATTATCATGAGTTAAATGAAATGACGAGTACGTTTAAACGTATAAAAAACTTTAATGTTTCTGTAAAAGAGTTAAAAGATAGTATTATTTTCTTACGTAAATTAGTGGCTGGTGGTAGCAATCACAGTTTTGGTATTCATGTTGCAAAGTTAGCAGGAATGCCAAATATGGTAATCCACAGAGCTGAAAAAATATTAAAAAAGTTAGAAGAAAATCAATCGAATACCGAAGTAAAAGAGGTGCTAAAAGAGTCGCAGCATGAAGAAATGCAAATGAGCTTTTTTCAGTTAGACGATCCTTTATTAGAAGATATTCGCGAAGAAATTTTAGCAACCAATATTGATACACTTACACCAATTGAAGCTTTAATGAAGTTGAATGAAATTAAACGAATGTTGGTAAAAAAATAAAAATATTGCAACACGATATAAGCTTTAAAAATATTAATAAACTTGCTTTTCCAGCTTTAATAGCAGGTGTTGCAGAGCCACTGCTTTCTACGGCAGATTTAGCTATTGTAGGAAATATAACTCATAATAGTACGCAAAGCATTGCTGCTATTGGAATTGTAGGTGCATTTTTATCAATGTTAATTTGGGTATTTGGACAAATACGTAGCGGAATTTCATCAATTATATCGCAATACTTAGGAGCGAATAAAATAGATGAGGTTAAAAATTTACCTGCGCAAGCTATTTTTATTGTAGTAAGTATAAGTGTGCTTGTTTTAGCAATTAGTTACCCGTTTGCCGAAGAAATTTTTAAATTTTACAATGCTTCAGGGGTAATATTAGAATATTCAATTGCATATTATAAAATTAGAGTATTTGGTTTTCCGTTTACACTACTTACCATAGCTATTTTTGGAACTTTTAGAGGTTTACAAAATACCTATTACCCAATGTTAATTGCATTAGTAGGTACCGTTGTAAATATTTTATTAGACATTGTTTTAGTGTATGGAATTGAAGGGGTCATCCCAGCAATGAATATTCAAGGAGCCGCATATGCAAGTGTAATAGCGCAAATTATTATGGCGTTAATGTCAGTACTTTTATTAGTAAAAACAACAACAATTTCCTTAAAGTTACAGCTGCCTTTTAATAAAGAAATACCACGCTTTATTACGATGGTTTTAAACTTATTTGTACGAACTATTGCTTTAAATATTGCCTTGTATTTTGGTACATCCTACGCAACAAATTATGGCGATGCCTATATTGCTGCCTATACAATTGGGTTTAATTTATGGTTGATGGGCGCTTTTATGATTGATGGATATTCATCCGCAGGAAATATCTTGTCAGGTAAATTATTAGGCGCAAAAGCATACGAATCATTAATTGTTTTAGGAAATAGATTGATTAAGTATGGTTTTATATTTGGTTTGTTTTTAGCAGTTATAGGGGTTGTTTTATATAAGTATATCGGAACCATTTTTACAAAAGAAACTGAAGTTTTAATTGAGTTTTATAACACATTTTGGCTAATTTTATTAATGCAACCTATCTGTGCAATTGCCTTTATTTACGATGGTATGTTTAAAGGAATGGGCGAAATGAAGTTTTTAAGAAACCTACTGTTACTCGCAACCACTTTTGTATTTGTACCTACATTACTAATTTTTGATTATTTTAATTACAAGTTACATGCAATTTGGATTGCCTTTTTTCTTTGGATGATTGCCCGATCGATACCATTAATTGTTAAGTTTAGAAGAAAGTTTTTACCCTTAGCTCAAAAAACGTAATTTTGAAAAAACAATCAAAATCAATGACTACAACAAGACAAAACGGAAGTTTATATACACGAATTGATAATAAAATAGCTACTGTTGAATTTGGGCATCCGGCAAGTAATTCATTTCCTAGTGAATTATTAGCGCGTTTGGCAAATGAATTTGACAACTTGTCAAACAATGATGAGGTTGCTGTAATTGTATTAAAATCTGAAGGAAATAGAGCCTTTTGTGCCGGTGCTTCTTTTGACGAACTAGTTGCAATTGATAATTTACAAGACGGAAAAGCATTCTTTTCAGGTTTCGCAAATGTGATAAACGCCATGCGTCGTTGTTCAAAATTAATTATTGGTCGTGTGCAAGGAAAAACCGTTGGTGGAGGTGTTGGTTTGGCAGCTGCTTGTGATTATGTATTGGCAACTGAGCATGCTTCTATTAAACTTTCTGAATTTACCATAGGTATTGGTCCTTTTGTAATTGCGCCTGCCGTAGAACGTAAAATAGGTGTAAGTGGATTGGCAGAATTAACTTTAGATGCTACAAGTTGGAAAAATGCATATTGGGCAAAAGAAAAAGGTTTATATGCCCGCGTTTTTGAAAATAGTAACGATTTAGATACTGAAGTTGAGGTGTTGTCAGAAAAAATAGCATCGTATAACCCAGAAGCTTTATCAGAAATGAAAAAAGCTTTATGGAAAGGAACTGAGCCTTGGCAGGACTTGTTGCTAGAAAGAGCTGAAACTTCAGGAAAATTGGTGTTGTCTGACTTTACAAAAAAAGCGTTATCAAAGTTTAAAAAATAATTATCTTTAGAGATGGAAAAAAGTGACGCATATAAAACAGGGTATGAGGTAGGAAAATGGATAGCACAGCATCCAACACTATCGGTGCTTATCGGAATTTTATTATCAGTAGGTTTCGTGTGGTTATTGACTAAAATTGTAAAACAAATTCGTACTTTCGGCGAATAAAATATATATTATGGGAGGAGATTATTTATTTGCAATATTAGCAGCAGGAGTTGCAATTGTGTATTTTTACAATAAATATAGAAGTAATAAAAAATTTAAAAGATAGTGGCTAATATCAGAATTACGAAGCAGTTTTCTTTTGAAACTGGACACGCATTGTATGGTTACGATGGTAAATGTAAAAATGTTCATGGGCATAGTTATAAGCTTTCAGTAACGGTAATTGGACAACCAATTACAGATGTATCAAATGTTAAATACGGAATGGTCATAGATTTTGGCGATTTAAAGAAAATTGTAATAGAAGAAATTGTAGATGTTTTTGATCATGCTACGGTATTTAATCAAAATACACCACATGTTGAGTTAGCTAAGGAATTAAAAGCTCGAGATCATCATGTTATTTTAGTAGATTATCAGCCAACAAGTGAGATGATGGTTATTGATTTTGCTGATAAAATTCAGAAAAGACTTCCTGATAATATTAAATTATTTTCATTAAAACTTCAAGAAACCGAAACTAGCTTTGCCGAGTGGTTTGCTAGTGATAATTAATAAAAAAGGCTTAAAATTTAATTTTTGAGCCTTTTTTATTATAATTTATTTACCATTAAAGGCGTTCATTGTGTTTGCTAAGCCAGCATTTATAAATGAAGTTATTGCGTTAACTGAAGTAGGTATGCGTTCAATCATTTCGCTTTCTTCTTCTTTATTCCATTGACCTAATACATAATCTACCTGGCGACCTCTACCGTAATCAGCACCAACACCAAATCGAAAACGAGGATAGGCACCAGTATTAAATTTTTCTTGAATATCCTTTAACCCATTGTGTCCACCAGAACTTCCTTTTCCTTTTATTCGAAGTGTACCAAAATCGATATTCAAATCATCAGTAATTACTAATAGATTCTCTACTTGAATGTTTTCTTGTTTCATCCAATACATTACTGCTTTACCGCTTAAATTCATATAGGTACTTGGTTTTAAAACAATAACAGTTTTTCCCTTGATTTTTAGTCTAGCAATATCACCAAGTTTATCGGTTTCAAAAGTAGTATTATACTCTTTTACAAAAGCATCTACTATTTTAAAGCCTATATTGTGGCGTGTGTTATGGTATTTCTCGCCAATATTACCTAAGCCTACGATTAAGAATTTTTTCATCAGATTTACTATCTATATCTTTTTAGTTTTGTTTTAAATAACAATTATTTATCAAAAATAAAAAAAGCGTTACACAATGGTAACGCTTTTTTATTAAAATAGTTTTGCTATTTTTATGCTTCAGCTTCTTCCTCTTCAGTTGCAGCTTTCGTTGCGTTACGCGACATACGTACTTGAGCAACTACTGTGTTGTCTGGGTGTAAAAACGTATAAGCTTCGTTTTTTAACTCAGTAACATATAGTTTATTACCAATTTCTAATTCAGTAATATCTGCTTGGATAAAGTCAGGTAAGTTAGCTGGTAATGCCTTTACTTTTAATTTACGTAAATTATGACGTAAAGCTCCACCAATCATAACACCTTTAGATGTACCTACTAAACGTACAGGAATATCCATAGTTACCATTTTATCGTCAAATAATTGGTAGAAGTCTACGTGTAAAATACTGTCATTTACTGGGTGAAATTGGATGTCTTGTAATACAGCTGTGTATTTTGCACCATCTAATTCAATCGTAGCAGTATATACATCTGGAGTATAAACTAATGGCTTGAACGATTTTGCTTCCGCTGAAAAATGAACAGGCTTATCTCCTCCGTATAATACGCAAGGAACCTTTCCAGCATTACGTAAGGCTTTTGTTGCTTTTTTACCTACGCTTTCTCTTTGTGATCCGTTGATTGTAATTGATTTCATTACTTTTTTATATTTATTTACATTAAAAATTCATCGCTAATTGATGTGTTATCTTGAACTTTATGCATCACATCAGCGAATAAAGTGGCGCAAGATACTACTTTTATTTTAGATACATTCTTTTTTAAAGGAATTGTATCTGAAACAATTAGTTCGGTTAGTTGTGAGTTTTGAATTCTATCATAAGCATCTCCTGAAAGTATTGGGTGTGTACAAATAGCGCGTACGCTTAATGCACCTCTTTCTATCATTAAATCTGCAGCTTTTGTAAGTGTACCTCCGGTATCAATCATGTCGTCAACAAGAATTACATTTTTACCTTTTACATCTCCGATTAATTCCATGTGAGAAATAACATTAGCTTTTTCACGTTGCTTATAACAAATAACAACATCACTTTCTAAGTATTTTGAATATGCATAAGCTCTCTTAGATCCACCCATATCAGGAGAGGCAATGGTAAGGTTATCTAATCCTAAGCTGTTTACATAAGGAAGAAAAATTGTTGAAGCAAATAAGTGATCAACAGGTTTTTCAAAAAAGCCTTGAATTTGATCAGCGTGTAAATCCATAGTCATTATTCTAGTAGCTCCAGCCGACTCTAATAATTTTGCAACTAATTTTGCACCAATAGCAACACGAGGTTTGTCTTTTCTGTCTTGACGTGCCCACCCAAAATAAGGCATAACGGCAGTAATATGTCTTGCAGATGCTCGTTTAGCAGCATCGCACATTAATAGCATTTCCATTAAATTATCTGCAGATGGAAATGTTGAACCGATTAAAAATATACGCCTTCCACGTATAGATTCTTCAAAAGCTGGTTGAAATTCACCATCACTAAAGTGAGTAGTTATTACATTACCAAGTGAAACTCCGTATTCTTTTGCAATGTTTTTAGCAAGTTCAATACTTTGAGAACAAGCAAATATTTTTGGGCTTAATTGATTTACAGCCATTTAAAGTAGTTTTTGTTTTTGTTAGTGTTGTTGTTAGTGCAAAAGTAAAACTATTTTAAGAGTTTAAAAGTTATTTAAATGAATTAATTAAAATATTTTATAGATTTGCATTCTCTTTATAATGCTCGAGTGGCGGAACTGGTAGACGCGCTGGATTCAAAATCCAGTTCTTTCGAGAGTGCGGGTTCGATTCCCGCCTCGAGTACAAAAAAAGCGAGAAATTTTTCTCGCTTTTTTTAATTTTCTATAATTTTTGTATTTCCAAAACCTATAGCGTCCAAAAGATTATCATATTTTGGAGAAAAAAAGAAATCTTCAAGTATTGCTTTAATATCTCTTTTCTCTGAAGTAGTTTTTTGTACTCCTGGGGGAGCTGTTGCATTTTGCAGAACCTTTTTTGTATAAATATCTTGATATTTATTTATAAAATTAATAAATGTGTCCTCAAAATTATAATTAGTTAAATCAATGGCATTATAGCTCATTGTTTAGCTCTTGTTTATATTTGTTTAAAAGTGTTCTAGTAAGCGCTAAGTTTGCTTTTTTAGAATCTACAGCTAAATAAACAAAATAATCACCACTAGGCGAAATGTTAATAATGTGTATTTGACTGTCTAAATTGAAATGAATGTCGTTTAAGTTTTCATTTAAACCTAAAGATTTCATTGCTTTACGTTTGGAGTTAATAATTTCTACATTGTAGGCACAAGCTAGAGCAGGGTCAAAACCGTCTAAAGCAGAGTCAGAAATTAGTGATTCTCCTGAAGCCATTTCAGCTACGCTAATCCCTATGTATCCAGAAATGTTTTCTTTTACGTTTTTTACTAAGTCGTCTAAAATTTGTTGCATTTCGTTTGAGTTTATAGTTATTGATTAAATTCTTTTTTTAATAGATGTTCTAATAAACCAACATTTATACTTTTGTCAGATAAAAAACACAAAATATATTCGTTGTGCTTAATTATAAGTATATTCTCATTGTTAGATTTTAATATGATTTCTTTTAAATCAGTATTAAAATAATTGCTAAAAAAATGATTACTCATATTAAAAATAGTAGCTTTAAATACTGCTATTTTATCTTGTAAATCACCTAAAACGTTTTTTTTAGGGTAAAAATCAATAGTTTCTCCATCGTTTTTTAAAAGGAATATGGCTTTTGATTTCGTTTCTTTTAATAGTTCTTTTAATTCCAAAGTTAGGTTTTATCTATTGTGATAAATTCAAATTTAAGGCTTATTTGTTGTTAATATATTGCACTATAGTATCATTATGTTACACAATATTATTTTTTAAATCTTTTTTGTTAAGGAAAATGTATTTGTTCTTAGTGGTTGAAATTGAAGTGTTTACATTTATAATATATAATAAGTAAATAATGGATTTTTATCTTAAAAAAATTAACATATGACTAAAAATGTTAATTTTTAGTGTTTTAATTTAGATAAAATAAAAATAAATAGAGGTTAGTAGGGTAAAATTAATGTTGTTTTTTATATCTAATTTTTTAAAACCTTATATTAGATTAATAACGGTGTCTCTTTCTTTAAGTATTTATAATAAAAATGGATTGAGAAGTTTGAAAGAGTATGTAGTAAAGAGAAATCTTGAACTTAAATTTAACACAAAAAATAAAAACTGTGTAGAATATTGTACATAGTTAATTTCAGTTTTACCTATTTACGATAGTCTGATAAGCTTTTTATTTATTAAATTTAAAGCTTATCAGACGAATTAATTATTCACAGAAATGAATTTTCACTTAATTGTGTTAGGATGATAATGATTACTTTTGTGTAGGTTTATTTAATTTATGTTTTGTAAAACACCCTAATAGTTACACAATAGAGTTTAACACATTGTATAGAAGAAGATGAAATGTTTATGATGTGATAGTATTTAACTTATTTAAATGAGAAAATCTAAATTTAAAAGCAAAATAGGTCTTCCTCCTGGAACAATTACTTATACAGGTACAAAAGAAAATACTCAGTTATTTATTAACACCTTTGATTATACAAAAGATAGTTTAGAGGAAAAAAAAATAAATAAAATTGAAGCTTGTTTTAGTTATAAAGAAACAGATACTACTACCTGGATAAATATAAACGGACTTAATAACTCAGAGTCTATTCAAAAAATCGGAAACCATTATAAACTACACCCTTTAATATTAGAGGATATTGTGAATATAAATCAGCGTCCAAAAATAGATGAATATGACGATTATATTTTTGTAGTTTTTAAAATGTTGTACTATGATACAAACCAACATTTAAAAGTAGAACACATTAGTATTATACTTGGTGATAAATATGTACTCTCTTTTCAAGAATCTGAAGAAGATGTTTTTGATGGTATCAGAGAACGGATTAGAGCATCAAAAGGTATTATAAGAAGCAATGGTTCTGATTATTTATTATATGCTTTAATGGATGCTGTGGTAGACAATTATTTTTTAATTATAGAAACCATGGGTGAGAAAGTCGAAAGTTTAGAAGAACTTTTGTTTACAAATCCCAATAACGATACTGTTAAAGAAATACAGGCGTTAAAAAAAGAAGCTTTAAAAATTAGACGCTCTATTTTTCCATTAAGAGAGATTGTTAGTAAACTTGAAAAAGCCGAAAGTAAACTAGTAAAAACTAAAACGCTAAATTATTTTAGAGATTTATATGACCACACAATTCAGGTTATTGAGACCATAGAAATATATAGAGATATGTTGTGGGGATTGATGGACATGTACATGACAAGTGTTAGTAATAGGATGAACGAGGTAATGAAAGTATTAACTGTAATTTCTACCATATTTATTCCATTAACTTTTATTGCAGGTATTTACGGGATGAATTTTGATAATATTCCAGAATTACATTATGAGAACGGATATTATATTTTGTGGGGCTTTATGATTTTTATTTTCTTTGGATTGTTATATTTCTTTAAAAGAAAAAAATGGTTTTAAAGCTACTTCCAATCATATTATAAACTTTGATAATTTATAATGTGATTGGAGGTAGGTGCCAATTGTAAGTTTTACAAGTTGTCGTTGGAAACAACAGATTGCTCTATACTTAAATGAAACAAAGCATCTCCTTTATTTACGATAGGTGTTTTATTGATGCAAAAAATATGGCCATTAAATGGCGCATAAACCACTTTTTTAAATTCACCAAAAGGGTCTTGAATAATACCTAAAATCTCTTTCTTTTTTACAAAGGTTCCGTTTTTTGCAACTACTTTAAACATCCCAGAATCTGATGCGCGTAACCATTTTGCTTTATGTACAAAAACGGGAGTAGCCCTAACGGTAATTTCACCTTTAATCATACCTAGATGAATCAATATATTTTTTGTTCCATTTACACCTTCATTAATAATAGTGGGATTTAAATCTTTTGATTTTCCACCTTCAAAAAGCAAAACAGTTTTACCCATTTTATGTAATGTATCTCTTAAAGATTTTTTTATGTTGTTAGAAAAAACAATCATTGGCGGATTAAAAACTTTCGCCAATTCTAAGGCCTTTTCATCACCCTTGCTACATCTTATTTGCGCAATATTGTCTCGATCACCACCACCAGTATGAAAATCTATTACATAATCTACAAAAGGCGCTATTTCTTTGGTAAATTGATAGGCAAACTGACTGGCTAATGAGCCATTTACAGTTCCAGGAAACATTCTGTTTAAATCCCTTCCGTCAGGAAACTCTCTAGTTTGAATTAAATACCCAAAAATATTAAAAACAGGAATACAAATTATAGTTCCTGTTTCAGGTTTGTTAATACCTAAACTGATGATTTCCCTAATAATTCCAACACCATTAGTTTCATCACCATGAATACCCGCAAGTAATAAAACTACAGGGCCTGGCTTGTTAGAGCGCTCAATAATTATAGGAACACTTACAGTTGTTCTGGTATGTAATTTGGCAATTTTTAAATCTAAAACAGTGCGTTGCCCTTTGGGTATTTCTTTCCCTAAAAGAACAAAAGGTTTATTCAACATTTAATTCTAAATAACGTATAATTTCTTTAGCAATATCTTTTCCTGTAGCAGTTTCAATTCCTTCTAAACCTGGAGATGAATTAACCTCTAGTACCAAAGGTCCTTTAGATGATTGCAGCATATCTACACCAGCCACACCTAAACCTAACGCTTTTGTTGCTTTTAAAGCTGTTTTTTCTTCTTCATCTGTTAATTCTATGATAGATGCATTTCCACCTCTGTGTAAGTTAGAGCGAAATTCTCCTTCTTTTCCTTGACGTTTCATAGCTCCAATAATTTTACCGTCTACTACAAAAGCTCTTATATCTGCTCCGCCTGCTTCTTTAATAAATTCTTGAGCAATTACTCTTGCTCCTAAGCCGTTAAAAGCTTCTAATACAGACGTTGCTGCATTTTTTGTTTCTGCTAAAACAACTCCTAAACCTTGAGTACCTTCTAATAATTTTAATACTAAAGGAGCGCCACCTACAGATTCTACAACATGTTCTACATCTTTTGTGTAATTCGTAAAAACAGTTTTTGGTAAACCAACACCAGCTCTTGCTAAAATTTGTAAACTACTTAATTTATCTCTAGATCTTACCAAGCCAATAGACGAAACAGCACTAAAAATTTTCATCATTTCAAATTGACGAATTACAGCTGTACCATAAAAGGTTACCGAAGCACCGATTCTAGGTATAATCGCATCGATATCATCTAAATATTCTCCTTTATAAAATATTTTAGGTGCTTTTTTTTCAATTTCAATATTGCATTTTAAGTGATCTACGACCAAAACTTCATGACCTCTTTTCTCAGCGGCTTCAACTAGCCTACTTGTAGAGTATAATTTTGGGTTTCTAGATAAAATTACAATTTTCATTATTCTTTATATTTTAATTTGTGAGATAAATTCTTTTTTGCTGTGTCTATAATAAATTTTTTATTCAGAAATTTCCTACCTAATAATATCGGAAACTTCATATCCTTTCTTTCTGTTAAAGTTAAGTGGATTGGGAATAATGTATTAAAAATAAATATTTCAGTTTTAATTAAAAAACGTGTTTCAGAAATCCCGTTCGAGCTTTTAACAACTTTAGAGGTATAATTTTTTGTTGTAAATTCCTTATTATTATACAAGGAATGTTCTGGGTCTAATAATGTAAATTTAATAAAATTATCTCCATCAATTTTAATTTCTTCAATTTTTGTACAGTGTATAGAGGATGTATATGCACCTGAATCTATTTTTAAATCTATTCCCGAAAGAGATAATTCAGGAAAATCAGCTTTGTCTATCCTACCAATTACAATTTTCATTTTTATATAAAATATGAATAGTAAAATTACTAATAGTTATTGATAAAAAAATATAAAATTTTCATCAAAAATTAGTGCTATTTATTGTTATTTATTTTCCATTTGAAACATTTAAAATTACACTGTTTTATAAGTATCGTGTTTTTAAAATAACTTGTCAACTGATTTCGTGTAATAATCAATACTTAATTTATCTGCTACATATTTTGCTGTTTCTATAGCATCTTTTTCTAATTTATGAAATGAAACTTTAAAACGATCATTGTTTTTATCCCAAATAATTACTTCGTAAATATCATTATTGTTTAAATAAATAGATACGTAAGTAAGGTCACTTATATTTTGCCATTTTCCGTAACCTAAAGGGCCAACAGAATAGTATTTACGATATGTTTTCGCTTTAAGATTAAAATGATGATTATTTACAACAGAAGCTAACAATGCAAGTGTTATAACATAAATTTCCATTTCTAGAACATGTAAAAAGGAAATGGTATAATTTTCGATAGTTGATATTTGGGTGTTGATAAAAAACTTCACTAAAATAAAAACGGCAAAAGCATAAAGAATGGCAGCCATAAACCGAAAGATAAAATGTTTTTGGCCGCCTTTTATTATTACTAATTTACTCATAGTTTTTAATCTCTTTTTTAGCAATATTAAATTCTTCAGGAGTATTAATATTTCTAATTAAGTTATCATCTACTTGGATAATCTCAATGTCTGCATTAATTAACATTTTTCGTGGGCAAGAATATCCTTGAGCTAAGTATTGTAATAATTTAGTGTACGCCTTTGGTTCGTATATGGTAATTAAAGGCTCTGGAAATTCTTTGTTTTTACCTTTAATTGTTGTGGCTATTTTACTTGGATTCCGTTTTTGTAATAATAATTGAATCAAGGCTTCATTTACAAAAGGAATATCAGTAGCTAAAACTAACCAAGCCGAATTTGGATTTTTTTGAAAAGCAGAACAAATTCCGCCAAAAGGGCCAAGGTTTAAAAAAGTATCATGTATTTCATCGTTTTTTTCTGAGTTTTCGCGTACAGAAAAATAGGTTTTCAAATTATTGTTTTCAAGTAATTCTTTAACATATAATTTTTGAGGTTTCCCGTAATAATCTAACTCAGATTTATCGGTTCCCATTCGGGTACTTTTTCCGCCAATTAAAACCAATCCGTTTACAGGAGCAATATGTTCTTTTATTAAATTTTCAATGTGATTTGTAATATCATTAATATCATTAATGTTATAACTTGTAATGTTTTTTATCTGTGGAAATTTTTCAACCAAACATTCAAAAATTTTGGTATCAGGATTTAGTTTTACAATAAATTGGATGTTGGTAATTTGATCTAAGCGTTTTTTGATAGATGCTTCTTTTTCATCATCTAAAATTAAAATTTGTTTGGCACCTTGATAATGATTACCGTTGATAAACACAAAATCATGATTTACAAATTGCAAGCGTTGTTCAAATTTATTTATTATTGATGTTGTGTTTATTTGCACATTTCCTTCGTGATGAAAAGTATATTCAGTAAAAACATTATCAGCAGCATTTTTAGCATGTGATGCATCAAAATATGCTAAATTATAGTTCGATAATTTTGTAGATACTTTTGTAACTAAATCCGCAATCACTCCACATTTAGTTCCTAAAATAGCAACCTCATTTACGGCATAAGTATCATTTTGTTTTTTAGTAATATTTGCGTGTTTTTGATGCTTTTTACCCATTGTTAATATCTGATTTACCACCTGTTTTTGTTACTAATTTTATTTCTTTAATTACCATTTTTTGACTGATGGCTTTACACATATCATAAATTGTTAAACAAGTTGCCGAAGCGCCCGTTAGAGCTTCCATTTCAACTCCTGTTTTACCTTCGATAGTTACTTTACAAAAAACTTCTAAATTTTCGTTATCAATAATTTCAATGTCAATATCAACGCCATTAATTAATAAGGGGTGACACATCGGAATAATATCAGATGTTTTTTTTACGGCTTGAATCCCTGCAATAATTGCGGTTTGAAAAACAGGGCCTTTTTTGGTGATTAAATCATCATTTTTAAAATGAGAAACTATTTCAGCGCCTAAAAACATGGTTGCTTTTGCAATCGCAGTTCGTTTGGTGATTTTCTTATCAGAAACATTCACCATTTTAGGTTGATTCTGCTCGTTTATGTGGGTGAATTTGTTCATTTTTTATATGCTATGATTCTCGATACGCTTTTATTTCCATTATCATTTCAATAAAACCACTCGAACTGACAATTGTATAGAGAAGTTATCTTTTATATCTAATTATAGGATAAACACTTCCTTGTTTAAATTCGTTTTTTGTTGTTTTTGGTAGTTCTAAAAATCCATCAGCTTTTGTTAAACTAGCTAAATCACCAGAACCATTTCCTCTTATTGGAGTTGCAAATACTTGTCCGTTTGTATTTTCAATTTTAACTTGTAAAAAGTAAGTTAAGTTGGGTTTAAAGTTTACATCTTCAGTTAAAATAGCTGTTTTTTCTTCGGATGAAATTCCGATAGATTTTTTTAACCACGGATAAAAATACACTAAACAATTTACAAAAGTTGAAACCGGATTGCCAGGAAAAGCAAAGGCAACTGTTTTGTTTTTTTTATTCTGATAAACATGCTGCTCACTAATGTTTAAAGCATCACTGGTACCAAACCAAAAAGGTTTTCCGGGTCTTTGAGCAACTTTATGAAACAACTTTTTAACGCCTAATTCACTTAAAACTTCGGGTAAAAAATCGAATTTACCTTTACTTACTGCACCGCTAAAAAGCAATACATCATACTGTTGTAAATAGTTGTTTATTTTTTCTTTTAAAATGGTTTTATCATCGGTAATATGTGCAGTTTCAGAAAAAATGTTTAATTCTTTTAATAAAGCAACTAAAGTATAAACATTACTTCTGCGAATTTGATGGGCTAACGGATTTTCATCAACTTCAACCAATTCATCACCCGTAGAAATAATCATCACTTTGGGTTGTTTGGCAACTTTTATCATCGATTTTCCTACGGTGGCTAAAACTCCAATTTCAGCAGGAGAAATAACAATGTTTTTGTGTATTAAAAGTTGTCCTTGAGTTTTATCAGACCCTTTAACATGAATGTTTTGTTTGTCTTTTATAATATCAACAGTAATGGTGGCAATACCGTTGTTAATAATTACATCTTCATATCTAATTACGGTATCACAATTATTGGGTAATACAGCACCGGTCATTACTTCAATGCAATTTTCACTTTTTTGCATTGTTAATTGCTCGCTTCCGGCAGGTTGAATACCTTCTATGTTAAAATTTCGTTGCCCTTTTTTAAAATAAGAAAAGTTGATGGCAATTCCGTCCATTGCTACACGATTGAATGGCGGAAAATCTCTATCAGCAACAATATCTTCTTTTAAAATTCGACCAACTGATTGTATAAACGGAATTTCTTCTGTTCCGAAATCTTGGGTTTTACTTAATATTATATTTTTTGCTTTTTGTACTGAAATCATATTCTTGATGTTATTATGAAACAAGTTCAGAATAACGTATTGTTATATTTTTAAATTAATAGACACATTAAGTTACCCACCAATAGTACTCATACTTTCAGTAACACTTCCTTTTTTACGGTTTGCTTCGGCTACAAAACCATTTTCAGGTTTTTCTTTTATCAATGATAAAAAAAGTTTTTTTAAATCGTCATTACTTGCGCCTTTTCTTATAAAATCACGCAAGTTAAAAACACCATCATCAAATAAACAATTTTTAAAAGTACCAGTTGAGGTAATTCTTATTCGATTACAATCGTTACAAATTGTACGTGTAAATGCAGGAATAATTCCGATGCTACCTATGTGATTTTCAATAGAAAAATTTCTAGAAGTAGATGATTTTTCTGAAACTATATTTGTTACAGAATATTCAGATTTTATTTCTTCTAAAATTTTGTGGTAATTCCAATTTTCACCAATTTCTCGCTGTCCTTTTCCATTAAAAGGCATTTCTTCAATAAAACGAACGGCAATATTTTTATCTTTAGTCAATCCAACAAAATCATTAATTTCATCAGTATTAAAACCTGATTGTACCACAACGTTTAGCTTTAAACTTAATGAACTTTGTTCTAATAATTCAAAAGTTTTATACACTTCTGGAAATACATCGCGGCGAGTAATTTTTGCGAATTTATGAGTGTCTAAACTATCAATACTTAAATTTATGTTTTTTATTTTCTCTAATTTTTCTAAAGTTTCAATATGATTAGCAACTAATGCTCCGTTTGTAGTAATATTAATCACCTCTAACAAGTCGTTATAAGATAACATGTCTAAAAACGACATAAAATCTTTACGAGCAAAAGGCTCGCCACCAGTTAGCCTAACTTTATTAACACCTAACTCGGTAAGCACGCGAATAACTCGGTACATTTCTTTATAGGTGAGTAACTCTTTTCGTGGTACAATATCAATGCCGTTAGCAGGCATACAGTATTGACAACGTAGGTTACAACGATCGGTAACAGCAAGTCGCACATAGTTAATTTGTCTGCCAAAATTGTCGATAAGTTTGCTCATCTAACAAATATACGGTTTAATGCTGCAATTTTTTCATGTCATTTATCATAGTTTACGAGAAACAAAATTAAATTATTTCCATCTTTTTTAATAAAAAAGAGGCGTTCATGTTTTTACATACGCCGTTTTTCATCTTGTAATCAAAATTTAACTCGTTATCAATTATTTCAGCATCAAAATAATAGTTTTCAATTGTTTGATATTCTGTTGATAATTCACATAAACTCACATCGTGTGTAGCAATAATTCCAGTTGATTTAGAATTGTTAAGTTTTTCAACAAATTTTTTAGAACCGATTGCTTTGTCTTTACTATTTGTTCCTTTTAATATTTCATCTAAAATGATAAAATAATTTTCTGTTTTAATTTTGTTTACGATAAATTTTAAACGTTTAAGTTCGGCATAAAAGTAAGATTCATCATCGCTTAAAGAATCTGAAGTTCGCATACTTGTAATTAATTTAACCGGATTGTATTTTACTTTTTCAGCACATATTGGTAAACCATTATTAGACATTACAATTGCTAACGAAACAGCTCTTAAAAAAGTGCTTTTCCCTGCCATATTTGCTCCAGTAACAATAAAAAATTCTTCATTATCTATTACAAAATCATTGTCTATTCTTTTAGTGGCATTTAATAAAGAATGTCCTAAATTCACTGCATTTAAAACTGATTTTTCGTTATTTATAATAGGAAATACATATTCAGGTTTATTAAAAACAAAATTTGCTAACGAGTTTTGTGCATCAAAAAAAGAAACAACATTAAACCATTCTTCAACAGTGCTTTTGTAAGTTGTAATCCAATTTTCTATTTTAATGGTATTGCGAATATCCCAAAGAAAAAGTCCGTTACCAATAATAGCAATAATAATGTTATTACGTTGATCGAAAGCATCTAATATTTTAGAAAACTCTTTAAATATAGTAGATGCCTTTTTGTTTTTTTGTTGAATTTTTGCTTGTTTGTTTTTTAATGTCGAATTGGTGAATTCTTCGTTTTCTATTTGCGCTAATAACTGATGGTATTGATTAAAAGTTTCTTTTGCTTTGGTAGTTTCAGTGGCTAATTCTTGAATGTTTTTAAAAAAGAAAGCAGTAGTTATTAAACCAATTATAAACCAGATTAAAAGTACAGAAAACGTAATGACATCAAAACTTAATAAGCCAATTAAAACAATTGAAATAGCAGAAAAAATATACGAAAACAGTGTTAAGAAAGTAGGGAGTTTCTGCTCATAAGAATGCACCCATTTTACAATAATAGGTATTGCCGTTTTTGTGTTTATTAAACTAGCAACAGCCGTAAAATGTTGACGCCATTTTACTTTTAATGCAAGTTCTTGTGTTACTTTTTGTTTTTCTTCAATACTGTTAATATCGTTACTTGTTAAAACAGTAGCTAATAGCTTTTTTCCTTCGTTGGTTGCCGTTCTGTTTATGTATTGAAAGAAAGAGCCAATACCAAACAGATCGATATCATTGCTAAAATAATGCTCGGGGTTTATAAACTCTTTTCCACTCTCTAAGTCAGAAAATGTACCATTTAAAACGGCTATTTCTGTTTTATTAATAGTCAGTTTAGCTTCTATGATACTTTTTGTTTGCTTTAAACGTAAGTGTTTTGTTACTAAATAAACAAAAGCGATTAAAGAGATAACACTTATAATAAAGTATAAGTTATTTTTTGTAAAAGCTATATAGGCTGATAAAGAAATGGTTAAGAAGGCAAAAAGACGTAGTAAACGAGTTGTAAGTAAACGTTTTTTTAACCCAGTTAAAACGGTATTTAAACTATTGATTTCTTCTTTGTAAAAAGGAATTGGTTGTTGCATTGTATGGTAAATAAATATTAGTGTAAATGTACATATAGCTAGGTAAATATCTTTATAAAATTGTATTTTCGTTGTATGCCAACTTCATTAGAACTTCAAGTAAAAACCTTACCTAATTCGCCTGGTGTTTATCAATATTTTGATAAAGAAGATGTGATTATTTATGTTGGTAAGGCAAAAGATTTAAAAAAAAGAGTCTCTTCTTATTTTAACAAAAACCATGAAATTGCTAAAACTCGTATTTTAGTTAGAAAAATTGTTCGTATTGAACATGTTGTTGTTGATACAGAAACAGATGCTTTACTGTTAGAAAATAACCTGATAAAGAAATACAAACCACGTTATAATATTTTATTAAAAGACGATAAGTCTTACCCCTGGATATGTATTAAAAAAGAACGTTTTCCAAGAATATTTTCAACCAGAAGAGTCATAAAGGACGGCTCTGAATATTTTGGACCTTACACAAACACAAAAACAGTATATGCTTTATTAGATTTAATAAAAGAATTATATCCGCTAAGAACTTGTAAGTATGATTTAAGTAAGTCGAAAGTAGCGGCAGGTAAATATAAATTATGTCTCGAATATCATTTAGGTAATTGTAAAGGTCCTTGCGAAGGGAATCAAACTGAAGATAATTACCAAGAAAGTATTAAAGCTGTAAGAGGTATATTAAAAGGTAATTTTAAAGAGAGTTTACAGCATTTAAAGAATATAATGCTAGATTTTGCTTCGGATATGAAATTTGAAGAGGCACAAAAAATAAAAGAAAAACTTGATTCTCTACAAAACTATCAGGCGAAATCTACCATTATAAATCCATCAATTAATAATGTAGATGTTTTTTCTATTATTTCTGATGAAACTCACGGTTATGCAAACTTTTTTAAAGTAATGAATGGCGCAATCGTGCAATCATACACCACTGAAATAAAAAAGAAATTAGAAGAAACTGATAAACAATTGTTAGAGTTGTTTATTGTAGAAACGCGTAACCGATTTAACTCGTTGTCAAGAGAAGTTTATGTGCCTTTTAAAGTTAATTTAGGAGAGCAAATAAAAGTGACCGTACCTAAATTAGGAGATAAAAAGCGAATCGTTGAATTATCAGAAAGAAATGCGAAGTATTATCGTATGGAGCAGTTTAAGCAAATAAAAATTGTAGATCCAGATCGTCATGTGAAAAGAATCATGAGTCAAATGCAAAAAGATTTACGTTTACATGAAGAGCCACGTCATATAGAGTGTTTTGATAATTCGAATATTCAAGGAACCAATCCTGTAGCAGCCTGTGTGGTTTTTAAAGACGGAAAACCGAGTAAAAAAGAATACCGTCATTATAATATTAAAACAGTTGAAGGGCCTGACGATTTTGCATCGATGGAAGAGGTTGTTTTTCGTCGTTACAGGCGTTTGTTGGAAGAAAAGCAACCATTACCACAATTAATTGTTATTGATGGAGGAAAAGGACAATTATCATCAGCATTAAAAAGTTTAGATCTTTTAGGTTTGCGAGGTAAAATTGCCATTATTGGTATTGCAAAACGCCTGGAAGAAATTTACTATCCAGGAGATTCTGTACCGTTATATTTAGATAAAAAATCAGAAAGTTTAAAAATAATTCAGTTTTTAAGAAATGAAGCCCATCGTTTCGGAATTACCTTGCACAGAAATAAACGAAGTAAAAGTGCTATCCAGTCTGAGTTAGAACAAATTCCGGATATTGGTAAGCAAACTATTACCAATTTATTGCGTAAATTTAAGTCTGCTAAAAGAGTAAAAGAAGCTACATTTGAAGAATTAAAAGAAACAGTCGGTTTTTCAAGAGCAAAAAAAATACATGAATTTTATCAAAAAGAAAAATAATGAAAAAGTTGCTTATACTATTATTGTTTACGGTATTTACATGGGCTCAAAACTCACCTAAAGTTGGTTTAGTTTTAAGTGGAGGTGGAGCCAAAGGATTTGCTCATTTGGGGGTTTTAAAAGAACTTGAAAGATCTGGAGTACATGTAGATTATATTGGTGGTACTAGTATGGGGGCCATTATTGGAGGGTTATATGCCTCGGGTTATTCTGCGAAACAGATTGAAGATATCATTTTAGATATTGACTTTATGAAGTTAATACAAGATAAAGTTGATAGAAGTGATAGACCTTTTTTTACCAAAACAAATGGAGAAAAATATGCGATTTCATTACCAATAAAAGAGGGTAAAATTGGTCTTCCTTTAGGATTATCAAAAGGTCAAAATGTTTTAAATTATTTAACAGAGCTATTAGCACCTGTTGATAATATCACCAATTTTTCTAAACTGCCAATACCGTTTTATTGTATTGGAACAGATATTGTTACTGGTAATGAAGTTGTTTTAAATGAAGGTTCTTTACCTTTGGCATTAAGGGCTAGCGCAGCGTTTCCATCATTATTAACCCCTGTTGAAATTGATGGTAAATTGTTAGTAGATGGAGGGGTGGTAAACAACTTTCCTGTTGATATAATGAAAAAGAAAAAGGTAGATATTATTATTGGCGTTAATGTTCAAGGAAAATTAATGAAAGAAGAAGAACTGTCTTCAGTTGCTTCAGTGTTGATGCAAATAGTAAATTTTCAGATGTATAAAAATATTGATAAACAAATTGATATTTTAGATGTTTATCTTAATCCCGATATTTTAGATTATAGCGTTATATCGTTTGATAAGAAAAATGAAATAATTGAAGAAGGTGTAAAGAATGCACAAGAATTTTCAAGTGTTTTTGATAGTATTGCTAAATTACAAATATTTAAAAATGAACGAATTAAAAACGAAATAAAAGAAAAAAGGTTTTTGGTAGATAGAATTGTTATCAAAGGAAATAAAAATTATACTAAAAATTACATTTTAGGAAAATTACAACTTGAAGAAGGTGATAGTGTTTCGTACAAACAAGTTTCTAAAAAAATTAATAAACTAACCGCAACCAAGAATTTTAATCGAATTAATTATCATCTAAAAAAATCCTTTCAAGGCAAAAAGTTAGAACTTATCGTCAAGGAAGAAAAAATTCATTCTTATTTTAAAATAGGGTTACATTATGATTTGTTATATAAATCGGCAGCATTATTAAATTACACGCATAAAAAATTACTAACACAAAATGATGAGTTGTCTTTTGATGTAGGTTTGGGTGATAGATTACGTTATAATTTAGATTATTTTATAGATAATGGTTTACTACCTAGTTATGGTTTTAAATCACGTTATAATAGGTTTACAAGTGGTTTTTTACATGAAGAAAATTTAATAAATGTTAATTATACTGATTTTACTAATGCTATATATTTTCAAACAACTATTAATGAAAAATTTGCATTTGGTATAGGGGTTGAAAATAAACATGTTAGTTTAAGTTCAGATAATATTTTATCAAATGGTAAAGAAGTTTTCTTTGACAAAAGTAATTATATAAATGCATATTCTTTTTTAAAATTTGATACTTACGATAAAAAAATGTTTCCAACAAAAGGGTTTTATGCAGATGTTGGTTTTAAATGGTATTTATGGTCTGATAGAAATAATAATATTGATTTATTAATAGATGACAGTGATTCGTTTCATCAATTTTCTCAAGTTGAAGGAACTTTAGGTTTTGTAACTAGTTTTTTTAATAAGTTAACACTTCAGCAAACAAGTGAGATTGGATTTACTTTAGGTAAAAAATCATCACAGATTTTTGATTACAGATTGGGAGGTTACAATAAAAACTATATTAATAATTTCACCTCTTTTTATGGTTATGATACAGGTGATTTGATTAATCAATCGTATTTAAAAACCATTTTCAATTTCAGATATCAGGTATACCCTAAGCATCATGCTGTTTTTATTGCTAATTATGCTCGTGTAGAAGAAAATATTTTAAAGGATATTTTTGATGATGTAAAATCAGGATATGCTTTAGGTTATAGTGTTGAAACATTTTTAGGCCCAGTTGAATTAAAATATAGTTGGTCGCCAGACCATAATGAAAAATACTGGTTATTTAATATGGGATTTTGGTTTTAGGGCATAAAAAAACCCGTTTCTTTTGAAACGGGTTTTTATTTCATAATAAGATTGCCTTACTTACTTTTATTCTTTTTTAAAAAGAATTTATACTGTAAGTATTGGTAAGCATCTCTAGGTAATATTTTAATCCACTTTTTGTGTTGTACAAACCATTTAAAACGAATAGAGTTTACGCCTTTAGTTAAATAAGCAGCTATAAAAGGGTGTACGTTTAATGTTATCTCCTTGTATTCTTTATTACTATTTAATATGCGTTCTAATTCAGCTTCCATTTTGTCTATTAAAACAATAGGAGCCTCAACTTCTCCATTTTTATTTGGGTTTGGTTCGCGTGTTTTTATTTCTAATTCAGGTCGTACACGCTGTCTTGTAATTTGTACTAAACCAAATTTACTCGGAGGCAATATTTTATGTTTAGTACGATCTAAAGACATTGCATCTTTTAAATGCTGATATAATTTCTGTCTGTTTTCAGTAGTCTTCATATCAATAAAATCAACAACTATAATTCCTCCCATATCACGTAATTGTAATTGACGTGCTATTTCTGTGGCAGAAATTAGATTGACTTCTAAAGCAGTTTCTTCTTGGCTTAAAGCTTTATTTGAGCGATTACCACTATTTACATCAATAACATGCAAAGCTTCGGTGTGTTCAATAACTAAATATGCACCTTTACTCATAGAAACTGTTTTACCAAACGATGTTTTTATCTGGCGCTCGATACCATATTTTTCAAAAATTGGAGTGTCAGCTTTATGAAGTTTTACAATATTTTCCTTGTCAGGAGATATTTCTTGTAAATATTCTTTGATTTCAATCATTAAATCTTCATCGTTGGTTACAATACTTGTAAAAGAATCGTTCATTACATCTCTTAAAATAGAAGATGCTCTGTTCAACTCACTTAATATTTTTGTTGGGGTATTTTGATTTGCAATACTATTGCACATTTTTTTCCAACGATCAAGTGAATTTTGTAAATCTTTATCTAGTTCTGCTACCTTTTTACCTTGGGCAACAGTACGTAAAATAAGTCCAAACCCTTTTGGTTTGATACTTTTTGCTAATTTTTTTAAACGTTCTTTTTCTTTCGGATCTGCTATTTTTTGAGATACAGAAACTCTATTAGAAAAAGGAACTAAAACTAAAAACCTACCAGCTATTGATAGTTCCGAGCTAATACGCGGACCTTTGGTAGATATTGGTTCTTTTACAATTTGTACTAATAAATTTTGACCTGATTTTAGTACATCATTAATACTTCCGTCTTTGTTAATATCCTTTTCTGGACGAAAGTTTTTTAAAGTGAATTCTTTATAATTACCTGTGCTTACTTTTTTAATGAATTTATTTAAAGATTGTACTTGTGGACCTAAATCATGATAATGTAAAAAACCATCTTTAGGATACCCAACATTTACAAAAGCGGCATTTAAACCCGTTAATACTTTTCCTATTTTGGCTAGAAAAACATCACCGACTGAAAACTTGTTATCGCTTGTTTCTTTGTTTAATTCAATAAGTCTACCATCTCTTAGTAAGGCGAAATCAATATCAGAAGAATTTGAACGAATTATTAATTCTGTTTTCATTCTGAATATAGTTTTGTGCCAACGTAAATTTTTACGAAGACGGATTAAAATTTGTAAACAGGTATAATTTT
Source organism: Tenacibaculum soleae (assembly GCF_030549005.1). NCBI lineage: Bacteria > Pseudomonadati > Bacteroidota > Flavobacteriia > Flavobacteriales > Flavobacteriaceae > Tenacibaculum > Tenacibaculum soleae. Next base: position 456,091 of record NZ_JAUOSW010000001.1, read on the forward strand.
TATACCGTTTTAAGGTGTTAAAACCTTAATGTCAATGAACTTAATAAGCTATAAAAGCAACGAAAAAGTAAGCGTTAGCTTACTTTTTCTTATGACGATTTGCTCTTGCTCTTTTCTTTCTTTTGTGTGTAGAGATTTTTGCTCTCTTTCTTTTTTTACCGCTTGGCATAATTAAAAATGTTTTATAAAGTCTTTATTAGTAAAGACCTTTGGTTAATAATTTTATTATTTTACAGATACTTTAGTTTTAACACCCTCTGTAAACACTTTTGATGGTTTAAAAGCTGGAATGTTATGAGCAGGAATCTTAATAGTTGTATTTTTAGAAATATTTCTACCAGTTTTTTCTGCCCTAGTTTTGATAATAAAACTACCAAAACCTCTTAAATATACATTATCTCCGCTCTCTAATGCATCTTTTACCTCGTCCATAAACGCTTCAACAGTTGCTAAAACATCTGCTTTTTCAATTCCACTCTTATCTGAAATCTTAGATACGATATCTGCTTTTGTCATTCTATATATATTTGATATTTGTTTTTTGAAATGAGGGTGCAAATATATGATAATTATATCTATTCCAAAAAGTTAATATGAAAAATAAAAAAACACAATTAGAACTAAAAAAACCGAGATCTATTAAATCTCGGTTTTTAAAATAAAAATTTATATTATTATTGAGTTATTATAAACCAAAAACTTGGGTCATTTTTACTTTCTATCCTATATGTATTAGCAGCTAATTCCTGCGTATTATATGGTGAGTTATCAACGATTAAATTTAACATTGGCGTAAAATGAGGTAATAAACCCCAGTTGGTACTTGGAGAACCTTTGTCAATTGATAATCCAGTTGGATCACCTAATATTCCTGAAAACTTTAGCTCATGAGCACCAATTGGACCTCTTATGTCAAAAATTAATCTTGGGTTTGCACCACCAAATCTAATAATATTCTGTAAAGGGTAAGCACCACCAAACTGACCAGCTTGAATTGTTTGTGCTGTATTAAATGCGGCTAAGAATGTATTCGAGTAAAATGTTGAAGTTGCAAGATTTACATAAATATTACTAAAATCAATTGGAGATTTTATAAGCTCAATAATGGTATTGCCATCTAATGATATTAATTGATTTTTATCTTTGTCTAAAGTAAATTCGATTACTTCGTTTCCATCTACAGTTATAGGTTTATATAATCTTATACCTTTGTCAGTAAAATTGTAAGCCATATTGTAGGCCTCATCTTCAGTTATAGATAAAGATAAGTGAAGATTATTTAAAGCTACACTATAATTAGACCCATCAATAACGATTACACCACTAGTACCATTAATATAGTTTTTAACATCAGTAACTTTCGTCAAATATACCTCAGGTGTTTCATCAAGTTTTATCATACGCATTGTATTACCTGATTTAATACCTTGTATAGTGATTGTATTATCATCTTTCGATGTTAAATAAAATTCATAATCACCTTGCTTGGCTTGGTATTCACTAAAGCTTGGATTAGCAAATTCATGCATGTATTTGTTATAAGTGTTAAAGGTTAACACTGGTCCACCTGAAGCAATTATATCATAAGTTGAAGATTCTGTCTTTGTAATATCATCAGCCCCTTCATAAGAAACTATTGCTGCTTTAGCGGCGTCAAATTTTACAGCATAATTGAAACCTCCATAAACTTGATTTCTTTCAGGGTAATATTCAATAATCCATCCATTTTCAGAAGAAGATAGTAAATCAGAGTACTCATTCATTACTTTTTCAACTCTTGCAGAAGGTGTTTCATTAAACGTTGATTCAAAATTATCATTATTACAAGCAGTAGTAATGATTGCTATTGCTATAAATAATAAGTTTTTTATTATATTTTTTTTCATGTCTTTTTAGTTTATGTTATCAAGATCTTGACTATCTAAATTATTTTGTCTTAAAAGAACTTCATCACGTAAAGTATCTAAGTCAATACTCCAGCTACTTTGTAAATAACTTTTTACAATTGTTATTTTTTGAGTAATAATAGCCCCTCCTGCACCAGCATTAGTTATTATTGTATCCCATTCAGATTGTGGTTTTGTCATGTAATGAGCAATTAATTCAACAAAATCTTCATCAGGTGATTTACTTGCATAATCACTTATAAAGCCTTTTTCAAGTGACGTTACTCCATTAGATGGCCAATATCTATTCCATTCATCTTGAACATAATCAGCTGAAGTTATTTGATTAAAATCTCTAGTATAAGGAATGTTTTGGTGCAAAATATGAGAAAATTCATGATATATAGTTCTAAAATAACGATCATTTAAATTATCAATATCAGTAACATCCATGTTATTTATATCATATAATGTTATTTTTAATCCACCTTCAGCAGTTCCTAAAATTACGGTACCGTTGTTATTATACGCACCTGAACCAACTAGTACAATCATTTTAGGAAAGTACTTTTGCATAAATTCTTGAGATACTACTTTAGTATATGGTTCAAACGCTAAATACTTTATAAGGTTTGCCATTTTAATAGACTGGTTATAGTCAGATGGTACTACATAGTTATTAAGGTTTGTTTCAATATCTGGTAATTTATAAAGTAACTCAACATTATACGGAGCTACAAATTCTCTTTTTAAAAAGATATCAAATTGATTTTGATTTTCATTATCAACCTTAATAACACTTTTACTTGGGTCTGGCACATCTGATTCTTGACAATTACTAAAAGCAATCATTGAGATTATACAGATAAGTATTATATATTTTATTTTTTTCATAATTATATGTAATTAAATTTTATCTAGGGTTAGGAGTTAATCCAGCAGCAATTACATCGGCAGGTAATTGAACAGCCTTACGTTGGTCATTTACACTAAGAACATCAGCCACACTTATTCCTCCTGATAAATCAGAAATATAACGAGGTACGCTTATACCATATCGCTTAATATCAAACCATCTTAAACCATCGTGTATTGTTAAAATACGTCTACATTGAAGTGTATAATGTAACATGTTTTCTTGTGTTCCTGCACTAATTGAGAATTTAGGGCTTAACGTTTTCTTTTGTGTAGGAGCAGCCTCTGAAGAGTATGCCATTCCATTGTAAAAAGTATTAACACCAGCAACAGTAGTTTCTTTGTTTTTAAAGAAGTTTTTAGACCAAGTGTTTAAATCACTCATAGCTTCATCATAATTATTTAGCATAACGTTTGCTTCGGCTCTTACTAATAATGTTTCGTCGGTTGTAAAAGGAGAATGTACGGTTCTTCTATACCCAATACCCGCAACAACATCAGTATATTCAAAGATAAATGGTAACTTCATTAATACAACTTTATCAAAATTTGTAGCTGTATAATTAGCTGGTCTATAGTGGTAGTCAGCTGTAGATACAGCATTACTCCAAGGTAAAGGGGCATACATTGTTTCATTGTCAGCGATAAAACGAGTATGGTTGAAACGTGTAACAATACGATATCCTCCATAAATTAAACCAGCATTTGAACCAGAGGTTATATTTAATAATGTACTATTATCAGAAAAATAAGCCCTCGTACGTGGATCTTGATCAGATGTAACTAAACCTTGAGCTTCCCAATTCCTTAAAAGGCCTAAAGGTGCTTGTGTAACAACAGCTGTAGCATAATCTCTTGCTTTTTCCCATTTCTGGTAGTACAAGTTAAATCTAGCAGCAAATGCATAAGCAGCTTTAGTGTTAAAATGATATTTTGATACTTCATAAATATTATCATCAATAAGTGGTAAACCTGCTTCTAAGTCTCTGTTTATTTTTTCATATACTTCTTTTACTGTACCCCTTTCATATTTAGGGTCAAGTAAAATTTCAGGAGACTCTAGATAAGGTATACCTAAATCTGTATTACTAGAAGTTTCATTATAATGTTTACTAAAAACATTAACCAATACAAAGTGAGCATAAGCTCTTGCTACTAAAGCTTCTCCTTTTTCAGCATTTAAAGAAGTTCCTCCAATTTTATTTATAGAGGCTAATGCTTCATTTGCTGCAGCAATAGCAGAATAGCAACCTTCCCAAACTGAATTTGGGCCATCATTATCATTTTCAGAAACATCTTCCCAATAAACAAGTTCTTTATGTACTCTATCCCAATCAGGGTTTGCTTCTCCTAAATCTTGAAAATTGTCAGATGAAAATTCAGTTACAATAGCTTCTCCTGTAGATGGATATGCAGAAACTAATAATTTTCTTATTTTATCGCTATTATCTAATTCTGTTCTATTATCAGGTAATTCATCTAAGAAATTATCACATGATGTTATGCATAGAGAGAATAGAAATAAAACGAATAATATTGTTTTATTATTTTTCATTTTTATTGTTTTTTAATTATAAACCTAATTTTAATGTAAATGTAATTTGTTTAGCTAAAGGACTAGCTACACCACCTGAGTTTAAAAATTCAGGATCTTGACCATTCAACTTATCATCAGCGTATAATAAGAATAAGTTAGTAGCTTGTAACTTAAGTGATAAACTGTTAATGTTAAGGTTACTTACAACATCAGAAGGGAAATTGTATTTTAAAGAAACTTCTTTTAAACGTACAAAATCTCCTTTTGCAATACGAACATCTGAGTAATTGTAAGCATTATAAGCAGTAGCTAACGCCGTGTTACCTACATTAAATCTATGCCTTGTAGTTGCAATTACAGGTACATTTGTATGATCTTCATCACCTGGAGCAACCCATCTGTTTTGAAATTCTCTTGGTAAAGAACTTAAATCAGTGTAAGAACTACTAAAAACAGGATCTAATCTAACAACATTACCAAATGAGAATGTTGTAAAGATGTTTAAGGTTAAGTTTTTATAGTTGAAGATGTTACCAAAACTACCAACATCAGTTGGGTCTGCTGAACCTGAATACTTTAAAAAGTCTAATTTGTCTCTTTCTTGGAAATATAAATCTCCTATAGTTTTGTTACCATCTTGATCAATAAACGTAGGTAAACCTTGTTCGTTTAACCCGTCAAAAGGTATAGAGAATATAGATCGAACAGGGTAACCTTCTCTTGCAAAACCAGTACCTGTAACTAAATCAATAACTCTTTGTTGTGTATTTAAGTCAGTTACTTCGTTTTTGGTTTTTGAGTATACAAAATTAGATCTCCAAGAAAAATCTTCAGTTTTAACGTTTAATGTAGATAAAGATAATTCAAGACCACTCGATTTCATAGAGGCTACGTTTCCATATTTTGTTAACTCACCACCAATTCCTTGAGTATTTATTCTACCAATTAGGTCGAAATTATTTCTAGTATACCAATCTAAGCTTAAATTTATGCGGTCATCTTCAAGGAAACTAGCATCAAAACCAATATTAAACTCGTGTTTTTTCTCATAAGTTAATTCACCATTTGCAAGTGAGTTAATGTATAATGAACTTTCTTTGTCTCCAGAAGAAGGTCTCCAAGGGTTACCACTTCTAATATCAACAATTGAATTAGTAACATAATATGGACCACTATCTGCTGTTAAACTGTAAGAAGCTCTTAAGGTAAATCTATTTAAAACAGGATTTAAGTTTTCGAAAAACTCTTCTTCATGAGCATTCCATGCTCCAGATACATTCCAGGTAGGTAACCATCTAGAACTTGTAGCTTTACCAAGTTTGTTTGTTCCTTCATAACGTAAAGTACCGTTAATAGTATAACGTCTTTTCCACGAATATGTAGCGTTTCCAAAGAAAGCTAAACTTCTATACTTTGTGTTGCTTAAACCATAGTATAAGCTATTTTCTTCAACACCTTTCTTAAATAATTCGTAAGCATAAAAAGGAACTTCACCTAAAGAATATTGCATTCCCCAACCAGTAAAATTTGTTCTGTGTCTATCAGCTGAATTAATTTCTGAACCAGCATAAAAATTTAATGTATGGTCTTCATTAAAAACATTTTTATATGAAAAAGTAGTTCTTAAATCATAACCGAACATACTGTAGTCTGTACGTCTATATATACCTCCTTCTGGTAAAACAGTAATAGGTTCTGCAAACTCGTTATCTGGGTCAGTATATAAGAAAGGGTTGGCACCTCGTATAATTGCGTTATCCATTGCACGAAATGCATTTGCCTGATTAGAAAACTCAGTAGAATGGTGTTCTTGAGATGTTGTTTGGTACTTTATAGCCCCTAACACATTAGCTTCTATTTGAGGAGTTATTTTATAGCTTAATAATCCTTGAAATCTTAAATCAGCTACATTAACATCAATATAGTTTTCTTGTAATTCTTTTAGAATATTAAAATCTGCATAATTTCTTGTGTAGAATTTTTTAGGGTCTAAAGATCTTGAAGAATTTAAAGCAAAAGAATATGGGTTTATATCAAAATCTCTTTTTACTTTACCTGTAACAACATCTGTATCTTGAGACAAGGTACCAGGAGCTTTTTGTTTTCTAAAAGATGCATTACTAACAGTGTTTAATGTTAGCTTATCATTTAGTTTAAAAATTGATTTAAAGTTAGCAGTATACCTATTTACTTTACTTGATTTTGTCCATCCCGGGTCAATTAAAGCACTTAAAGAACCGTAGTAAGTTGCTCTATCAGTACCTGACGACATATTAATAGAATGACTTTGCATAGCGTTTACATTAAATAGCTCTTTAAACCAGTCAGTGTTTCTTAGTTCAGCTTTTTTAAGAAAAGCAGCTCTACCTTCAGGAGAGTTTTCAACTAAAAAATTACCATTACTGTCTAATTGATTAAATGATTGGTACATTTCACCATAAACACCACTTTCAGAAGCATTGGCAACATCACTATAGTTTAACCATCCTCCTCTTCGCATTTCTTCATAAACAGACATCTGTTCTTGAGAATTCATAATATTAAAATTATTATATGAAGGTCTCATTCTAAAGGTTGTTTCTCCTGTATAGTTAAATGAACTAACACCAGCTTTACCTTTTTTAGTTGTTATAACAATAACCCCAGCCATAGCTCTTGCTCCATAAATAGAAGTTGCAGATCCATCTTTTAAAACTTCAAAACTTTCAATATCATCTGAGTTTAATCCAGCGATAGAAGAACTAATAAGAGTTGTTACATCTCCAGATGAAAGGGCATCTGCAGTTAATTCGATAGCATCTTCCATTACAACCCCATCAATAACCCACAAAGGTTTTGAGTTACCATATATAGAAGTAGCTCCACGAATTCTAATTTTAGGTGCAGCACCAAAAGTACCAGAAACGTTTTGTACAGTAACCCCTGCAGCTCTACCTTCAAGCGCTCTACTTATTTCAGGAACCCCATCTAGTTTTGCATCTGCTGCTTTTATTGATGTAGAAGCCCCTGTAAATAATCTTTTATCAGTAACTGTTATACCTGTAACAACTACTTCTTCTAAAAGGTTACTATCTTCAGTCATAACAACATTTAGTGACGCAGCTGAATTAACTGTTTTTTCTGTTGTTGTCATTCCAACAAAACTAAAAACAAGTGTTTCTTTTAATTTTGTTTTAATTGAGTATTTACCGTCAAAATCTGTTTCAGTACCCCTAGTTGTACCTTTAACTAAAACAGTAACGCCAGGCAATGGGCCTGTTTGATCCGAGACTACACCTGTAATAGTCAGGTTTTCCTGACCATAAGTGAGTTGGAAAGCTAAAATAAAAAACAGTATTAGTGTTTTTGTAATTTTGTGCATAAAATTAAATATTTGAATTAGTATTTGTAAGTCATTCCTTCGTTTTGTTTATAGCAACGGAATTTCCTTGTTTTGGTTTTTGCTATTAATACTTTAAAACAGGTTAATTTATGTTTACCCTACTTTAAAGTTAAAAATTTATTAAAATTAAGTTAAATAAATTAACAAAACAATAAAAATTTAATAATCGTAATTTTGTTTTAAAGTTATAATTTATACATGGATAAAAATCACCTCTTAAACTGGTATTTAAAAAATAAAAGAGATTTACCTTGGCGTAAAACTAAAGATCCTTATATGGTTTGGTTAAGTGAAATTATGTTGCAACAAACAAGAGTGGCGCAAGGATTACCTTATTTTATGGCCTTTACTAGTGAGTTTAAAACGGTTTTCGACTTAGCAAAAGCAGAAGAAAGCAAGGTTCTTAAACTATGGCAAGGATTAGGATACTATTCAAGAGCAAGAAATTTGCATTTCACGGCAAAATATATAGCTAATGAGCTTAACGGAGTTTTCCCCAATAACTATAAAGAGTTGTTAAAACTTAAAGGAGTTGGAGATTATACTGCTTCAGCTATTGCTTCGATATGTTTTAATGAGCCAGTAGCGGTTGTTGATGGTAATGTATACCGTGTTTTAGCGCGTTATTTCGGAATTAAGACACCCATAAATTCTACAAAAGGAATTAAAGAATTTAAAGAGTTAGCACAAAGTTTACTTGATGTGTCACAACCAGGAACTTATAATCAAGCAATAATGGATTTTGGAGCAATGCAATGCAAACCACAAAACCCATTATGTGACACTTGTCCTTTTTCTGAGAGTTGCGTTGCGTTAGCTAAAAAACTAGTTAAAGAGCTTCCTGTAAAAGAGAAAAAGTTAAAAATAAAAAAACGATATTTTAATTTTTTAGTTATTGTTACTGATAATGATGAAACAATTATTAAAGAAAGAAAAGGTAAAGGTATTTGGCAAGGCTTATATCAATTTCCGTTGATTGAAACAGAAAAACCAATTTCAGAAATAGCATTAATTGAAAACAAAGATTTTTATGCTCTCTTTCCAACAGAAACAACATTGTCATTATTTAACACAAAAGATATTGTTCATAAACTATCTCACCAGCATTTACACACAAAATTTTGGATTGTAAGAACACGTAATATAACTGAAAAAACAGTTTTATGGAAAGATATTAAAGAGTTTCCAGTACCAATATTGATTGATAAGTTTTTAAATGATTTTATAAATAACAAATAGTAAATTTTGTATATTTGAGATTACACAAAAAAATAAGTCATGGCAGGAACAATAAATAAAGTTATTTTAATAGGGCATTTAGGTGACGAATTAAAAATGCATTATTTTGAGGGAGGAAATGCTATTGGTCGTTTTCCACTAGCAACTAACGAAACATATACAAATCGTCAAACAGGTGAAAAAGTAACCAATGTAGAGTGGCATAATATTGTAGTGCGAAATAAATTGGCAGAAATTTGTGAAAAATATTTAACTAAAGGCGATAAAGTATATTGTGAGGGACGTATCAAAACACGCCAGTACGAAGTTGATGGACAAAAACGTTATGCAACCGAAATTCAGGTGCAGGACATGACTTTCTTATCAACAAAAAAAGACCCAAATACCAATGCTGCTAATACAAATCAAGTGTCTCAAAGTACCAATGCTGCTAATGCAACACCACAAAAAGAAGATGATTTACCATTTTAGTTTAATTAAATTTTAAATTTTGGATACAGACCCCAATTCCTTGTTTTTAGTACTGTCAAGTATCGATTTACTAACAGCAGTAAATTGTTTTTTATTACTTTTTTTATTGCTTTGTTCGGCTTTAGTCTCAGGAACTGAGGTAGCTTTTTTTTCTATTTCACAAACCGAATTAGATTCCCTTTCAGCATCTTCAAAAGAAAATAATACCGTTGTAAAACTACTCGAAAACCCTAAAAAGTTATTGGGAACGATTTTAATAACAAATAACTTTATAAACATTCTCATTGTATTAATATTTGCTTCCTTAGGAGAGTTTTTTTTTAGTGGATTATCAAGTGGCGTAAAGTTTTTAATAGAAGTTGTTTTAGTAACCTTTTTAATTTTATTATTTGGTGAAGTGTTACCTAAAGTCTATGCAACCAGAAAATCAATGCAATTTGCAGGTTTTATGGCTAAACCGATTCAGGTTTTAAACGTTTTTTTAACGCCATTAAGTGCTCCGCTTATCAAATTAACAAGTGTTGTAGAAAATAAATTAGGGAACAAAAACAATAATCTTTCTGTAGAGCGTTTATCACAAGCTTTAGAATTAACATCAAGTGGAGCAACCACAAAAGAAGAACAAAAAATTTTAGAAGGAATCGTAAGTTTTGGTAATACTGAAACTGTTCAAATAATGAAACCCAGAACCGATGTTTGTGCTATTTCTGACGATACTTTATATGAAGAAGTTCTAAAAATAATTTTAAAAAACGGATATTCAAGAATACCAGTTTATCACGAAAATATAGACAATATTAGAGGAGTTTTATATGCCAAGGATTTATTAGCGTATTTAAATAAAAAGAGTTTTCAATGGCAAAAATTACTTAGAGAGCCCTTTTTTATTCCAGAAAACAAAAAATTAGACGATTTGTTAAGCGAATTTCAAGAAATGAAAAAACACTTGGCGATTGTAGTAGATGAATATGGCGGAACAAGTGGAATTGTAACACTTGAAGATGTTATTGAAGAAATTGTAGGAGATATAAATGATGAGTTTGATGATGATGATTTAAGTTATTCAAAGCTTGATGAAAACAATTATATTTTTGAAGGTAAAACAACAATAAAAGATTTTTGTCGCGTTTTAGAAGATGATGATGAAGAAAAATTTGAAGAAGCAAAAGGAGAAAGTGAAACCTTAGCTGGTTTTATTTTAGAAGTATCAGGTAAGTTTCCAAAAAAAGAAGAAAAGATAAATTTTAACAAATATATGTTTACTATCGAAGCTCTTGATAAAAAACGTATAAAACAAATAAAAGTAACCCGAAATGCGTAAGTTTTTAGTACTAATAACCGTAGTTTTATTAATTAGTTGTGGTGAAGAAAGTTTACCAAAACCCAAAGCATATTTAAACTTAGAATATCCAGAGTTAGGGTATAATAAATTGAATAAAAGTAGACCATATCGTTTTGATATAGCGAAAAATACTACCTTAAAATCACTCCCAAATCACTGGTTAAAAATCCAATACCCTAAACTAAAGGCATCGGTTGATATTACATACCGACCAATTAATAATAACCTTCGCGAACTGTTAATTGAAGCCGAAAAATTGGTTTTAGAACATACCGTAAAAGCCGACCATATTTCTTGGCGCGATTACACAAATAAAGAAACAAAAGTGTACGGAAAAATGTGTGAAATATCTGGTGATGCGGCATCGCAAATTCAATTTCATGTTACCGATAGTACCAACCACTTTTTAAAAGGATCACTATTTTTTTACACCAAACCTAATTACGATTCTATATTGCCAGCCGTTGAATATATTAAAAAGGATATGATTAAAATGTTAGAAACCCTGACTTGGGAAGACTAAAATTTAACTTAAAGAACATGAAAAAGTATTTTTTATTACTATTACTTACATCATTTACTTGTTTTGCTCAGGAAGATGTAAAATTTGAAAAAGGAGTTAATGTTGTTGAAAATAAAAGATATATTGATTTTAAAACGCCAAAATCAATCTTATTCACATTTGAAGGAGACACACATTTAATTAACTATTATTTAATTTTAACCAAAAAGTTAAAGAAAAAAGCGAGAAAAAATAAGATAACAGTAGGGTTTAAGTACAATTTGCAATCAGTCAATCCTTTAAATGATGATTTGTCAAGCATCCCAAAAAGTAAAGAAGATGATAGTGACTATGTTAATACTTGTGTTATTTCATGTTCTTTTCCAGAAACTCCAAAAACTTGGGGAGATTTGAAATACGTAAAGAAAAGAAAAACTAAACATTACGTTAATTTTAAAATGGTGGATAATAAAAATAAAGAAGTGTTTAGTACTAAGTTTGATGTTCATGCATTATATACTATAGCGACAGAAAGTAAAAAAACAAGTGAAATGTTTTTTAACTTAATTTCTGCTCTGTAACCATAAATAAAACTGTAATCCGAATAAAATAGCACCCGAAAGTAAATGTATTGCTTGCGTTCCGATAGGAAAATCAGCATAATACATTAAAATCCCTGTTATGGTTTCTAAAAAAATTAAAAACACAATCCAGTTTACCAATTTGTAACCCAAATCTTTAATTTGATTCAAATAAAATATACCTAAGTTTACCAACACAATTGCAATGGTAAATGAACGATGAAAATAAAATTTAAAACTAGGGTTTAGTAAGCTGTACTGTTTATTATCAAAACCAAATAGCTTTACTTGTTCATCAATAAATTGGCGTACTTGGGTACCCATAGCTATTTGAATTAAAGAAAATACTACCGAAATAATTAATAATTTATTAAACAACGAACTGTGTTTTTTTAAGGTTGTTTTTTCAAGTGCGTCTGTAGTAGTTTTATCTTTAGAAACAATAAAGTGTAGCCATAATAACAATGCTATAATAACTAAACCGGCTACCATATGAATGGTAATAATGGTTGGTTTTAAGTTAGAATCTACCACGGTTTTACCTAACCAAGCTTCAAAAAGCATTAAAAAGAAAGCGCCGAAAGATAAAAGTGTAATTAGTTTCTTTTCACTCCAAAATTTAGTGGATACAAAAATTAAAAACAAAAACGGAAAACCAGCCAATGCAGACGATAATCGATTGATATATTCTGTCCAAGTATGAAATTTATTAAATTTAGCATAACTGTGCTTAGTGTATTTAACCCAATTGTTTGAGTTAAATTTTTTAGCGGTTTTTAAATCGTTTTCAGCAACAAACAATGCTTCGTTTTTAACGATTATCATTCCTTTTTCATAAGTTGTATTAGGTTGCCAAGTAATTTGTTCTTCTGATGTTGGAGGGATATAATATCCAAAACACTTTGGCCAATCTGGACATCCCATTCCAGATCCTGTCATACGAACTACAGAGCCTGCTAAAAAAATAAGATATACAGCAATCAACGAAATTTTTACAATAAGAGGAAAGTGCTTTTTCATCAGAATAAAGTTTTTACAAAGATACTATAATCGTATAAAAAAAGCTTCTCTTTTGAGAAGCTTGATTTTTTTTATAGAAATAAAAACTATGCTTTTTTTGTGTCAGCACAACATGGTTTTATACAATCTGTAGCACAGGCAACTTTTTCAGTTTCACTTTTTGTGCAGCATTCTTTTTTACATTCGGCAATGCAGTTTTTTTTGTCACTTTTTTTACAAGTTTCTTTTTTTGCACAAGCTTCTTTTTCAGCATCAGTTTTAGCGCTACAAGCTTTTTTAGAAGTTTCAGAAGCTTTATACATGTCTCCACTACCAATTCCTTCAACAAAAGCAATTAAATCTGCTTTATTGGTAATATTTTCATCGTATTTAATGTTTGCAATACTATCAGTAAATACAACATTGGCTTTTAAAACACCTTCTTTTTTAGATAAATCTGAAGCTATTTTTTTAGCACATCCTATTTCACAGGTCATTCCTGAAATACTTAAAGAAAGTTCTTTTGTGTTTGCAGCAACTTCCGTTTTTACTTCTTTAGAAGTTTCTTCTTTTTTTACTTCTGTTTTACAACCAACAGCTAAAAAACTAATAAAAGTTAACGCGAATATTATTTTTTGAATTTTCATCATTTTAATTTATTGGGTTATTTAGCAAAGTTATTAATAAATTAAAGTTTATAAACGAAAATGACCGATTTTTGTGATTAAATAACATGAAAATGAGTAATCAACAACGAAAATGGTTGTATTTAATAGTGCTTTCGCTAGTTTGGGGAAGCTCTTTTATTTTAATGAAAAAGGCATTAATTAGTATATCGCCCATACAAGTAGCTGCTTTGCGAACATTTTTTGCTGCTATTTTTGTAATTCTTGTTGGTTTTAAAAGTTTACGAAAAATAAAGAAAAGACACTGGAAATATGTTTTTTTAAGTGCCTTAGTAGGAACTTTTTTTCCTGCTTTTTTGTTTGCATACGCAATTAAAGGGATAGATAGTTCAATAGCATCAATATTAAATTCACTAACGCCTTTTAATACTTTTATTATTGGTGCTTTAGTATTTGGTTTTGCATTTAATAAAAAGCAATTTATAGGAATTTTTATTGGTCTGATTGGAACGCTTATTTTAATATTAAAAGGAGCAGATTTAAATCCAAATCAGAATTATTGGTATGCTTTGTTACCTATTATATCTTCAGTGGGTTATGCGTTTAATGTCAATATTATAAAGAAACATTTACATGAGTTGGATGGGCTAACTATTACTACGGGACATTTTTTGTTAGTAATAATACCTGTTATAATGATATTAGGTTGTACTGGTTTTTTTACAGAATTTGAACTAAATTTAGAAACTAAGTCAGCGCTATTGTATATAATTATTTTATCAGTTTTAGGAACGGCAATGGCAAAGGTGATATTTAATGATTTAGTACATATTTCTTCACCAATTTTTGCTTCATCTGTAACCTATTTAATTCCGATTGTAGCTGTTATTTGGGGAATTATAGATGGTGAAAAATTAGGGGTAATTCAATTATTAGCAGGCGGAATTATTTTACTTGGCGTTTGGATGACCAATAGGGCAAAGTAGCATAGGTTTTGTTTATAAACGCGCTACTATAAACTCTCTCTTAATTTTTTTATAATGTTTTCCTCCCCATGTGTAATAACGTTTGTTTTTAATAACTACTAATTTATGGTTTTTAGGAGCTTTTTTAATTGCCACTACTTTGTGAACTCCTGTATTTCTTTTTCTAACCGCACAAGATTGAAGTGCTAAAGAAGAAATCATTAACAAAAGAATGATTTTTTTCATCATTTATATTTTTAAAGTTGTACTTTTTTGACTAGATAAAATGATAAAGGTTTAAAAATGGTTGAAACTTTACGGGTATATCTATAAAAAAAGAGCCAAAACTTTCGCTTTGACTCTCTGTAAATTGTATTAACTGCTTTCTATTTACTGAAAATCAGCATCAGTGACACCTTCGTTAATTTTAGCGTCTTTTAAAGTGAACTTAGCTTTTTGTGGTCCTAAACTTCCAATTTTTTTAGTTGCAAATTTAATTCCTCCAAAATCTTTGTAATCACTAAAAAATGTATCTTGATTTTGAGATCTTCCTCCGAAAATAATTTTTTGAGATTCTTTTATTTTTAAACCAGTTTTAACATCAAAATAAGTATTAGTAGACACTGTTTTTCCTAATTTTGAAATAACATATACCTCTTTACCATCAACAGTTTCGATACCTGTTAATTTAGTATCTACATTTTCTAATAAACCTAATTCAGGTAAGGTTCCTAATAAGTGTCTCATTTCACTAGCCATGGCAGGAGGTAGAGGTTGTCCATTCATTTTAAGAGATGACTTATTCATTAGAGCTTTTTGCATTACATTTCCGTTCATTGCAGTTGCAGTTAAGAAATGAGTTGTATTTCTTTTCTCTGTGCTTTCAATCTTCATTCCTTGTATTTCAGTAGTATAAACCACCATAGTAGTTTTCAAAGATTTTACTTTATTAATACCACCAATAGCTTTAAAATAATTATTAATTACTGAGGTTTTAGTAACCCCTGCAGGAAGAGGCTTTTTCATTGCAGGTTTAGTAGTTGGGTTTCCTTCAGTATCAAAATAGTTGATTTTATAATCAGAATTTTTTTCTAAATTCTTTAAAACTTCAATTCCTTTACCAGTAATTATAATACGAGCTTTATCTCCTCTAAAATATTTAATTGCTGCGTTTTGAACATCATCTAAAGTTACAGCATTTATATTTTTTAAGTAGTTTTCATAAAAATCTGCTGGTAAATTATAAAGAGCAATATTTAGAGCATAACGAGCAGCAGTTGCAGGTTTTTGAACTTCCATTACAAAATT
Source organism: Tenacibaculum soleae (assembly GCF_030549005.1). Taxonomy (NCBI): domain Bacteria; kingdom Pseudomonadati; phylum Bacteroidota; class Flavobacteriia; order Flavobacteriales; family Flavobacteriaceae; genus Tenacibaculum; species Tenacibaculum soleae. The sequence continues at coordinate 471,844 of NZ_JAUOSW010000001.1, forward strand.
ACCTACATATTTAGCTTTTGCATTTTTTAATTCTTCAGCAGATACTTTTTGATAACGAATTTTATTGATTTCTTTTTGTATTTCTACAACCGAACTATCTGTTACCATATTACGAACACTTGCTGTTGCTCTAAATGTTGCAGCATCTCTACTTTGCCTAACACTTGAATATGAGCCATAAGTATATCCTTTATCTTCACGTAAATTCATGAATAAACGCGCAGTTCCGCCGCCACCTAAAATACTGTTTGCTAATAAAGCAGCGTAATAATCTTTATCGCCTAATTTTAATTCGATATTATTTGCAACTACAATTTCTGATTGTACTGCATTTGGCATATTAATAAAGTTAATTTCAGTAGTGCTTACGTTCTTTGGCTTTGCAAACGCAACCGCTGGTACATTTCCTTTTTTCCAGTCACCAAATAACTTTGTTACCAATTTTTTAGTTTCTGATGGATTAATATCTCCAACAATTACTAAATAAGCATTATTTGGTTTGTAATACGTATTAAAATTGTTTTGAATATCAGTAAGTGAAATATTACTGATAGATTCTTTGGTTGTAAACTCACCAAAAGGATGATTTTTACCATAAATTAAAGCATCTTCAACTCTCCTTGCGATAGCGGTTACACTTTTTTCGTTTGATTTTAATCCATCTAAAGTAATTTTAACTTCTTTGTCAAACTCTTCTTGGGTAAATTGAGAGTTTTTAACTCCATCAGCCATTAACTCTAATATTTCTGGAAAGTATTTTTTTAGTGAAGCTGCTGAGGCTCCTGAGCTATAAAAATTAACTCGAGCACCAAGATAATCTACCTTTTCGTTAAACTCATCTTTTGTAATATTAGTCGTTCCGCGTCCTAATAAGCTTCCCATCATATTTGATAAACCAGCTTTGTTACCTTCTGCAACAGCTTTGTTATCAATTGTTAAACTTGCCGATGCTCTAGGTAATTTATGGTTTTCAACCATAATAACCTGTAATCCGTTAGGTAATGTAAATTTATCAACTTTACCTAATTGTACTTTTGGAGCAGGTCCTGGTTTGGGTTGTACGCTTCTATCTATTTGTGCAGTTGTAGCAAAAGACATTGCTATGATTGCGATAAGTGATACTATTTTTGTTTTCATAATATATTATTGTCTTTTGATTTATTTCTTTTTTGGTAAATATTCTAAAACTAATCGTTGGTTAGGATTTAAATATTTTTTAGCAACTGCTTTAATTTCTTCACGAGTAATAGATCGGTAAATATTAATCTCAGTGTTTATTAAATTAGTGTCTCCATATAACACATTATAGCGCGCTAATGAATTTGCAATTCCTTCTACACTTGCATTAGCGTTTACAAAATTGTTTTCGAACTTGTTTTGTAATTTTTGATATGCCTTTTCAGAAATTAAATTAGTTTGAATCTTTACAATTTCCTCGTCAATTTCTTTTGTTAAATCAGTTAAAGATGTTTTTCCTAAAGGAAGTCCGTAAACAATGTAAGTTCCATAATCTTCCTGACTTAAGTTGATGGCACCTGCTTGTAAGGCCATTTTCTTTTGATCTACTAATTTTTTGTATAAAACAGAACTTTTTCCATCACTTAAATATGTTGAAATCATATCTAAAACTCTAGCGTCTCTAGTTTTCATAGATGGAGTTCTGTAGGCATTAATTACTGCCGGAATTTGAATATTAGCATCATATGCTTTTGCATTTATTTGCTTTGTAATAGGATCTTCTTTTAAGAATGATCTCGTTATTTCAGCACCTCTTGGAATAGAACCAAAATAATCTTGCACCATTTTTTTAGTTGTTTTGATATCAATATCACCAGCAACAACTAAAGTAGCGTTGTTAGGAACGTAGAACTTTTTGTTGAAAGCTAAAAACTCGGCTAAAGTAGCATCGTCTAAATGTTTCATCTTTCCAATAGTGGTTCCTTTATATGGGTGTTTTTTAAAAATATTCTTTTTAACATTCTCTAAAAAGCTACCGTAAGGCTGATTATCTACACGTAATCTTTTTTCTTCTTTTACAACTTCATTTTGAGTATCAACACCTCCTTGGTTAATTACTGGATGTAATAAACGTTCAGATTCCATCCACAAACCTAATTCTAAATTATTAGAAGGAAATACTTCGTAATAATAAGTTCTGTCATCGGTTGTATTTGCATTGTTTTTTCCTCCATTTGAAGAAACTATTTTAAACCATTCACCTTTTTTAATATTTTTAGTACCTTCAAATAATAAATGTTCAAAAAAGTGAGCCATTCCTGTTCTGTTAGGTTGTTCATCTTTTGCACCTACATGATACATTACGGCAGTTGTTACTACCGGAGCAGATTTGTCTTGATGCAAAATTACATGCATTCCGTTGTCTAAATCGTACTCTTCAAAATCTACTTTTTGTGCATTGGCTGAAAATCCAATAAACAAAGCAATAGCAAGAGTTGTGATACTTTTTTTCATTGATTAATTTTTAATTTTAACTGATTTTGATATATATGACGTGAAACTAAGTTATTCGTAACATAAAAAATAAAAAAAGATGTATATTTAAAAAAAAGTTGTATTAATTTTCTGAACAAGAGGTTGTTTTGATGTAAAAATAGTATATTTGCATCCGCATTTTCATGAAGAAGGTGCATTTAAGTATAACGCAAAACAAAAAGTATGTACGCAATCGTAGAGATAGCAGGGCAGCAATTTAAAGTAGCAAAAGACCAAAAAGTATACGTACACCGTTTACAAGAGGCAGAAGGATCAAAAGTAACTTTTGATAATGTAATGCTAATTGAAGACAAAGGGAACGTAACTATTGGCGCCCCAGCTATAGCAGGTGCAGGAGTAACTGCAACAGTATTAGGTCACTTAAAAGGTGATAAAGTAATCGTTTTCAAAAAGAAAAGAAGAAAAGGTTACAAAAAGAAAAATGGACACAGACAGTATTTAACTGAAATCCAAATTGAAGGAATTTCTGCATCAGGTGTTAAGAAAGCAGCAGCAAAAACTGAGGCTCCTAAAACTGAAGCAAAATCAGCATCTAAAGATTTAAGTTCAATGACTGTTGCTGAATTAAAAGCTTTAGCTAAAGAAAATGGTATCACAGGATATACTTCTTTAAAGAAAGCTGAATTAATTGAAGCATTAAGCAAATAATTAACTTTAAAAACTTAGAGAGATGGCTCATAAAAAAGGTGTCGGTAGTTCGAAGAATGGTAGAGAATCAGAATCGAAACGACTAGGAGTAAAGATTTTTGGAGGACAAGCAGCAATTGCAGGTAATATTATCGTTCGTCAAAGAGGAACAACTCACAATCCAGGTGAAAACGTTTACATGGGTAAAGATCATACTTTACATGCTAAAGTTGATGGAGTTGTAAAATTCCAAAAGAAAAGAAATAACAGATCATACGTTTCTATAACTCCTTTCGAGGCTTAAGAAATTTTTGATTTAAGAAATTAAAACTCAAACAACTTGTTGTTTGAGTTTTTTTTGTGCTTAAAAATAAAAATTTTTCACAAAATAAAAAGCACTACATTTAAGTAGTGCTTTTGTTTATTATCATTATTGATTAATCCCCCAATTTATCAATACGACGTCTTTGTGTATTATAGGGCAAATATATAACAGAAACATATTGTGAAATTTGACTTTTGTATAAATGGTGTCGTTTTTTGTATTAATGATATAAAATAGAGCAAAACACGATTTTTTTAAAAAATAAAATATGTTTTTTGTAACAAAATTCATTTTAGGCATACCAATTAAGTAATCAATTAATACACAACTAAAAATGATTGCACACTTTTTAAAATTAGAATGGAAACAATACTTTCGTTCATCATACTGGGAAAAAGGAATTGCTTTAAAAATAATAATGGGTTTTTTCGTGTTATATATGGTAGCTGTTTTTTTAAGTATTGGAGTAGGAGGATATTTTATATTGAAAAAATCATTTCCAACAGAGGATCCATTACAAATTGTAAACTCAATATTGGTTTTTGCTATTTTAGGCGATTTAGTTTTTCGTTATTTAATGCAAAAATTACCAGTAATGAATATTAAACCAATGCTAATACTCCCAATCAAAAAAGAAAAGTTGGTACATTATGTATTGGGAAAGTCTGCTTTTTCAGGATTTAACTTCTTATCCTTGTTTTTTTACATTCCGTTTACAGTTGTTTTAATAACACAAAATTATAATACAGTTGAGGTTTTAGGATGGTTGTTAGCTATGATTTTTATAATTCAGGCTACTAACTTTTTAAATTTTTTAATCAATAAAAACAACAAAGTATTTGCTTTTATAGCAACCATTTTTGTTTGTTTATTAGGGTTGCAAAACTTTACAGATTTTGATGTATCAATATATAGTCAAAAAATATTTGACGCTATTGTTGTAAACTCCATTTTAGCAGTTGTACCCTTAATTATAGCAATTGTACTGTATTACTTAAACTTTAAATTATTAAGAGCAAGAGTTTATTTAGATGATTTAGTTGCTATAAAAACCGAAGAAGCAAATACAGCTGATTTATCTTGGACAGAAAAACTAGGAGATATAGCACCGTTTATAAAAAATGACATCCGATTAATTTGGCGAAATAAAAGAACTAAAACAGTTTTTTTAATGTCGTTCTTATTTTTGTTTTATGGTTTGATTTTCTTTACTCAACCTACTTATCAAAAAATGCCAGCAATGTTGATGTTTGCATCCTTATTTGTTTCTGGCGGATTCACGTTAAATTACGGTCAATTCATACCTGCTTGGGATAGCGCACATTACAAAATGTTAATGAGCCAGAGTTTTAGGTATCGAAAATTTTTAGATTCTAAATGGTTTTTAATGGTAGCAATGACCTCAATTTTATATTTTATGAGTGTTCCTTACTTGTATTTTGGTACAAAAATATTCTTAATGATTACTTGTGGGGCAATTTTTAATATTGGCTTTAATTCATTGTTTTTATTGTATGCGGGTTCGTTTAACAGAAAAAGAATTGATTTAACCAAAGGGGGGTTTGGTAATACACAAGGTACCAGTGCAACACAGTTTTTAATTATTATTCCGTTAATGTTGTTCCCTATGGCTATATTTTGGGTATTTAATCATTTTGTAGGGTATAATTCAGGGTTTGTAGTAGTTGCTTTGATTGGGTTGTTAGGTTTGGTTTTTAAAAACTATTTTATGAATTTGATTGAAAAAAAATATATCAAAGACAAATATGCAATGATTAATGCCTTTGGAAAAGAAGCGTAAATAATAAAAATTTTAAAGAAAAAACAATGATTACAATAAATACAGTTTCAAAAAAATACGGACAAGCAGAAGTTTTAAATGTTGAAAAGATTGATATTCCTCGTGGGCAAAGTTTTGGCTTGGTAGGAAACAATGGGGCAGGTAAAACAACATTGTTTAATATATTACTAGATTTAATTAGACCAACAACAGGTGAAATTACTAATAATGATGTTGTGGTAAATAAAAGCGAAGATTGGAAAACATTTACAGGATCTTTTATTGATGAATCTTTTTTAATAGGATACTTAACTCCTGAAGAATACTTCGATTTTATTGGTGATTTAAGAGGTATGAATAAAGCTGATGTAGCTTCATTTTTAACACAGTTTACCGAATTTTTTAATGATGAAATTTTAGGAAAGAAAAAATATTTACGTGATTTAAGTAAAGGAAATCAGAAAAAAGCAGGTATCGTAGCTGCTTTAATGGGAAACCCTCAAGTTGTAATTTTAGATGAGCCTTTTGCAAATTTAGATCCAACAACACAAATTCGACTGAAAAAAATTATTAAAGCATTAACTGAAAACAAAGAGGTTACTATACTAGTTTCTAGTCACGATTTAAGTCATGTAACTGAGGTTTGCGAGCGAATAGTAGTGTTAAATAAAGGAACGGTTGTAAAAGATATAAACACATCTCCAGAAACTTTAAAAGAATTAGAAAGTTATTTTTCGGCATAAATAAAAGTAAAAAAGATTTATAGAATCATTCACTTTTAGTTTAAATTTAAAGAGGTGCGTAAAAAATTACCATTTTATTGTTATTTTTACACCTTTACATACAATAAACTCACTAAAATAGTTGTTGTACAGTGAAAGTGTAACTATATGAATAAATCACTTAAATTCTTAGTTTTTAGTATTTTCTTAACCGTCATGTTAGCATGTAGTGTAAAAAAAGATGCTTTTTTAAATCGAAATTTTCACGCATTAACAACCAAGTATAATGTGCTTTTTAATGGTGAGCAAGCTTATTTAAAAGGGCTTGAAGATATTGAAAGTAAGCATGAAGATAACTTTTGGAAACGTTTGCAGATAGAGCCAATTAGTTTTGATGAAAATGTAATCGCAACACCTGTTTTACAACCTGGTACTGGATTTAATGATGATGAAGATAGTGAAGAAGTTTTAACATCATTTGATAAAGCAGAAGAAAAAGCAGTTAAAGCTATCCAGAAGCATTCAATGAATATAAACGGTTATGAAAAAAACAGTCAAATAGATGATGCTTATTTACTTTTAGGAAAATCAAGATATTACACGCAACGCTTTATACCTGCAATAGAATCTTTTAATTATATTATCGTAAATTACCCGAATGCAGATCTAATAAACGAAACAAAAATTTGGAGAGCTAAAACAAATATTCGTTTAGATAATGAAAAGTTAGCAATAGAGTCATTAAAGTTTTTATTAGAAGTTGAAGAAAATGAAGAAGAACTTCCTGATGGTATAAGAGAACAAGCACATACGGCAATGGCAATGGCGTATGAAAAAACCGATACAATTCATAAAGTTATTGAGCACTTAACGGCGGCATCAAAAATATTTAAAAACAAAGAACAGTCAGCACGTAATATGTTTGTTTTAGGGCAAATTTATAGCGAGCTAGATCGAAGAGATTCTGCACGAATGGTATTTCATAAACTAGCTGAAACAAAAAAAGCCCCTTATAAATATCGTATACGAGCAAATATAGAAATGGCTAAGAATACCGAAAATGATTCGGCATCAATTGTTGTTTTAGCAAAGCTTAAAAAGCTAATCAGAAACCCTGATAATCGTAAATTTTTAAATGCACTTTATTATCAGGCAGGAGTTTTAGAGGTGGGCAGAAATAAAATAGAAAATGCAACTAGCTATTTTAAAAAATCAATTTCAGCAAAAAACAACACTAATTATCAAAAAACATATGCTTACGAAGGTTTAGGTAACATTGCCTTTGATAAACAAGATTATTTACTGGCAGGTTTTTATTACGACAGTGTTTTACAAGTTACATCAAAAGAGTTTGATCAAGAAAAACGAATTAGAAGAGTTAGAAGAAAAAACAAAGGATTAACTACTTTAAGAAAATATGAAGCCCTGATTAAAAAAAATGACAGTATTTTAAAACTTGTTGCAATGACATCAGATGAAAGAACATCTTTTTTTGAAAATCATATAGAAAAAATTAAAGAAGCCGACGCAGCTAAACAACAATTATTACTAAACGCTCAAAACTTTGGAAACTCTTTTGGCGGCGTAGCATCTGTAAGTAGTAATAAAGGAAAGTGGTATTTTTATAATACACAGGCTTTAGGTTTTGGAAAAGCTGATTTTCAAAAAGTTTGGGGTACGCGTCCGTTAGAAGATAATTGGAGGTTGTCAGATAAATCAAACAATGTAAATAATAGCAGTATTGCAGCGACGACTGAGCCAATAATAGATAAACGATATGTATTAGCAACTTATCTAGATGCAATACCTACGAATAAAAATACAATAAGAAATTTAAAAGAAGGTCGTAATGATGCTTTGTATCAACTAGGTTTAATTTATAAAGAGCAATTTAAAAATAGTAGTTTAGCAATCAAAAATTTAGAAAGATTACAAAAAGAGCAATTAAATAATAATTTAGAGTTGCCAATTAATTATCATCTATATCAAATCTATACAAGTGTTAATGATGGTGAAAAAGCAACTTATCATAAAGAAATTATTTTAACAAAGTACCCAAAAACTACCTTTGCACAAATAATTAAGAACCCCAAAGAAAAACTGATTACCGAAAAAAAGGAAGATATTGTTTCTAAAAAATACAAAGAGGTTTATTATTTATACAAGCAGCATAAGTTTCAAGAGGTTGTTAGTAAGATAGATAGTGTGTCTAAAATAAATAAAAATTCGATTTTGATTCCTAAATTTGCACTTTTAAAAGCGTTATCTTTAGGTAAGTATAAAGATAAACAAACCTATATAAAAGCCTTAGAGTTTGTAGCAATAGGCTATGCGAATAAAGAAGAGGGTGTGAAAGCGAAAGAAATATTAGCGCAGTTAAAAAAATAATACAATTAAATTCCCCATAAATTATGTTTAGTAAAGAAAACAAAAAAACTAGTGAAAACAAAGTGTCAGAAAGAAATATAATAGGAAGAAATACTCAGATAATGGGTGATATCATTTCAGAAGGAGATTTTAGAATTGATGGAACTTTAGAGGGAACAATAAAAACAAACGGAAGAGTTATTATTGGAGAAGCAGGTTTTATAAAAGGTAAAGTAGAGTGTGAAAATGCTGATGTTGAAGGTAAGTTTTCAGGAGAGTTGTTGGTATCTAACACCTTAACAATAAAAACATCTGCTAATATTAATGGAGATGTTGTTATTGGAAAACTTTCGGTAGAGCCTGGAGCATCATTTAATGCAACATGTGCAATGAAGGGCGCTGTAAAGGAGTTAAATAAAGATGAACAAAAAAGAAAAGAAAAAACCGCTTAATAAATTTATTCAGTTTACAGGTATTGCTTTTCAAATGGGTCTAATCATTTATTTGGGTAACTTACTCGGAGAATGGTTAGACCTCTTGTATTCAAATAAAGATAAGTTATATACGAAATTATGCACTTTATTTGCTGTTTTAGGAGCAATGCTTTCTGTAATTATTCAAGTATCAAAAATTTCAAAAGAAAATGATTAAACGAATTTTATATTTAATTTTAACTGTAATTATTTTATTTTTAGTGAGTTATAGTGTGCATGAATATGTTTTAACTTTAAAAGAAGTAAATTTACCATATTCATTACTTTCGATATATATATTCCACGTAATTGCAACAATTATAATATATGTTTCTTTAGAGTTTTTAGCAGATAATTTACCCAATGAAGCTGGTTATGGATATTTAGCTTTTATCTTGTTAAAAATTGGCTTTTTCTTACTAATATTTCAAGACACTGTGTTTGGTGAGGAGAAATTAGTAAAGCTAGAAAAGGTATCTTTAGTGATTCCTTTATTTATATTCCTAGCAACAGAAGCTATTGTTGTTTCAAAGCTGTTGAACAACAAGTAGTTTACTTTAGATGGTTATTTATAAAACAAAGAAAAAACTAAGATAAAAAAACGGTTTGTAGTTTTAATTAAATGTGTACCTTTGCACCGAAATTTACAGACCAAAAACTATATTTAGCAAGGTATGATGGTAGCAAACAAAACTATCAAGTTTATATTGGCTTTAGCCTTAGTATTTACTTCATTAACATCTTTTTCAAAAGATCAAAGCAATCCGCAAAATGATGGTGGAAGAGTTAATACAGAAAAAGAAATTGATGCTTACATTAAGCATCACCTGGCAGATTCTCACGATTTCTCTCTGTTTTCTTATACAAATGATACAAACGAGCGTGTGCATGTAGGTTTTCCTTTACCTGTAATTGTATGGACAAGTAAGGGGTTAAAAACATTTATGTCTTCAAAGTTTCATCATAACGATGACGGAAAATTGATAGTAGATGCGGGAGATGTTAAATTGACTAAAATTCACAGTAAAATTTATGAGTTAAACGAAGGAGCTAATGAGGTGACTTTTGATGAGGCTCATCATGCAACAAATGCACACAAAGTTTTAGATTTTTCAATCACTAAAAGTATTTTTGGAATGTTTTTAGCAGGGTTGTTAATGCTTTTCGGATTTAGATCTTTAGCAAAAGGATACAAAAAAGGTCCGATTCCAACAGGATTTGCTCGTGTTTTAGAGCCTTTAGTTATCTACGTAAGAGATGAAATAGCAAGACCTAATATTGGTGAAAAGCATTACCGTAAATTTATGGGGTTCTTGTTAACTGTCTTTTTCTTTATTTGGATTTTGAATTTATTAGGGTTAACTCCATTAGGGTTTAACGTTACAGGGCAAATAGCTGTGACGGTGTGTTTAGCTTTAATGACTTTCCTAATTGTTCAGTTTAGCGGAAATAAAGATTATTGGAGACATATTTTTTGGATGCCAGGAGTACCTACAGTTATGAAAATTGTTTTAATGCCAATTGAGGTGTTAGGAATGTTTACAAAACCATTTTCATTATTAGTTCGTTTGTTTGCAAATATTACAGCAGGACACTCAGTAGTAATGGGTATTGCAGCATTAATGATTATTTTAAAAGCAAAGTTTGGAACTGCGGGAGCAACCGGAATTTCATTTGTTTTAACCTTATTTTTAACATTAATTGAAGTGTTAGTAGCCTTCTTACAAGCATATATATTTACAATGTTATCATCATTGTTTATAGGTATGGCAGTTGAGGAGCATGATCATCATTAAGGATGATTATTTAGAGTAGAGAATTTGTTTAATTTATATATAAATCAATTATTATGACAGGTCTTAATTTAGTAGGAGCAGGTTTAATCGTAATCGGAGCAGGATTAGGATTAGGTAAAATCGGAGGAAGTGCAATGGAAGCTATCGCACGTCAACCAGAAGCAGCTGGGAAAATCCAGACAGCAATGATTATTATCGGTGCATTATTAGAAGGTTTAGCATTTGGTGCTTTACTTTTAGGATAATAGTATTCGAAAAAAAGTTAATACTCCTGCAACGATTGGTTGCAGGAAGTATTTAAAAAAAAAAATTAAACAAAAAAGTAATAAAATATAATGGGAATATTTAACGATTTTTCAGTTGGGTTGTTTTTTATGCAACTTGTAATTTTAAGTGTATTAATTTTCTTATTGGCAAAATTTGCTTGGAAACCAATATTAAGCTCTTTAAATGATAGAGAAGAAGGTATTCAAAATGCATTAGACGAAGCTGAAAACGCTCGTAAAGAACTTCAAAATTTACAAGCTGATAATGATAAATTATTGAAAGAAGCACGTGCAGAGAGAGATTCAATGTTAAAAGAAGCTCGTGATATTAAAGAAAGTATCATTGCAGAGGCAAAAGAAGAAGCACAAGAGCAAACATCTATTATGATTGAAAACGCTAAAGCAACAATCAAACAAGAACAACAAGCTGCAGTCGCTGAACTAAAAAAGAACGTAGCAGAATTATCAATAGGTATCGCTCAATCTGTTGTTAAAAAAGAATTAACTTCTCAAGGAAATCATTTAAAACTTGTTGAAGAAATGTTAGAAGACGTTACTTTAAATTAAGTCAACCGATGAAAGGAACAAGAACAGCATTACGTTACGCAAAAGCAATATTAAATTTAGCTAAAGAAAACAATAATGACTCTTTAGTAAACGATAATATGAAGTTAATCGTTGAAACTATTGCAGGAAGTAATGATTTAGAAACAATGCTTAAAAGCCCTGTAATTAAAGCTGCAGATAAACGCAAGGTTTTAACTGCACTTTTTGGCGATAAAGTAGATACTATTGTAAAAGGTTTATTTAACTTATTAGAAGAAAATAAACGTATGCTAATGTTAGCATCAATAGCAAAGCAATATTCAATTATTTACGATTACGATAAAAGAATACAAATTGCTAAAGTTACTACCGCAGTAGCTTTAACAAAAACTTTAGAAGATAAAATACAAGCTAAGATTGTAGAAATTACAGGAAATAGTGCTAGTATAGAGAATATAGTAAATCCAAATATTATAGGAGGATTTATTTTACGTGTTGGAGATGTGCAATATGATGCAAGTATCTCTAATCAATTTAATGAATTAAGAAGAGAATTTGACAATAGTCATTACATTCCACAAATTTAATTATACATCAAAAGAAATAAGATGGCAGCAATTAAACCAGCTGAAGTTTCAGCAATTTTAAAGGAACAATTAACAAATTTCGAGTCTAAAGCTTCATTAAATGAAGTAGGTACCGTATTACAAGTAGGTGATGGTATTGCTCGTGTATATGGTTTGTCTAATGTACAATATGGTGAATTAGTAGAATTCGATAACGGACTAGAAGGTATCGTATTAAACTTAGAAGAAGATAATGCAGGTGTTGTATTATTAGGAGCTTCTACATCAGTAAGAGAAGGATCAACTGTAAAACGTACAGAAAGAATTGCTTCTTTAAGAGCAGGTGAAGGTATTGTAGGACGTGTTGTAAACACATTAGGTCAGCCAATTGATGGTAAAGGACCAATTGAAGGAACAACTTATGAAATGCCATTAGAGCGTAGAGCTCCTGGGGTAATTTATAGAGAGCCTGTAACTGAACCAATGCAAACAGGTATTAAGTCTATTGATGCAATGATTCCTGTAGGTCGTGGTCAACGTGAGTTGATCATTGGTGACCGTCAAACTGGTAAATCAACAGTTGCTATTGATACAATCTTAAATCAAAAAGAATTTTATGATGCAGGGCAACCAGTGTACTGTATCTACGTAGCTATCGGTCAGAAAGCTTCAACAGTAGCAGCTATTGCTAATATGTTAGAAGAAAAAGGAGCTTTAGCATATACAACAATCGTTGCTGCAAATGCATCTGATCCTGCACCAATGCAGGTATATGCACCATTTGCAGGAGCTGCAATTGGAGAATATTTCCGTGATACTGGTAGACCAGCTTTAATTGTTTATGATGATTTATCTAAACAAGCAGTTGCTTACCGTGAGGTATCTTTATTATTAAGAAGACCACCGGGACGTGAGGCATACCCTGGAGATGTATTTTACTTACACTCAAGATTATTAGAACGTGCAGCAAAGGTTATCAACGATGATAAAATTGCTGGTGAAATGAACGATTTACCAGATTCTTTAAAAGGAATCGTAAAAGGTGGAGGTTCTTTAACTGCATTACCAATTATTGAAACACAAGCAGGAGACGTTTCAGCATACATTCCAACAAACGTAATTTCGATTACTGATGGACAGATTTTCTTAGAATCAGATTTATTTAATTCAGGAGTTCGTCCAGCAATTAACGTAGGTATTTCAGTATCACGTGTTGGAGGTAACGCTCAAATTAAATCAATGAAAAAAGTATCTGGTACTTTAAAGTTAGATCAAGCTCAGTATCGTGAATTAGAAGCGTTTGCTAAGTTTGGTTCAGATTTAGATGCTGCTACTATGAATGTGATTTCTAAAGGACAACGTAATGTCGAAATTTTAAAACAAGCACAAAACGATCCTTTTACCGTAGAAGATCAGGTTGCAATTATCTATGCAGGTTCTAAAAACTTGTTAAAAGATGTGCCTGTAAACAAGGTAAAAGAATTTGAAAGAGATTATATCGAGTATTTAAATGCAAAGCACAGAGATACTTTAGATACCTTAAAAGCAGGTAAATTAACTAATGAAGTAACAGATGTGTTAACTTCAGCAGCAGCAGAAGTATCTGCTAAATTTTCAGCTTAATAAAAGATTTTAGTATTAAGTATTGAGAGTATTCTCAGTACTTAATACTTAATGCTAAATACTATTTGTATGGCAAACTTAAAAGAAATACGTAACAGAATTACTTCAATTAAATCAACAATGCAGATTACCTCTGCCATGAAAATGGTATCGGCTGCAAAGTTGAAAAAAGCTCAAGATGCAATTACAGCAATGCGCCCGTATTCATCTAAGCTTACTGAATTATTACAAAGCTTAAGTGCTACTTTAGATAGTAATGCTGGCGGAGCATATTCAACACAAAGAGAGGTAAATAAAGTATTACTAGTTACCGTTACTTCAAACAGAGGTTTATGTGGTGGTTTTAACTCATCTATAGTTAAAGAAACTATTAAAACTATTGATAATAAATACAATGGTGTTACTGTTGATTTATTTACCATTGGTAAAAAAGCACACGATATTTTATCAAAAGAATACAAAGTTATAGAAAATAGAAATGATATTTTTGATGACTTAACCTTTGATAATGTAGCTGTAATTGCAGAGCAATTAATGGATTTATATGTAGATGGTTCTTACGATAAAATAGAGCTTGTTTACAATCAATTTAAAAATGCTGCAACACAAATACCACAAGTAGAGCAATTTTTACCAATAGAACCAGTAGAAAGCGATGAAAATGTAAATTTAGATTACATCTTTGAGCCTTCTAAAGAAGAAATTGTATTAGAATTGATTCCAAAGTCTTTAAAAACACAATTATACAAAGCAATTCGCGATTCATTTGCTGCTGAACACGGAGCTCGTATGACTGCAATGCATAAGGCTACAGATAATGCAACTGAATTACGTGACGAATTATTATTAACGTATAATAAAGCACGTCAGGCTGCTATTACCAACGAAATTTTAGAAATTGTTGGTGGTGCAGAAGCATTGAATAATTAAGCAAATAGCAATTATTTTATATTAAAAATCGAATCATGAAAGTGATTCGATTTTTTTTATGTTTAAAATCTTGTTCTAAAACAGTTATTTATTATTCTTTGAAGCTAAAACCTGCTTTCACTACTCGCTTTTTTCATACTTCAAAAGAGCTCAAACAAACCGTTCAATCAGGGCTAAGTTATTTAATTGTGTATATTGTTAATATAAAAACTTCTCTACTTCTTTTTGAATAGCTTTAGCATCAATACCACAAATTTCTTGAAGTTGTTTTATAGTTCCATGATGAAAGAAATTATCAGGAATCCCTAAAACTTTAATTATTCCTTTATATTTTTTTTCAGCAGCATATTCTAAAATACTAGTACCAAATCCACCTTTAATAGTTCCATCTTCAATAGTGATAATAGTATCAAACTTATTGAAAATAATATTTAGTAAACTAACATCTAAAGGTTTTATAAAACGCATATCATAATGCGCAACGGAATCTTTGTTTTTTAACAGATTTGTAGCCTCAGAAACGTTATTAGCAATTGTGCCAACAGAAAGTATAGCGAGTTTGTTTCCATCTTTTAAACAGGTTCCTTTACCTATTTTAATTTTTTTAAACGGAAGTTGCCAATTTTCTAATTTTCCGTATCCTCTAGGGTACCGAATTGCTATCGGTTTTTTTAAACCTAATTGTGCTGTATATAAAATATTTCGCAATTCAATTTCGTTGCGAGGTGCAAAAATTAATAAGTTCGGAATGCAATTTAAATATGCTAAATCAAATACTCCGTGATGCGTAGCACCATCTTCACCAACCAAACCGGCTCTGTCTAAACAAAATACTACGGGTAAATTTTGTAAAGCAACATCATGAATTATTTGATCATAGGCACGTTGTAAAAAGGTAGAGTAAATATTACAAAAAGGAATCATTCCTTGGGTTGCCATACCAGCCGCCAATGTAACAGCGTGTTGTTCGGCAATACCAACATCAAAAGTACGTTCGGGAAATTCATCTAACATTCGCTTTAATGAGCTTCCGGTTAACATTGCAGGTGTAATACCTACAATTTTATCGTTTTTATGTGTTAGTTCAACAATTGTTTTTCCGAAAACATCTTGAAACTTAGTAAATTTACTCGCTTCTTTTGGCAAAACATCTCCAGATATTTTATCAAATTTACCTGGGGCATGATACTTTACTTGATCTTGTTCTGCTTGCCGTAATCCTTTACCTTTAGTTGTAATTACATGTAAAAATTTAGGCCCTTTTACTTGTTTTAAACGTTCTAATTCTGATATAAGTTCATCAAAATTATGCCCATCTATTGGCCCTGAATAATCAAAGTTTAAGGCTTCAAAAATATTATGTTGCTCAATATCTGATCTTGTTGCTTTAATTCTAGTCAAATAATCTTTTAAAGCACCTACAGAAGGGTCGATTCCAATAGCATTGTCGTTTAAAATGACTAATAAGTTGGCATTGGTATCACCCGCATGGTTTAAAGCCTCAAAAGCCATTCCGCTTGCAATAGAAGCATCACCAATAATAGCGATATGATGCTTATCGTTTCCTTGTAGCTTAGAAGCAATTGCCATACCCAAAGCAGCCGAAATTGAAGTTGATGAATGCCCAACCCCAAAAGCATCGTAGGTGCTTTCGCTTCTTTTTGGAAACCCTGAAATACCACCTAGTTGACGATTGGTATGAAAAACATCTTTTCTACCAGTTAAAATTTTATGTCCATAGGCTTGATGACCAACATCCCAAACTAATTGATCGTTTGGAGTATCGAACAAATAATGCAAAGCTATGGTAAGTTCTATTACCCCTAAACTTGCACCTAAATGACCTTCTTTTGTAGCAATTATATCAATAATAAATTCACGTAATTCTTTTGCCAATAAAGGCAATTCATCCGAAGATAATAGCCTTACATCCGAAGGAAAATTTATATTTTGTAATAGCTTTTTTGGCATAGTACAAATGTAATACCTTTTTAAATTCAAAACAGCACCAATACATTGCTAAAAGAGTCAATTTTGTAACTTCGAGTGAATTTTAAGATTGAAATGTATAAAATTTGTATAGAGAAGTAAATTATGTAGAATTTTTAATTATACATCGATACAATTTTTGTGTCTCAAAATTACTCAAGCTCACAAAACCATAGTTTTTTACATGACATTTGTAAAATTTAAAAAGATACTAAAACTTTGTTGTAGCTTTGCTGTATGAGCAAATTGTATTTGGTACCAACACCTATTGGAAATTTAGAAGATATTACCTTAAGAGCACTTAGAATTTTAAAGGAAGTGGATTTTATTTTGGCGGAAGATACGCGTACAAGCGGAAAATTATTAAAGCATTTTGAGATTGCAACACAAATGTACAGTCATCATATGCATAATGAGCATAAATCGGTTGAAGGTGTTTTAAATAGATTGAAAAATGGTGAAACTTGTGCTTTAATTTCTGATGCCGGAACGCCTGCAATTTCTGATCCTGGATTTTTATTAACGCGTGCTTGTGTACAGCAAGATATTGCGGTGGAATGTTTACCGGGCGCTACAGCTTTTGTACCTGCGTTGGTAAATTCTGGTTTACCGAATGATAAATTTGTTTTTGAAGGATTTTTACCCGTAAAAAAAGGACGTCAAACGCGTTTAACTTTTTTATCAGAAGAAAATCGTACGATGATATTTTATGAGAGTCCGCATAAATTATTAAAAACCTTAACGAATTTTAGCGAGTATTTTGGTGAGGACAGACAAATATCAGTTTCTAGAGAATTGACAAAAATGTTTGAAGAAACCAAGCGAGGAACAGTAAAAGAAGTGTTATCATATTATACGGAAAAACCCGCCAAAGGCGAAATTGTGATTGTTGTTGATGGTAAAAAGTAGTTAAATAAGTTTATATTCAGGATAATGTTCTTCAAGTAACTCTTCTGATTTATTTGGAATAACAATTAATGTAATATACCCAACCAACATTGTAAAAACGATTAAAAATGCCGATAACCACCGGCTAAATTCATTCATTTCTGTAAAACCATTATCGTGTGGTAAAAACAAATCATAAGTATAAAATATAATTAACGCTAAGTTTCCTAAACTTTGCTTTAAATAAATGTCTTCTAACAACCATTTTTTACTCGTTAATGCCACTTTTTTATTGATTTTTCTTTTTGACTGAAATATTTTAATAGTATCTAAAAGGATAACTGTAAAAAAGATTCCAGTATAAATATAATATGCATTTGGTATTTGTTGTAGTAAATAAAATAATACAACGATACAAAACGTAAGTATAATTTTAGGCAACATAAACCATTGTTTTACAAAACTTAAAATAAGCTTGAAGTACTTTTTATTTAATTGTACTATTTTTTGATCAACAACATCCATAAACCCAAATATCCCGAATTTTTTAAAAGAGATATCTCTAGCTTGCTCAAAAGATAAGGTTGGACTTTCTTCCCAAATAAGCTCAATATCATTAGCTAAATGATCTACCAATTCGGTTTGTACATCGTAATGCTCAACATAATGTTGACGTGTGAATTTGTATAATTGCTCTATGTTTTGTTCGGTAAGTTTCATGTCTATTAGATTAGATATTTATACTTATTTTCAATATTTTCTTTTTTCGACTCAAAACTTTTAAACAATAAAAATGTTAAGTAAAGAGCTGTTATTTGAATGTATATAAGCCAGTTATTATTAATACTATTTATCCATATTGGTATATATGCTAACCCAGTAAATAATGAAATATATGTTTGCACAAATTTTATATTTCCATATTTTTTAACCAATTTACTCAAAGAAGAAGTGCCTATAAAAAACATAACTAAAGAAAAACCATACAATAAATAAAGAGTATATTCAGTATTATATTGACTTAAGTTAGGTATTAATGTTAGAATTAAAATAAGAATTATTAAGTTTTTAGGATAAATACTAAGCCTTAAAATATCTTTACTTATCGTTTTAACATCGCCCCAAAATCTTCTTTTTACAATTTTTTCATATTTTTTTTGCAGTGCATCTTTTTTACTCAACATGTATTTAACAAAAACGGTTTGAAAGCGTTGATTTTCGAAAAAAGCATCAGTATCACTTACTTTTTCTTCAATTTCGGAAGCAATATGATCAACCATTTCATAACGGATATCAATATATTCAACACCAATTCCTTCTAAAAAATCGTTAATTCTTTTGGTTTGTTCTTGGGTTAGTTGCATAGTTTATAGAGATAATTCTTTTTTCATATTTTCAACTCTAGTAAGTGCTTTTTTGTATGTTTTATACCCAGCATAAGTAGTAACAAATAAGATAGGTATAAATACTATAAAGGCGGTTATTCGAATTTCAGTAGATAAATCTTTTAGAAATTGAATAGGAAGCATCATCATTAAAAAAGCAAAAGAAAAATAACTTACACCATAATCTAGGTTTACTGACCTTCCATACTTTTTAAATAATTGTTTTGCTGTAACAAAAAAGAAAAAAAGCATTGGTGATATTAATAATCCTAAGCTTATTAATTCGAAAATATTGAAAGCAATAAAATTCGAAATAATGTATAACAAAATTGAAAACAGTACATAAATTGTTATGTTTTTAAATGACTTAAAAACAGCTGTAATTTCTGTAAAATATTCTTTTCTATATTTTCTATTGGCGTTTTGCCAGCCTAAAGTATTTACACCAAATAAACCTCCATTCCAATTTAACTTTCTTAGTGATTTTTCTAATTCAACCTTAAAATCATTAGTTGTAGCATTACTTTCCATGTTAGAAACTATATGATCTACCATTTCAATACGTAAATCCCAGTATTTAATACCTCGTTTTTTTAAACGATTATCTATTTGCTGTATTTGTTCGTTAGTTATCTGCATATAGTCTTAATGAATGTTTTTTGATTTTATAATAACTTGCGCTACGTCAACCTGAACCTGTTTCAGGTTCTCATCATAACATGTTGTTTATTATGATGATGTGATTCTGAAATAAATTCAGAATGACGTTCCAATATCATTTATTCTGTTAAATATTGGTATTTCTTATCAATTTTTTCTTTTTGATTCATAAATGTTTTATACAGTAAAAACATTAAATAAATAAAAGTAACATGTATATAAATATTCCATATTTTAACATCTGTTTTTGAAGACATTAGTACAGGGTTATTTATATATAATGGGAAATAAGAAAAGAATGTTAATATTAATGTGTACGACTGTAAGAGTTTTATGTTTCCGTATTTTTTATATGCCCTACTAAATATATAACCGTTATAACAATAGTTAATTAATAGTAATACAAACAAAAAAATTAGTGATTTTTTTTTGTTAAATAAACTTAGAGAATAGGTTAAAACGCCAAAAATTATAAAAATCGCAATATTTTTAATTTTAACAGATTCCCACAATATGTTTTTACTAATCGTTTTAAAATCTCCCCAAAATTTTCTTTTAACTATTTTCTGATACTTTTTTTGCAACGCATCTTTTTTACTCAACATATACTTTACAAAAATGGTTTGAAAGCGTTGGTTTTCAAAAAAAGCATCAGTATCACTTACTTTTTCTTCAATTTCAGATGCAATATGATCAACCATTTCGTAACGGATATCAATATAATCAACACCAATTCCTTCTAAAAAATCGTTAATTTTTTTTGTTTGTTCTTGGGTTAACTCCATCTTACTCCAAGCTAAATTTAGGATTCACCAATTGTTGCATTGTATTTAAAAACTCTTGCATTTCTGATAATTTATTAGCGGTTTCTTTGGTGCCGTTTTCGGTAAGTTTATAATATTTACGTAAACGATTACCAACTTTAGCAACTTCTACATCTAACAAACCTTCGGCTTCTAATTTATGCAAGGCAGGATACAAAGCGCCTTCGGTAATTTTTAATTCCCCTTTGGTAAGTTCTTTTACTTTTTGTGTAATTTCATATCCGTACATTTTATCATTTTGTGCCAATAGCTTTAAAATAATAGTTTGTAACGAACCTTTATATAATTTTTGATTTCCCATAATAAATTCTGTTATACCTAAAAAACTTAGGTATACAAATATACATAATTTTCTTATGTATAAAATTCTTAGGTATTATTTTTATGTTATTCCTAACAAAAGGTTCGTTTACTATTGCTTATTTTTGCGTTTATAAAAAGAATAAATGTCTACATTTCATAAACTAACGATAGAAAAAATAATAAAAGAAACTGCCGACGCTGTTTCTATTTTATTTACAGTTCCTGCCCAATTAAAAGAAGCATACACTTATGTTGCAGGTCAATATATTACCATTAAAACGACCCTGAACGATCAAGAAATTAGAAGAGCTTATTCTATTTGTGCCTCACCAAATTCCAATCAAATTAAGGTTGCAGTTAAGGCGGTAGAAAAAGGAGTTTTTTCTACGTATGCAACTACAAAACTAAAAGAAAACACAATTTTAGAGATTTCTGAACCTGAGGGTAAATTTATATTAGAGCCTACGGCGGATAAAAATTACCTTGCTTTTGCTGCAGGTAGTGGAATTACACCTGTTTTATCAATGATAAAAGCTGTATTAGAAAATGAGCCATCATCAACTTTTACATTAATTTTTGGGAATAAAAAGGCAGAAACTACTATTTTTTACGAAGAGTTAAATGCTTTAGAAGATCAGTATAAACAGCAATTTAATTTACATTATATTTTTAGTAAAGAGGTTAAAAGCAATACCAAATTAGGGCGTATCGATAAAAATAATGTAAATGATATTATAAAAGATATTCATAAAGATATTTCTTTTGATGCTGCTTATTTATGTGGGCCAGAGGCTATGATTAATTTAGTATCTGAAACTTTACAAGAAAACGGATTTAACGAAGAGCAAATCAATTTTGAGTTATTTACCGCAAGCACAACATCTGAAGAAATTCCGCTTACCTATCCTGATGGAAAATCGGAAATTACTGTTTTATTAGATGACGAAGAAACTACTTTTGCGATGGAAAAAACCGATACTATTTTATCGGCTTCTTTGCGTAATAAATTAGATGCTCCATATTCTTGTCAAGGAGGTGTTTGTAGTAGTTGTATTGCTAAAGTTACTGAAGGAAAAGCGGTAATGTCTAAAAATTCTATTTTATCTGATGGTGAATTAGAAGAAGGGTTTATATTAACCTGTATGGCACACCCTACAACCCCGAAAGTAGTAGTTGATTTTGATGATGTTTAGTAGTTAATATATATTAACATCTGTATAGTATATAATTTTTAACGTCATTCCGAATTTATTTCGGAATCTCATTACATAACTAAACAATGATTTGTGATGAGAACCTGAAACAAGTTCAGGTTGACGAATGGAGTTTGTCATTTATTACAAATAGTCATAAACACATATTTAATAATGGATTTTTACGATTTTAAAAACGCTTTTTTAGTAGGAGTTTTTATGGCTTTTATGATTGGGCCAGTATTTTTTATGCTCTTAAAAACAAGTGTTTTAAAAGGTGCAAGAGCAGCTATAGCTTTTGATATAGGAGTAATTTTAGGAGATATTTCTTTTATGTTAATAGCCTATTTTGGTAGTAGAAGTTTGTTAGAAAAAATAAAAGACGACCCTAGATTATTTTTAATTGGAGGCTTGATACTTATTGTTTATGGCTTAATAACATATTTAGATAAAAACAATAAAAAGGAAACCGAAGCACCTGATGTAACTTTACCAGAAAGTAATAATTATTTTAAATTATTTTTAAAAGGTTTCTTTTTAAACTTTATAAATATTGGAGTATTGGCTTTTTGGTTAGGTTTAATTGTTGTTATTGGACCTACCTATGACATGAATCCAAGGTATTTATTTTGGTATTTTGCAACTGTAATTTTAGGATATGCATTTACCGATTTAGGCAAAATTTTACTAGCAAAACAGCTAAAAAGTAAATTAACCCCGTTGGTTATTTATAGAATAAAACGAGGTATGGGAGTTTTACTAATTGTTTTCGGAGCTGTTTTAATGCTAAAAGGTTTTATTCCTAAAGAAAAAATTGACGATTTATTAGATAGCGTTAAAATTGAACATTCGGCTAAAAACCAATAATCATTTTAGCAATCCAAAAGTAAATAAGAATTCCAAAAATATCATTACTCGTTGTAATAAAAGGTCCTGTTGCAATAGCAGGATCAATACCTCTTTTATCTAGAAATAATGGAATAAAAGTACCGATTAAACCGGCTACAATTATTACTACAAAAAGCGAAATAGAAATAGCGGTAGCAACATTTAAATCTTGCTCTGTTGCAAAAATAAAGAAGAACAATAAAATAGCTAAAGCCAATCCGTTTACCATTGCTAATGATACTTCTTTTAATAATCGGTCGGTAATACTACCTTTAACATCATCATTTGCTAAACCCTGTACAATAATTGCTGATGATTGAACCCCTACATTACCTGCCATGGCAGCGATTAAAGGTGTAAACATAAATAAAATTGCATTTTCAGATATGGCATCTTCAAAAAAGCCCATAATACTTGCGGCTCCAACACCACCAATTAACCCTAAAAATAACCAAGGCAAACGTGCTCTTGTAAGTTCTAAAATGGTATCATCAGCTTCTACATCTTGTGTAATACCGGCTGCTAATTGGTAATCTTTATCAGCTTCTTCCTTTATCACATCAACAATATCATCAATGGTAATACGTCCAACCAAAACTCCTAATTCATCAACAACAGGAATGGCTTCTAAATCGTATTTACGCATGATGTTAGCAACGTCTTCGGCTTCATCGGTAACAGTAACAAAATCTACTTTTGGTATGTATACATCGGCAATTGTTGCTTTAGCCTCAGCCATTAATAAGTCTTTTAAAGATAAACGACCTTTTAATTTTCCACTATTATCAATAACGTAAATTGAATGTACTCTGGTAACTTCTTCGGCCTGAATACGCATTTCTTTTACACAACGAGGCACCGACCAGTTTTCGTTAACTTTTACTAATTCTTTAGCCATTAATCCACCTGCAGAATCTTCGTCGTAGCGTAATAACTCTACAATTTCTTTGGCATGTTCATCATCTTCAATTTCTTGCATTACAGCTTTTTTCCTTTTTTCAGGAAGTTCAGCAATAACATCGGCAGCATCATCAGTGTCAAGCTCATCAATTTCTTCCGCAATTTCTTTGGCGGTTAGTTGTTCTAGTATTTTTTCTCGAACATCATCATCAACATCCATTAATACTTCGGCAGTGGTTTCACTGTCTAATAAACGGATGATGTAAACGGCTTCATCAAAGGATAACTCGTCTAATATTTCAGCAATATCAGCATGGTGCATGCCGTTAAATAATTGATTAAGCGCATCGTTATTTTTATTTTCGATGTACTGTGTTACATTATTTAGAAGTTCTTGGGTGATTTCAAATGCCATCTATTGTGATTTTATTGGATAACCGATATTTGAATATTAAAATTCAAAAATACTACATTTTATTTCGAATAAGCTTTACTTATTGTCTTCAGAAATTTTTCTTGTTAATTCAATAAAGCGCTCAACAGAAAGTTGTTCTGGACGCATGGTAAAAATAGGATCTTCTTTTAAAATATCTGAAAGGTTGAAAGATTTTAAACTAGATCGCAACATTTTTCTTCGTTGATTAAAGGCTGTTTTTACGACTCTAAAAAATAACTTTTCATCAACAGGTAAGGTGTAATTTTCTTTTCTGATAAGTCTAATAACACCCGAATCTACCTTTGGTGGTGGATTAAATACTGTTGGCGGAACGGTAAATAAATATTCAACATCATAGAAAGCTTGTGTTAAAACAGACATGATTCCGTATACTTTACTTCCTTCTTTTTCAGCAATTCTTTTAGCTACTTCCTTTTGAAACATTCCAGAAAATTCAGGAACAAACTCCCTGTTTTCAATTGCTTTAAAAACAATTTGAGTTGAAATATTGTAAGGGAAATTACCAATAATAGCAACTTGTTGTTGTTTAAAAGTATCTACAATGTTTTTTTTAAGAAAATCACCTTCAATAATTGTAAAGTTATCTTTGGTAGTGTTTAGTTTTATGTGTTCTAACGGAAAAGTATCATGTAAATATTCTACTGATTCAGAATCGAGTTCCATTACCGTTACTTTTGGTTTTTTAGCTAACAAGTATTTTGTTAAAACTCCCATTCCTGGACCAATTTCTAAAACATTATCATAGCCATTTTCAGTTAACGAATCGGCTATTTTTTTTGCGATGTTTTCATCGGTTAAAAAATGTTGTCCTAAATGTTTTTTTGCTTTTACGGTCATGGTTTTTATGCTAAAAGATTTTACTTTGGGGAAATTAATAACAATTAATATATACGTTAACCTGAACTTATTTCAGGTTATCATCATAATACACTATTTATTATAAAAATATAATTCCGAAATAAATTCAGAATGACGTGCTGACACTATAATAATAGATGTTTTTTAATTACTAGCTACCGCAGGAAAAAACTCTTTAACTATTTTTAATTCGGTACGAAAGGCTAACATTTTATCTGCAAATTTTTGCATGCCCGCAATACGAAGTTTTTCAGCATCATTTTTATAATAGTTATCTAAATTTTCACGAGTTTTAGCTGTGTATTGAACAGAGTAAGTTACGCCACCCATTTCTTCTTCAACTAAAACCTGTGTCATTTTTGCGCTTAAAAAATGGCCAGTTGCTAAAACTTCAGGAATATGATTTTCCATCCAAATTAACCATTCGTTATGAATGCTTTCGTCTATATTTATAGTTACATTGTATATATACATTTTGTTATTTAATGTAAAGATGTAGCAATTATATAATATAGCAATAATTGCTATACTAACTTATTGGTACATTGATTAATTAATTAGGTCGCCTCTTAGTTTTCTAAACTTTTTACGAGCATCTACTAAATAGATGCTTGAAGCGTGGTCAAAAATAATCTTTTGATAGTATTCTTTAGCCTTTTCGAGCTTATTTAATTTTATGTTATACAATTCGGCTAATTGATAATATACATCATCAATATAAATTCCTTTTGTATCTAAAGCAATTATTTTCTCATAGTTCAAAATTGCTTCATCGTACTTTTTTAATTTTGACAATAACGTTGCTTTTTTATACAAAGCTTCGTCTTCAATAGGCTGCCCTTTGTACTTTGTAATAACTTCGTTTAAAAGACTAATTGCTTGCTCGTTTTTATTTTGGAAGGCTAATAAATCGGCCTTTGCGTATTCTTCTAAGCCTGAAGCAATGCTATCTTTTGGTTGATTGTCTGAAATTGTTAAAAACAAATTTGCCGCGTCGTTAGCAATTAATTGTGTTGCTGATCCTTTTAATACTTTTAGCTGTGCTTTTGCCCATTTAAAATCATTTTTAAAATAAGAGGTTTGTGCAACTTTAAAACGTGCTTCTTGACCTATATAATGATTTTTGAAGAGTGTTTGAACTTGAGAAAAGTAAATTAACCCCTTGTTAAACTTATCCATATAAACAAAAACATCACCAAGTTTAAGTTTTATAGTAGCTTTTATAAACTTTGAATTGGTAAAGTTTAATGCATTTTTTAAAATAGCAGATGCTTCTTTTGGATTGTTCTTTGTAAAAGTTAAGTAATTGGCATATTCCACCTGTGTAAAAAGAGTTTTAGAATTAATTCCATACTCTTTGAAGATGGAATTAAAACGTTCATCTACATCAGGTTGTTTTATATCAATTGCTATTTTTAAGTTGTTGTTTATGGCATTGAACTTATCTCTTGGATAATTTGTTTTCTCAATAATAAGATCAAAACACTTCTTTGCAGTTTCATAGTCTTTATTCTTTAGAGCTATTTTACCTAAATCATTAATTTTACCTAAATTATCTGGGTTTCTTGCAAGTAGTGCCTTGTTTTGGATAAGGGCTTTGTTGTATTGTTTTTGTTTTACAAATAACCAAGCTAATAAGTCGTTCCAAATATCCTTAGGATTACTGATAGATTTTCGTAATAATGCTTTTTTAAATAAAATATTATTTTCATTTTCGGCATCATCATTAATGTATTTACTAGTATAACGTTTTACATTATTAAGATATTTTTCGTTTTTATCAACTAAATTAATGTATGAAGCAAACATTTTAGGGAAATCGCCTTTTTCACCATGAATTTGTGCTAATTGAAAACCATAATTTGCTTTCGGATTATTAGTCATTATTTTATTATAGGCTTCAATTGCAAAATCTAATTTGTTGTAGTTTTTAAAAAGATTGGCAATAACGTTTCCATATTTTCCTTTCTTATTTAATGATTTTAAAGCTATTTGATAATTTTTAGTAGCTTCAATATCGTTTTGTTGGCGCTCATAATTATACCCTTTTATAACATTAAGGTAGGTTAAATCGGGTTTTTCTTTTATTTTTTTTGATAAAAAATTTTCGGCAATTAAAAACTGTTCAGTTTCTTGATAACAAGTAATAAGTCTTACTAAATAGGTGTTATTATAAGGATTTTTATTGTTTAATTGTTTGTAAAGTTGAATTGCTTTTTCATATTCATTATTTCTATAATAATTTTCAGCAAGTATATATTCATTTCGTTGCGCGTTACAAAACAAGCTAAATATGAGTAAATTAAATAGGATAATGATTTTTTTCATCTATCAAAAATAGGGAAGAAAATTGTTAAAATTGTATTAAAAGAGCTCCTTTTTTAGAAAGTCTTGTAACATTTTGGCACGAACTTTGTCTTACTTATAACAAGACCAAACAATTTATACTATGAGAAACTTAAACATACAATATCAGATAGCTAAGAATAATGCAGATCAGTTTATGAAAAACGGTCAAATAACAAAGTATTTTGAAGCATTATTAGAAATGAATAAATATAAAAGGTTAATGGTGGCTGTTGTTGCCAATTAAATAAAATTAATTCATTTTGAAGGGTGAATTACTAAAAATGCCAAGCTTCTTAATTGAAACTTGGCATTTTTTATTTTTAATATCATTCTGAATTTATTTCAGAATCTTATAAACGATTTCTGTTAATGTAAATCTAAAACAAGTTTAGGTTTAGTACTTTAGTCAATCATATCAAAACCACAATAAGGTATTAATACTTCAGGAATTTTAATTCCATCAGCAGTTTGATAATTTTCTAAAATTCCAGCTAAAACTCTCGGTAACGCTAATGAACTTCCGTTTAGTGTATGTACTAATTGACTTTTACCTTCTTTGTTTTTAAAACGTAATTTTAATCTGTTAGCCTGAAAAGTTTCAAAATTTGAAGCCGAACTAATTTCTAACCAACGCTCTTGCGCTGTTGAGTACAATTCAAAATCAAAAGTTAAGGCTGAGGTAAAACCAGTATCGCCACCACACAAGCGTAAAATACGATATGGTAATTTTAACTCGCGTAAAATATCTTTAATATGCTCAACCATTCCGTTTAAAGCTTGGTATGAATTATCAGGATGCTCTACACGAACAATTTCTACTTTATCAAATTGATGTAATCTGTTTAAGCCACGAACATGTGCACCGTAACTACCTGCTTCACGACGAAAACATGGTGTGTAACCCGTATATTTAATAGGTAAATCAGCTTCTTTTACCAAATCATTTCTATGAATATTGGTAATTGGTACTTCACCTGTTGGAATTAAATATAAATCATCAATGGTAGCATGATACATTTGGCCTTCTTTATCTGGTAATTGCCCAGTTGCAATACCTGAAGCTTCGTTTACCAAATGCGGAACTTGCATTTCTTTATAACCAGCATCTGTATTTTTATCTAAAAAATAGTTGATTAATGCACGTTGTAAACGTGCACCTTTACCTTTATAAACAGGAAAACCTGCTCCTGTAATTTTAGTTCCTAACTCAAAATCTATAATATCGTATTTTTTTGCTAGTTCCCAATGCGGTAAAGCATTGTCACCTAAATCAGGAATAATTCCTTCACTAAAAACTTTCTCATTGTCTTCTTCGTTCTTTCCTGCTTTTACTGATGCATGCGGAACATTTGGAATTTGATATAATAAGTCTTGTAGTTTAGAAGTTGTAAGATTTAAATCTTCCGTTAATTGCTTAGATTCTTCTTTTAACTGTCCTGTTTTTTCTTTTAAAAGGTTTGCTTTTTGAACCTCACCAGATTTAAAAAGACCGCCAATTTCTTTGGATATTTTATTAGATTCAGCCAATATATTATCTAAAGAAACTTGTGTAGCTCTACGAGTTTCATCAAAAGTTAATACATCGTTAATAATTGTTTCGGCATCTGCAAAATTACGTTTTGCTAATCCGTCTAAAACAGTTTGTTTGTTTTCTCTAATAAACTGAACCTGTAACATCTTTTTAAATTTTTAAGAATCGCAAAGATATAAGAAGTAGTAGACTTTGGCAATGTATTATTTAGACTATATTTTTTCAAGTCGTATAAAAAAATCTAACATAGTTATATTAAAGTAATCACATATTTTGTGAAGCGTAAATATAGTTACATTAGTTTTCCTTGTTCAATTTTTGCTAAATGAATGCCTTTATCAATATAAAAATCATTCAAAGTAATATTATATTCATCACGCAATGTTTTTAAACAAAGCGCTCTTTTTTTTTGAGTTATTTTATCTTTTTAAAAAATTAATAGCGGTTTCTTCGTCTTTTTTTAATTGAATAACTAAATCATTTACTGAATTGAATTTTTGCTCATCTCTTAAAAAATATAACAATTCAATGGTAAGCGTTTGATTGTATAAGTTGGCGTTGAAATTAAAAAAATGAACTTCAATGGTTTGATGATTTCCGTTAACTGTTGGTCGGTTACCAATATTCATCATGCCGAATATAGTACTGTTATCAATTATAGACTGTACAATATAAACTCCTGTTTTAGGAATTAATTTATAGGTTTCTAAAACATTAATATTTGCGGTTGGAAACCCAATTTGTCCACCTAATTGTTTTCCATTAACTACTTTACCCGTTAATGAAAAATTATACCCTAAATAATTATTTGCCGTTTTTAGTTGTCCGCTAGCAAGGGCTTTTCTAATTTTAGTTGAACTCACAGAAACTTCATCAATATCTTGTGCAGGGATTTCTTCGACTGTAAAGTCATATAAATGAGAATATTCGGTTAATTGCTCAATATTACCTTCACGGTTTTTACCAAAATGATGATCATAGCCAATAATTAATTTCGATGTGTTTAGTTGATTAACTAAAACATCACGAACAAAATCTAAAGCGGTAAGCCTTGAAAACTCTTTACTAAAAGGGTGAATAATTAAATAATCTAACCCTAGTTTTTTCAGGTATTGTGCGCGTTCATCAATCGTGTTAATCAGTTTTATAGATAAATCTTTCTGTAAAACCATCCGCGGATGCGGAAAAAAAGTTAATAAAACAGCTTTTTTATTTGTTTTTTTAGCTTCGTCAACCAATTCTTTTATGATTTTTTGATGCCCAATATGCACCCCATCAAAAGTACCAATAGTAACTATTGTTTTTTGGGTTGGAGTAAAATCGAAAATAGAGTGAATAACTTTCAAAGTAGTACAAAATTTAAGCAAAAATACAATTTGTAAAAGACCTTAAATACAATTTGTTAAAATAAACTTATAAAATCATGAAAATGATAATAAAAATCAATTAAAATAGGATAGTGATAAAATAAAGGATAAATTTTTACAAATAAAAAAAAATCGTATTTTGCGCTACAGTTAACAAATTTTATACATTATGATGAAAAAACTATTTTTGGTTGCATTAGTACTGTTTGGTACGGCAACTATAGTTGCTCAGACGACCATAACAGGTACGGTAAATGACGCATCTCTTGGAGGACCATTACCAGGAGCAAACATTAAGGTTTTAAGAAAATCTGTAGGAACATCTACTGATTTTAATGGAAAGTTTACCATGACGGTAACTGATACTCCGCCTTTCACAATTGAAGTATCATCTTTAGGATACCAGTCAAAAAACGTTGAAATAACTAAAAATAATCAAGTTGTTGAGGTTAGTTTAACTGAAAATGCAACATCTTTAGACGAAGTTGTAATTTCAGCTTCTAGAACTCCAGAACGTATTATGGAATCTCCAGTTACGGTTGAAAGAATGGATGCTAGAGCAATTAGAAATACATCTTCTCCTTCTTTTTACGATGGTTTAGAAAATTTAAAAGGAGTAGATATTAACTCTAACAGTTTAACATTTAAATCGGTAAATACACGTGGTTTTGCAACGTTTGCAAATGAGCGTTTTATGCAGTTAGTAGATGGTATGGATAATTCATCTCCAGCCTTAAACTTTGCATTAGGTAACCTTTTAGGAATGTCTGAATTAGATGTAAAAACAGTAGAGTTATTACCAGGAGCTTCATCTGCATTATACGGAGCAAATGCATTTAACGGAATTATGTTTATGACTAGTAAAAGTCCTTTTGATGATCAAGGAATCAGCTATGTGTTAAAAACAGGAATGACAAGTCAAGAAGCGGCTGGAAACAATATGTTTTACGATACAAGCATTCGTATGGCACATGCTTTTAGTGATAAATTTGCAGCAAAGGCAACATTATCTTACTTAAAAGGTGAAGAATGGCATGCAACTGATTATAGAGATGAAAAAGATTTAACTTCTCTAAATCACTCAACTAACCCTAACTATAATGGTTTAAACACTTATGGTGACGAGGTTTCTCAAGATATGTATTCTGTAGGAGAATTATTAGTTGGAGCTGGGCGTTTACCTGCAGCTGCACTTGCAGCTTTACCAGCAAAAGGAACACAATCTGTCTCAAGAACAGGATATACAGACGTTGATTTAATGACTAATGAAGCTAAGAGTGTAAAATTTGGTGGTTCATTACATTACAGACCTTGGGGGAATGATCGTTTAGAAATTATTTGGAATTCTAAGTATGGTACCGGTAACACTATTTACCAAGGACAAAACAGATATAATATCCAGAATTTTTACATGGAGCAACATAAATTAGAATTTAAAGGTAAAAGTTTCTTTGTTCGTGGTTACATGACAAAGGAAGATGCTGGAGATTCTTATGATACTCGTTTTGCTGCAATTAATATCAACCGAGCATGGAAAGGAGATACACAATGGTTTGGTGAGTATGTAGGTGCTTATGCACAAGCATTTGGAGGGGCTATACCAGGTGTTCCTGCAGGTAACGGTCCTTTAGCACATTCAATCGCCCGTTCTCAAGCTGATGCAGGAAGATTTGAGCCAGGATCAAGTGCTTATAATTCAGCTTTTGAAAAAGTTAAGCAAGATCCAGATTTAGCAACAGGTTCTAAATTTCAAGATGAGACAAAACTATACCACGTAGATGCAAATTTAAATTTACAAGATTATATTGATTGGGCTGAAGTACAAGTAGGTGGTTCATACAGACAATATGTATTAAATTCAGGCGGAACAATTTTTACAGATTATGATGGTCCTATTGATTATGACGAATATGGTGTATATACACAAATTCAGAAAAAATTAATGGAAGATCGTTTAAAAGTTACAGCTTCTGCTCGTTATGATAAAGCACAAAACTTTAAAGGTAATGTATCACCTCGTTTATCATTGGCTTATGCAGCAGGTGAAGATAAAAACCACAACTTTAGAGCCTCAGTACAAACAGGTTTTAGAAACCCAACAACACAAGATCAATATATTGGTTTAGATGCTGGTAATGGTATATTATTAGGTACAGCTCCTGACAATATTGATAGATATACATCTACTCCATATAATTTAAGTACTGGAGGTACAGCTGTATTAACAGGTAGAATGGCATATGAAAACTCATACACTGAGGCTTCAGCTGGAGCATTTGCAGCAGCAGTAGCTAGTGGTACACCATTACCAACAGCAGTAGCTTTATTAGAAAAATCTGATGTAGATTTTGTAAAACCAGAGCACGTTACTGCGTTTGAAGTAGGTTATAGAGGGGTTGTTAAAGGGATTGCAATTGATTTAAACGTATACTACAACAAGTACAAAGATTTTATTGCTGCTGAAAATGTAGCAGCACCATTATATGGTACAGTTGGAGCTCCAGATTTTATGGCAATTGCAGCTTTAGGAGCTGGTGACTATAAAGGTGTGGCTTTAGATAGTAATTCAGATGAGGATGTGAGTTCTTATGGAGCAACAATTGGTTTAAATACAAAAGTATTAGACGGATTTAATGTAGGTTTAAACTATACATATTCTAAAATTGACTTAGATGAAGCTGCTGATTTTGAAGCAGGATTTAATACTCCAGAGCATAAAGTAAAGTTTCAGTTTGGTAAAACAAACATAATTGAAAACTTAGGATTTAATGTAAACGTAAGATGGCAAGATGCTTTCTTATGGGAGTCTTCTTTCTACGATGGTATGGTAGATGCTAGAACTGTTGTTGATGCTCAATTAAATTATAGAATTCCTTCTTGGAAAACTACATTTAAAGTGGGTGCAGCTAATATTGGTGGTAAAGAATACTTTAGTGCACCAGGTGTTGGAGCAATAGGTTCTCAGTACTTTGTTTCTTGGACAATCAATAACTAAGAATAACTTTATGTAGCGTACTTAATAGCGTTACGGATAAATAAACTAAAAAGGCTTCATTTTTAAATGAAGCCTTTTTTTATTCGTTACTGTTATCAATCCATTCTTTTATTTTTTTATCATTGATAATGTATTTTTTGTACTTATTGTCTCTATACCGATAATAAATAAATATGGGCATTAAAATAAAAGCCATAAACAAAACACCCAAACCCATAATTATTTGTGCTTTAGAGTGATTAGTGTTTAATAAGTAAGCGCCAATAGCCATCCAACATAAAAAGATGGCAAATAATATTTTGATTAAAGTTTTCATTTACTGATGATTTTAATTGCTGTAAAAATAAAAATCCTAAACAGATAGTTTAGGATTTTCTTTTTGAAATTGTAAAAAACAAAAAATTACATTTTTTGTAACCAATTTTTTACAGCTACTTCTTGATTTATAATTTCGTTCAATTCAGATATTTTAACGCGTTTTTGTTCCATCGTATCTCTATGACGAATGGTAACGCAATTATCATTTAACGTATCATGATCAACAGTAATACAAAAAGGTGTACCATTGGCATCCTGACGGCGGTAACGACGACCTACAGCATCTTTTTCATCGTAAGAAACGTTAAAGTCCCATTTTAAATCGTCCATTATTTTACGCGCAATTTCTGGTAAACCATCTTTTTTAACTAATGGCAAGATAGCTGCTTTTACTGGTGCTAAAATAGCAGGTAACTTTAAAACGGTTCTGGTTGTCCCGTTCTCTAAAGTTTCCTCTTGTAATGCGTTTGAAAATACCGCTAAAAACATTCTATCTAATCCGATTGAAGTTTCTACTACATATGGTGTATAACTTTGGTTATCTTCATGGTCAAAATATTGTAATTTTTTTCCTGAAAATTCTTCATGTGCTTTTAAATCGAAGTCTGTACGTGAATGAATTCCTTCTAATTCTTTAAATCCAAAAGGAAATTTAAATTCAATATCAGCAGCATTATCTGCATAGTGTGCTAATTTTTCATGATCATGAAAACGATAATTGTCAGCACCCATACCTAGTGATAAATGCCATTTTAAACGTGTTTCTTTCCATTTATTATACCATTCTTCTTGTGTTCCTGGTTTTACAAAAAATTGCATTTCCATCTGTTCAAATTCACGCATTCTAAAAATAAATTGACGCGCAACAATTTCGTTACGAAAAGCTTTACCGGTTTGTGCAATTCCGAAAGGAATTTTCATTCGACCAGTTTTTTGAACGTTTAAAAAGTTTACAAAAATACCTTGTGCTGTTTCTGGACGTAAATATAAATCCATTGCACTTTCGGCAGATGCACCTAATTTAGTACCAAACATTAAGTTGAATTGTTTAACCTCTGTCCAGTTTTTAGAACCTGTTAACGGATCGGCAATTTCTAATTCTTCAATTAATAATTTTACATCATCTAAATCTTCGTTTTCTAGAGATTTCCCTAAGCGAGATAAAATGGTATTTATTTTTTCTTGATAGCCTAAAACACGACCATTGGTAGTAATAAATTCATCTTTATTAAAAGAGTCTCCAAATCGTTTTGCAGCTTTTTTAACTTCTTTTTCAATTTTTCCTTCAATTTTAAGACAATAGTCCTCTACTAAAACATCGGCTCTATATCTTTTTTTTGAATCTTTGTTATCAATCAATGGATCATTAAAGGCATCTACGTGGCCTGAAGCCTTCCAAGTGGTTGGATGCATTAATATTGAGGCATCGATACCAACAATGTTTTCATGCATTTGCACCATTGCTTTCCACCAATAATCTCTAATGTTTTTCTTTAACTCTACTCCGTTTTGAGCATAATCGTATACGGCACTTAATCCGTCATATATTTCAGAAGATTGAAATACATAACCGTATTCTTTTGCGTGCGATAATACTTTTTTAAATTGATCTTCTTGTTTTGCCATACTGCAAAAATAAAAGAAGGTTTTAAACTAATACCATTCTAAAAGAAAAAAGTGAAGAATTTGTGTAAATTCTTCACTTTTTCTGTTGTTTTAAGTATTTTATTTAAGATTAAGTGCTGTAGCTCCTGAGTAAACGCCATCAACAAAAGCACTCACAGTATATTTACCTTTATTAATGTCATCTCTGTTAACTAAAACTAATGAAACAAGGCTCAGCCTATCGTTATTATAATTTACTTCAATAGAGTCGGTGTATTGTACTTTTCCTCCGTCTTTTAATTTGGTAACTCCTTTTGGAGCGATTACTTTTTTATTTTGGTCTATAATTTGAATATAAACAGATTTTTCTCCTGAACTGGCAACTAAGTTTTTTAATAAATCGAAGTTAATTTTAAAAGCATCTGTCTTACTAGACCTTGAAGTGGAGGTTAGTTTTCCACTACTACGTTCTTTCATGGCAACAACTTTAACAGAACTAGTTTTAATAACTCCACCAAGTGCTATTTTGGTTTCCATTTTTCTTTGTTTTTCTTCTAGTTCCTTGTTCTTTTCAGTTAAAGAAGTATTGATTGTTTCTTTTTGTTGTAAAATTTCATTGGTAATAATATTCTCTTGAGCTAATACATGATTGGCTGTGTTAAGTGAATCTACTCGAATAAACAAATTTCTGTTTTCACGCTCTAAAGTGGTAATCTTTTTTCGATATTTTATGATTAAATCATAATTGTCTATTCGCAAATTTTTAATAGAATCGCGAAGATTATTCATTTTAACAAGTTCAACTTTTAGGCGTTTAGAAAGACGTTTTTTACGTACAACTACATCTGTATAGTCTTTTATCATTTCGTCTAGTTCTTTTTCTAAATCAGCTCTTTCTTGCTGAAATATTTCCTGTAAGTCGTTGTATTGACTGGTTTTTTGAAATGAATATAGTGTTAGGAAGAGGGTTATTACAAGTAATAAAACTACAAACGCGTTTTTTCTTTTTTGAGGGGTCATAATTTAAGGGGGGTTAGTTAGCTATATCGTTTTTATGTCATTGTTATTTAAGTTCTATAGATGTACTTTTTGCATAAAAGCCATCAACAAAAACATTAATTTTGTAGAGGCCTTTATTAATTTTATTTCTATTTACATTAATAAATGATACTATCGAAAGCTGTTTATTATGATATTTAGCAGCTAATATATCGTTGCAAAGTATTTTATCTTTGTTTTTTAAGGTTACTTCTTTTGCAGGAAAAAGTACGTTTTTATTATTTATTATTTGAATGTAAATAGGTTTAGGCCCTGGGCTAATAATATTATTTTCTAACAGATTAAACTCTATTTTAAAAGCATCTGTTTTGTTAGATCTAGAGGTAGAAGTATGTTTGCCACTCCTTCTTTTTTTCATCGCTACTACCTTTATTGATGAAATTTCAATAATTTCTGCAATTGCAATTTTTTGTTTCAACTCTTTTTTTTGCTGATCTAAGGAATTGTTTTTATGTTTTAATTTAATATTTTGCTTTTCTTTTGTAATTAAAACTTCAGTTACACTATCATTTTTTGTTAATAATTGATTATTTATTAAGTTTAAAGAATCTATATGGTTAAAAAGAGCTTTATTTTGAGTAACTAATTCTGAAATTCGTCTACGATAAAAACGAAACGATCTATAATCACTAGTTCTTAAGCTATTAATGGTGTCTTTAAGTTTTATAATATCATAAAGCTTATTGCTTAGGTTTAAAGAAATATTATTATTGTTTGAAACAGCCGTTTCATAATCCTTTATAACACTATTTAACTCTGTTTCTAACTCTTTTTTTTCTATTTTAAAAGCATCCTTTAAATCAGCATATTCACTAGCATTTTGATACGATAATAGCCCAATGGTAATAATCAACACAAGTAAAAAGGCTATAAAACCAGTATTCTTTATTTTTGTAGTACTCATTGGGGGTTACAAGGAATATTTTGATGTATTTGGCACTAATATACTATTTTTTACACAGTTATAAATAAACGCTGGTGGAAAATTAAGTGGCTCAAAACTTAGTTTAATATTTTTACCAAAAACTTTTTGTAGTTTCTGATAATAAGTTAGGCTGTATTGGTATTGAATAAATAAGCCATTATTATTTAAAGCCTGATGACTTTTAAGTAGAATATTATGTGATATTTTTTTAGGAAGAATAGTTAAGGGTAAACTAGAAATTATATAATCAACATTTGTAAAACCAAGTTTTTTTATTTCGGGGATTATTTTTTCGGCAGAAGCTTTTAAAATAATTAATTGTGGATGCTTTATTTTGTTCAATTCGTTGTAAAATACGGTATTAATCTCAAAACATATTAATACGGTATTTGGTTGTATTTTATTTAAAATAGCATGGGTTATCGCACCATTTCCAGGGCCTAGTTCAACAATAACTTTTGCTTTTTTAAAAGTGATATATTTAAGCATTTTATTAGCTAAATACTTAGAGCTAGGTACAATTGTACCAGATGTTTTGTAGTTTTTTATAGCTTCCTTAAAAAAATTAAATCTTTTACTCAAAATGTAGTTTTATTATGTTTTTTGTATATTTCTATGAAAAATTTGCTTGTAAATATGCAATATTTAAAAGACATATTCTATTTATTTTATCCTAATTTATGTGTTAATTGTTGTGTAACATTATTACAAAACGAACAATATTTATGCACATTATGTAATAATCAATTACCTATTATAAATGACAATGAATATGTAAATAATACGTTATTGACTCCTTTTTATGGTAAGGTATCGGTTAAACATGTACGCTCCTTTATATATTATCAAAAAAAAGGTATTAGTCAAAAAATTATTCATGAAATAAAATATAAAAACCAGCCTGAACTAGGAATATTTATTGCCAATTGGTTTGGCGAATGTTTAAAGAAGTCAGGTGTTTTTAGCGAAATAGATTATATTGTTCCAGTGCCATTGCACAAAAAAAAGAGGCAAAAAAGAGGGTACAATCAGCTTACAATGTTCGGACAAAGATTAAGCGAAATTTTAAATATTGAATATAAGCCAGCAGTTTTAGTAAAAACATCAATTACAAAAACACAAACATTTAAGCATCGTTTTGAACGTTTTTTAGATGTAAAAACAACGTTTGAGCTAATTGATGTTGAAATATTTAAAAACAAACATATTTTGTTAATTGATGATGTAATTACTACTGGAGCAACTTTAGTAGCTTGTAGTAAAGAATTATTAAAAGTAAAAAATATTACGATAAGCATTGCTACGATGGCATATACTAAAAAAGGATAATTTTTGTTGCTGTTATTTTAGTACTTTTGATGTTGAAATTAAACAATCAATTTGTGAAAAATAAGGTGTTATTTTTAGTCGTTTTAGTATCAATTGTAATTATAAGTTGTGCTCGTAGAGGTAGGCCAGATGGAGGTCCGAAAGATGAAGACGCGCCAATTATGGTTACAGCCAACCCACCCTATGAATCGATTCATTTTAATAAAAAAGAGATTAAAATTGAATTTGATGAATACATTGTACTAAAAAATATTT
Source organism: Tenacibaculum soleae (assembly GCF_030549005.1). NCBI lineage: Bacteria > Pseudomonadati > Bacteroidota > Flavobacteriia > Flavobacteriales > Flavobacteriaceae > Tenacibaculum > Tenacibaculum soleae. The sequence goes on from NZ_JAUOSW010000001.1 coordinate 510,457, forward strand.
CTAAGCAATTAGTAATTTCACCACCCTTGAAATACCCGCCAATAATAACCCCTCAAGGTACACCAAGTAAATATATTAATATTGAAATTTTAGATACTTTAAGAACCAATACGACCTATACTTTTAATTTTGGAAACGCAGTTCAAGATAATAATGAAAAAAATACATTAGAGAGTTTTAAGTACGTTTTTTCTACCGGAAATTATATTGATTCTTTAAAAATAAAAGGAGCGGTAACAACAGCTTTTACCAAAGAAAAATTAAAAAACATTAGTGTTTTATTATACCGATTAGATAGTAGTTATACTGATTCGGTTATTTACAAACAAAAACCTAATTATGTTACTAATACCTTAGATTCTACTAATTTTGAGTTTACCAATTTAAAAGACGGAAAGTATTTATTGCTAGGGTTAAAAGAGGCTTCAAGTGATTATCTTTTTAATAGTAAAACTGATGAAATAGGTTTTTACACAGATACTATTTCTTTACCAAAAGATACCCTAATAACTAAGCCAATTCGTATTTTTAAAGAAAAACAGCCGTTTAAATTTAAAAGAGGAAAAGAAATTGTAAAAGGTAAAATTCAGTTTGGTTATGAAGGTGAAAAGGGTAATATGAACATTAAGTTGTTGTCTAAAGTTCCTGATACTTTTAAATCGTTTTTTCAATATGAAAAAGACAAAGATACTCTTAATTACTGGCATACTCCTTTAAAAAGGGATTCGTTAAACTTTATGGTAACCAACAAAAACTTTATTGATACTATAAAAGTTCGTTTGCGTAAAAAGAAAATAGACTCGTTAACAATGTCTTCAAGTATTAGTAAAACACTACATTTAAACGATACCTTATTTTTAGAAAGTAATAATCCCATTGTTAGAATTGATACATCTAAATTTTCGATTGTAGATAAAGATACCGTAAATGTTAATTTTGAAGTAAAAAAACAAGCAATTAACAAATTGGCTATTCTATTTGAAAAAACACCAAAAATGACTTATAAATTTGATGTTTTACCAAAAGGGATTATCGACTTATATGAAACACCAAACGATTCGTTAAACTATAATTTTAAAACACTTACCTCAGAAGATTATGGAAGCATAATTTTAGATCTTAATAAAGAAACAAATCACCCCGTTATAATTCAACTTTTACATAAAGATAAAGTGTTGAAAACAAGATATATTTCATCTTCTAAAAAAATAGAATTCAATTTATTAGAACCAAAAGAGTATACCGTTAGAGCAATTATTGATGAAAATAATAACCATGTTTGGGATACAGGAAGTTTTCTGTTAAAAAAGCAACCAGAACAGGTTATATACTTTGATAAAGTTTTTAAGTTAAGAGCTAATTGGATTCAAAATGAAACTTTTGTTATTAAATAAATTAATAATTTTTACTCTTCGTAACTAGTAGCACTTGGGCAAAATAACAAATCGGTAGGGTTATCAATATCGTATAAATATTGATAACTTCTGGTTTCTTTTTCGCAAAAAGGTGCTATTAATTTTAACATAGTTTCAAATCCACTTAAGGTAAGAATACAAAAAAATGTTTCGTTATCTTTTGTTAAAATGCCTTCATCAGATTTAAACAAACCGAATATTAAATTACAATTACGGGGTTCAATAAAATCTACTTCAGATAAATCTAACTTCTGTCTTTTTTCAATAATGGTTTCTTTAAGTAAATTTCTAAACTTAATAGCCTCTGCTTTATTAAAATTGTAGAGTCTTACAAGATTTTCATCATGCCCATTTATATTTGCTATATAATCCAGTTCCATTTTTTCTTATTAATGTGCTTCTAACCAGTTTTGCCCAATTCCCATTTCTACATCTAACGGAACAGCCATTTTAAAAGCATTTTCCATTTCCTCTTTAATAATCGGCTTAATTATTTCTAACTCGTCTTTATGAGTGTCAAAAACCAATTCATCATGCACTTGTAATAGCATTTTCGATGTAAAGTTTTCTTTTTCAAATCGATTATAAATGTTAATCATAGCTAACTTTATAATATCGGCAGCACTTCCTTGTATTGGTGCGTTTACAGCATTACGCTCAGCAGCTCCGCGAACAATGGCATTTCTTGAGTTGATGTTTTTTAAATACCTACGACGGTTTAAAATCGTTTCTACATAACCATTATCACGTGCAAAATCAACTTGGTTAGCCATGTATTTTTTAAGTTTCGGATAGGTTTCGTAATACGTATCAATTAATGCTTTTGCTTCTTTACGAGATAAATCGGTTTGATTGCTTAAACCGAAGGCTGAAACTCCATATACAATTCCGAAATTTACCGTTTTTGCGTTGCTACGTTGCTCGCGAGTAACTTCATTTAACGGAACATTAAAAACTTTTGCAGCCGTTGAAGCGTGAATATCTTCTCCATTTTTAAAGGCTTCAATCATCGTTTCTTCTTCGCTTAAAGCAGCAATAATTCGTAATTCTATTTGCGAATAATCGGCAGCAAGTAATACATGGTTTTCATCTCTCGGAACAAAAGCTTTTCTAACCTCTTGTCCGCGTTTTGTACGAATAGGAATATTCTGTAAGTTCGGGTTATTAGAACTCAATCTACCTGTAGCAGCAACAGCTTGTGCATAAGATGTATGAATACGTCCCGTTTTAGTGTTTACTTCGTTTGGCAAAGCATCAACATAGGTACTTTGTAGTTTTTTATACTGGCGATATTCTTGAATATCGCGAATAATTTGATGGTCTTTTGCTAAAAACGACAATACATCTTCGGCGGTTGAATACTGTCCTGTTTTTGTTTTCTTTGGTTTGTCAACCAATTGCATATTTTCAAACAATACAATACCTAACTGTTTTGGTGAAGCAATATTAAACTCTTCGCCAGCTTGTTCGTAAATGCTTTTTTCTAAGCGGGCAATATCATTCGCTAAATCAACAGAAAGCTCTTTTAAAAACGGCACATTTAAATTGATTCCTTCAATTTCCATTGCGGTTAAAACCGAAACTAAAGGTGTTTCTATATCGTTAAATAATTTGGTAACATTTCCGCTTTCTAACTCTTTTGTAAAATGTTCTTTTAATTGCAACGTAATATCAGCATCTTCAACAGCATATTCAGTTTGTTTGGTAATTTCAACTTGTCGCATTGAAAGTTGATTTTTACCTTTTTTACCAATTAAATCAATAATTGGCATTGGTTGGTAATTTAAATACGTTTCTGCCAAAACATCCATTCCGTGGCGCATATCTGGGTTAATCAAATAATGCGCAATCATGGTATCAAACAACCTTCCTTTTACGGGCATGTTATAATTTGATAAAACTTTGATATCGTATTTTAAATTATGGCCAATTTTTTCAATTTCAGAAGCTTCAAAAAACGGACGAAATTCTTCTAAAATAGTTTTGGTTTCCTCTTGGTTTTCAGGAAAAGAAACATAGTATCCTTTACCAGTTTCCCATGAAAAAGAAATTCCGATTAATTCAACTTCTAAGGCTTTTAAACCTGTAGTTTCGGTATCAAAACAAATGGATTTTTGTTGTAATAACTTTGCTAATAATAACTTTCTTGATAGCAGTGTATTTATGTGTTGATAAAAATGAGAAGTGTTTTGTAAGTTTTTATAACCAGAAATACTTTCATCTTCAGTTAAATTTCCTGCGCCAGGTGTAGCAAATAAATCAAATTGTCCAGCGGTATTTTTATCAGCTGCCTTTTTTGATTTAGCTGTTGTTTTTTCCTCTTTTTTAACTTCGGATGCGTTTTCAGAAACGCCAAAAGTTTTTAGAAAATTATCAGTTAAACGACGAAATTCTAAATCAGTAAAAATCTCTTTGGTCGCTTCAATATTTGGTTGGCACATTTCAAAATCTTCTTGATGAAACTCTACCGGAACATCTAACATAATGGTTGCTAGTTCTTTTGATAAAAGTCCAAGTTCGGCATTTGCTTCTACCTTTTCTTTCATTTTACCTTTTAAATCAGCTGTATTTGCCAATAAATTTTCCATAGAACCATATTGGGCTAAGAATTTCTTGGCCGTTTTTTCACCAACACCAGGTAATCCAGGGATATTATCAACAGAATCTCCCATCATCCCTAAAAAATCGATTACTTGTTCGGGTCTTTCTACACCAAATTTTTCTTGTACTTCGGGTATTCCCCAAGTTTCATATCCACCGCCAAAACGTGGGCGATACATAAAAATATTTTCAGAAACTAGTTGGGCAAAATCCTTATCTGGCGTTACCATATAAGTTTGGTAGCCTTCTTTTTCGGCTTTTTTAGCTAAGGTTCCTATAATATCATCTGCCTCAAATCCTTCTTTTACAATAGCAGGAATGTTCATCGCCTTTAATATTTCTTCGATATACGGAACGGCAATTTTTATAGCTTCAGGCGTTTCTTGCCTGTTGGCTTTGTATTCAGGAAAAGCATCCACTCTGGCAACCGATCCGCCACGATCAAAACACACTGCTAAATGATCAGGACGCTCACGTTTTATAACATCTAACAGCGAATTTGTAAAACCTAAAATTGCTGAAACATCCATTCCTTTTGAGTTAATTCGTGGATTTTTTATAAAAGCGTAATATCCTCTGAATATTAATGCGAAAGCGTCGAGTAAAAAAAGTCGTTTTTGATCTGCCATTTTTATATGTTAAACCCATTAAAATAGGTTGATTATCAGTAATTATTTGTCGAAAATTAATCGGTAAAAGAATCGAAGTTATCTTCGATGGTAAAACTACAAAACTTTAACAAGATGTTAAAAATTGATTTTTAATAATCAACCTATCTTTGTATGACTTTTAAAAACTGTATATGTCTCGTTTATTGGTAACCATCGTTGTTTTTTTATTATTTATTATAGTGTTTGAAAGCTATGCTTTTCAGGCAATAAAAACAATTACTAAAAATAATTTTTTCCGTTATGGGTGGTTGTTCTTAGGCTTCTTAGCGTACGCTAATTTTTTTTATACAATGGTTTTTTATGATAGAAATTCTGGGCAAACGCCACAATTTCAATTGGCAGTAGCAATGCTTTTGGTAGCATTAATACCAAAATTAATTATCTTATTAGTTATGTTTGGCGAAGATGTTGTTAGGTTTATTCAAAAAGGAATTTCTTTTTTATCAGCAAATGAAACAAAGCCCTTGGCAAGCCGAAGAAGTTTTGTTGCAAAAATAGCTTTGGGTATTGCTGCAATTCCGTTTGCAAGTATTTTATATGGTATTTTTAAAGGAAAGTATAATTATAAGGTTATAAAATATCAATTATTATTTAAAGATTTACCTGATGCTTTTGATGGATTTACGATTACGCAAGTAACCGACATACATTCTGGTAGTTTTACCAATAAAGAGGAAATAAGCTATGGTGTTGATTTGATTAATGAGCAAAAATCTGATTTACTTTTGTTTACAGGTGATATTGTAAATAATTTTGCCCATGAAATGGATGATTGGGTTGATGTTTTTAAAAAATTAGAAGCTCCGGTTGGTAAATATTCGATATTAGGAAATCATGATTATGGTGATTATTCAAAATGGAAAAGTGAAGAAGATAAAGCTGCAAATTTTAAAGCAATAAAAGAAATTCATCCAAAAATTGGTTTTGAGTTATTGTGTAATGAAAACCGATATATTGAAAAGGATGGTCAAAAAATAGCTTTAGTTGGGGTAGAAAATTGGGGAAAAGGTTTTAACAAAGCTGGTGATCTTAAAAAAGCGTCTGAAGGAATTGAAAAAGATGATTTTAAAATTTTAATGAGCCATGATCCAAGTCATTGGGAGTATAAAGTAAAAAAAGATGATTTTAATTACCAGTTAACGTTAAGTGGGCATACGCACGGGTTGCAATTTGGTATTGAAATACCAGGGTGGTTTAAGTGGAGTCCGTCACAATATGTTTATAAGCAATGGGCTGGTTTATATGAAGAGTTTGGTCGTTACATTAATGTAAATAGAGGTTTTGGATATCATGCGTTTCCTGGTAGGGTAGGTATTTGGCCTGAAATTACGGTAATTGAATTGAAAAAAGCTTGATTTTCAGGGTTTTTAACAAATGTTAATATCTAATTGAAAAAAAAATAGTAATTTTGAAAGATTTTATTTATAAAAATATAAAATACCATGACAAAATTTGGTGAAATTATAAGTGTTAACAAGCCTGTTTTAATTGATTTTTACGCAGATTGGAGTGAGTTAGAGCCTAGTTTAGATACGCTTCGTGATGTTGCTGCAGCTTTAGGCGATAAAGCAAAAGTAATTAAGATTGATATTAGACAAAACGAAATTTTAGCTGAAGCTTTACGGGTTAAAGGTAACCCTACTTTTATGATTTATAAAGAGGGGCGAATGAAATGGCGACAAACAGGTGAACAAGATGCAAATACTTTAATTGGTTTGGTACAGCAGTACGTTTAAAACCATTTTAATATAATTACCATAAAACAGGTGTTATTTCACTTGTCTTTTTAAAGTTTAAGTGTTAAAGCTAAACTTACTACGTTAAAAGCGCAGCTACGATATAGTAACTGCGCTTTTTTTATATAATAATATTCTTAAAATATTAAGGTTTAATAGTATCTAATTCTTGAGGAAATTGCTCCTGTTCTTCTTCGTCAGACATTAGGTGTTTAAATAAACGTGCGTGGTTTAAATAATCCTGAAATGCTTTTTTACCATATTCAGTGTCGTTGTCATAACGTGAAATTTGCTGAATTAGATTTTGATACATATATAAAGTTGTCTCTAAATTGTCAAGAATCAAATCAACGTCTTCATCTTTAAAAGTGCTGTAATACTTTAATTTTTGCTGAAAAACAGTAATCAAAGTTTCTACAGTTTCATGAGCTTTGTCAATATCGCCTATGCGATAGTATAGTTCTGGATATCCTAAAGAAATACTATAATGACCAAAATCGTTAATTGGCATTTTGTATAACGATAAATCTAACACATCTTTTGCGTTTACAGAATCTCCTTCTTTTAAAAACTCTTCAGATAAACGCATTAAATTATTACGGATAGATATTGCATTGCGTTTGCTTTGTTCATCTAAATAAACTTTGCCATTGTTTATGGTTTTCCAATCCCATTTTTTAACGTTGTCGTACATTTTTTTAGTGTCGATACGTCCCATATTAAACATTGTTTTTCCTTTGTTAGGTGTTTTTATAGGAACAAATTTATACGACATTCCGTCTAACTGAATATAATCTTTTAACCAAATATATTCTTCATCGGCATTGGCACCACCTGTAAAATAAATAGGGCGTTTCCAATCAAAATTATTTAAAATATCAAGCATTAAAATTCTGTTTTTTGCTAAAGCTTGGGCATCAACAGTAATATCTATATAATCTAGAATTTTATCAGCATCTTTTTGTGCTACTAAGCCTGTTTTTAAAACATTGGCTTTATTTACCGGAATTCGAATTTTATTTGTTGGATAAAATTTTTCTCTTACATCGTTTTCCTCATCAATATAATAGGTGGCATCATTGTCGCTTTCAATCCATCTCATAAAATTTTTGATAGAGATAATAGAGTCTTTAAACCTTGGATGTGGAATGTGGTAGGCAACATCTAAGGTTCCGTACTTGTATTGATCGTGCGTTAATTGCGACGGAATAGGATCTGCTTCATAGGTTTTCTTTTTCATTTGATCGATGTACCAATCGGTTTGAAAAAGACTTGTGTTTACAATCTTAATATCTCTTCGTACACCTTCAACTTGTTGCATATACCATAAAGGGAATGTATCATTATCACCAATGGTAAAAATTATCGCATTTGGGTCGCAACTTTCTAAATAGGTTTGTGCGTTTAACTGAGCAATATAGCGATCGCCTCTGTCATGATCATCCCAGTTTTGAGCTCCCATTAGCACAGGAACTGCTAATAATGAAATAGTAGAAACGGCAATGGCAACAGTTTTTTTATTGGCGTAATTTTTCAAATAATCATATAATGCTAACACTCCGAAACCTATCCAAATAGCAAAAACATAAAACGAACCTACCACGGCATAATCACGCTCACGAGGCTCAAAAGGTTTTGGGTTGGTGTAAAATATAATTGCAAAACCAGTAAAGGCAAAAAATAAAGCAAGTGTATATAAATTATTTTTGTCTTTTTTATATTGATAAAACAACCCAATTAGTCCTAAAATTAAAGGTAAAAAGAAATATTTGTTTCGTCCTTTATTGTTTTTTATGTCGTCAGGTAAGTTTTGTTGCGAACCTAAGCGAGCTTCATCAATAAAATCGATTCCACTTAACCAGTTTCCGTTTTCAATATCTAAATGTCCTTGTGCATCGTTTTGTCTACCAACAAAATTCCACATAAAATAACGTCCGTACATGTATCCAAATTGATAATCAATCATAAATTTCATGTTCTCTATAAATGTAGGGCGTCTTTTACTTCGTGCAGGAATTCCGGCAATTCGTTTGTAATGTTGCTCAGAAGCAGGGTTTACCATTCGAGGGATAAAACCTTTGTGTTTGCTTGAGTAATTAGGTAATACGTTTTTGTATTTGTTTACAATAACATATTTACCGTTTTTCTTTTCATATTTTGGTTTGTCATCTTTGTAAGGCTGATTTGCATCTTGCTCTCTATCGTAAGTAACTGAGTAATACTTATCATAAAACACGTTAGCATCACCATACTGTTCACGATTATAATAAGCTAATAACTCACGCGCACTCGATGGATTGTTTTCGTTAATAATCGTATCGGCATTTGCACGAATTGGTAGCATTAGCCAAGATGAAAAACCAATCATAATAAATAAAACCGACAATACTAAGGTGTTTGCCGTTACCAAGTTTTTTTTGCGTGTATAGTTTAATCCGAAGTAAAATAATCCGATTAAAACTAAGCCAGCAATTATGGTTCCTGAGTTATATGGTAATCCTATTTGATTGATAAAAAATAATTCTGATACACTAAAAAACTTTAATGTAAACGGGAATAAAAATTTAAAAACAAAAGCCAAAACAAATATTGAAATAAGTGTTGCAATGGCAGTTGATTTTAAATTGATGTTTTTATATGTTTTAAAGAAATATAATAAAACAATTGATGGAATTACTAAAAGAGATAAAATGTGCACTCCGAAAGATAATCCTACTACAAAACTAATTACTACCAGCCACTTATTACCTCTTGGGGTGTTAATTTCGCTTTCCCACCTTAAGCCTAACCAAAATAATAGAGCCATTAAAAAAGATGACATTGCATAAACCTCTCCCTCTACGGCGCTAAACCAAAAACTATCAGAAAATGTGTATGCTAAAGCACCAACCAATCCACTACCTAAAACGGCAATCGCTTCGTTTTTACTGAATTTACCATTTTTAAATGCCATTTTTTTGGCTAAATTGGTAATAGTCCAAAACATAAAAAGAATGGTAAAAGCACTGGCTAAGCCCGACATAAAGTTTACCATTTTAGCCCATTGACTAGGGTCGTTACTAAACATTGCAAAGAATGCGCCAAGCATTTGAAATAACGGAGCTCCAGGTGGATGCCCAACTTCTAAATTTACTGCGGTAGAAATGTATTCTCCACAATCCCACGAACTAACGGTAGGTTCTAAAGTTAATGTATATGTAATTAATGCCACGGCAAATGAAAACCATCCTAAAATGATATTCCACTTTTTGTAGTTAAATTCGTTCATAGTTTTTTGTATAATAAAGTACGAAAGTATTAATAACTGTTGATTTTTTACTGAAAACAAAAATATAATTTTGAAGTAGTTAACTAACTCTTTGTGTATATAAAGTTGTGTTAAATGAAAAAAAACACAAAAAATTTGTCAAAATATAATTTTGTTCTATATTTGCACCCGCAATAAGTTATTGGCCTATGGTGTAATTGGTAACACACCGGTTTTTGGTACCGACATTCAAGGTTCGAGTCCTTGTAGGCCAAC